>LFEZ01000025.1 GCA_001510295.1 Thaumarchaeota archaeon casp-thauma4 | reverse complement strand
CATGAATTATGTTAACAGCTGGTCTTACTTTGATTGAACCTGTGAGTAATGTACAATCAAATTTGCCATAAATTTTGAAATTTTTGTTACTAATATCTACACCATATACTATCTTTGCACATTCTTTAAGATCATTTGTAAGATCTATCAACGGTGTGACATTAACAATCTTCACTTTACCGTCTTTTTCTTCTCTATGTGGAACTTTGGACCATACCTCTTGTTCAAATTTTTCCATCAATGCGTTATCGAACATATGATTTCATAATTTAGGTTCAATTTAGAACTTTTGCAATTAGCTTAGCGTAATTAGGTAAGGGTAATTTTCGAGAGGTATTTTAAGTATTGAGAACAATGTACACTATGAAAATATCGACAGCTTTAGTCAAAGCACTAAATGATCAAATTGCTATGGAAGCAAATGCTTCTTATGCATATCTTTCTGCAGCTTCATGGTGTGAAATAACTGGATATGATGGTTCGGCTGCATTTTTCTATACGCAAGCTGAAGAAGAACATTTACACATGTTAAAATTTGTAAATTTTCTAAATGGTCAAGGTTCAGGTGCGACAATTCCTGCAGTTAAACAACCACCTAAAACTTACAAATCTTTAGAAGAAATATGTAAAACTGCATTAACTAATGAACAAGGTGTAACAAAATCAATAAACCACATGGTTGACCTAGCTCAAAAAGATAAAGATCATAACTCGTTTACATTCTTACAATTCTTTGTAAATGAACAGATAGAAGAAGAGCAAAAATTTGAAAATGTTTTGCAAAAATTCAATCTATTAGGTCGTGATAAACTGGCAATTTATGAAATTGATAAACTACTTGCTGGAATGGCAATTACTCCTGTAACAGAATCCAAGAATTAGTTAGAATTTTTCCAATCTAGTTGTTTTTTATCATATTCTTCTTTTGAATACATTTCTTTTGCAGGAACACCTCCAACAACTGTATTTGGTGGCACATCTTTTATTACTACTGAACCCATTGCAACTACGCTATTTTCTCCAATAGTTACTCCTGCTTTGATTACCGCTCTACTACCAATTATTGCATTATCATTTATTGTAACTCCAATTAATTTTTCACTTGGAGGAAATGGATCATTTGTCAATGAGACTGAAGGCCCGATGAAAACATTATTGCCAATTCTTGATAATGGTGGAATGTAAACTAGTCCTTCAATCATTGTATTATTTCCAATCTTAACATCATAGTCAACATGAGTAAGTGAACCAATTTTTACATTATTTCCAATTTCTGTATTATCTCCAACATATGCAAAATGCCATATTTTCACATTTTCTCCAATTTTTGCTTTTTCAGAAATAAAATTTTCTACCAATTCTATCACAAGTGCCAAGGTTTTCCTTGTTTAGTTATCTTTTCTGGAAGTGAGCCTTTATTTTTTCTAAGAAAATCATCTTCTTGTTTCTTGTCTCTTAATTCATCAGGAAGCATTATCGGTATTTCTTCAATTATAAGAAAATGTCTTTTACACGAAGTACAATAAATTGCTCCTTCTTGCACCTCCTCCTCTTTAGATTTAATCTCTAGTAACTCCAATGGATGATTTTTGCACATTGGGCATGCCAAAATGTCTAAGAGTTTCTTTTTCATTTTATATCTAGATAAATTGGAATCCCTTTTTGGCTAGATAAAAGAGCTGCTTCTGCAATTCTTGTCACATTTACGGCATGCTCTGGTTTTACTCTTAGGTCATTTTTACTCTCAATCGCATCAAGAAAATTCCTAATCTCTAAAGATAATGGTTCTTCCTTCTGATTAGATGGAGTTTCGGTCCCCTTGTCGGTTTCAATTCTTATTTCCTGTGTAATGAAATCTGAAAAAATTCTCCCATCTGTACACACTGCATTAAAGTTTCTCACTCTGGTTGGAGTGATCCAATTTGAAGAAATTGTAGCTATTCTGTTATCTTTGAAACCAAGCATTATTGTTGCAAAATCTTCATATTCGTGATTAATCTGACCTGATTTTGCAAATACGACTTGTGGTGTTTCATCAAAAAGCCACATTGCTGTATCTATATCGTGTACACTTGTATCGTAAATTATTCCAACATCTTTTATGTGTAGAGGCATTCGGTGTTCACGATAAAATTCTAATCTAATCAAATCTCCAAATTTCTTTGATTTCAAATAATCTTTAACATGAGCTACTGCAGGATTAAATCTTTCAATATATCCACATGTCAGAATGACTTTATTCTTTCTAGCTTCCTCTACTAACTTTTCACCATCTTCTGAAAGATATGTCATTGGTTTTTCTACAAAAACATGTTTCTTTTTTTCAATTAACTGTGATGCCAATTCTGAATGTGTTGATGTAGGTGTACAAATTAATGCCGCATCAAACTCTTCATTTTTGAATAACTCATCTAATGTTTTGTAGTAATTGACGTTATATTTTTCTCCAAACTCTTTTGCTCTTTCATAATTCATATCACAAATAGCTGATAATACACCAAATTCTGATAAAACTCTACAATGATTTTTACCCCATCCGCCTGTTCCAATTTGAATTACTTTCATTTTTAATACACGTTTGTTAACCATTTAGAAAATTTTTTGTTATTATTCATTACTATCTGTGTGTATGCATCCATAACTTTTTTTGTCATACTTCCAACATTTCCATCTCCAATTTTCTTAGATTCAATTTTAATTACAGGTGTTATTTCTGCGGCTGTACCGGTCAGGAATACTTCGTCTGCTTTTTTTAATTCATCTTTTGTAATCTCTTTAATTTTTGTTTTAACTTTCATACTTTTTGTAAATTCTAAAATTGATTTCCTTGTTATCCCATCTAACGCTGATGATGAAAGTGGAGGTGTAATCAATGTATTATTTTTTATAATAAATATATTTTCTCCAGGCGCCTCGCTAACTTTATCATTTTTATCCAATAGAATTGCTTCATCGAATTTTCTTTTTTTCGCATCCTGTGTTGCTAGAATTGAATTTAGATAATTTCCTCCCATTTTTGCTTGTGTGGGAGTTGAACTGTCATTAAACTTCCTCCATTTTGAAATACATGCTGTAATTCCATTTTTATTAAACAGGTCTCCAAATGGAAAACAAAAAACAACTGCATGTGTTGGTGCCTTTTTTGTTACATGTAGATTAATTCCATATTGTCCAACAAAATAAAATGGCCTGATATAGCATGAAGTTCTAATCTTATTTTTTTTACATAAATTAATCACTGCATCTTTAATTTCCTTGTTTGAAAATCTTAATGTAATATCATAAAATTTCCCTGAATTTCTAAATCTTGTGACATGCTCATCTAATCTGAATATATTTAATTTTTCTCCATTCCAATATGCTCTAATTCCTTCAAAAATTGATGTACCATAATGAATTGCATGAGTTGTTACTGGAATCTTTGCATTGCTATGTTTTACAAATTTTCCATCAAACCAAATTAATTCATATATGGAACTCACAAAAAATTCTAGAATTTTGTATATTTATTTTATAACTAGGCATAACCTTCTCTTGGGAATTTCATACCTAATACTCTAGTTGTATTATCTTCTGATGAGGCAAATTTCTCAATAATATCCCAATTTTCGTTAATAATTAATGCCACTGATTCTGGAACTTGTTTTTCCCACTTTTTTTTTCCTCCTAAAACTGATTCATACATCTCATTTTTTACCGATGTTGCAGAAAGTTTTTTTCTTTGACCCACTTTTGGTTTCAATCTGTATAACCTCAACATTATTCCTTCTGCTTTGTCTCCTGTGTATGTGTAGTAATTCCCTTTAATTTCACTCAAAATCTCTTTTCTTAATCTCCATGAACCTTTGGAAACAAGTGGAGGAAAATATTTCTTGAATGGTGCATGAAATGTATAATTTGATGAAACCGTTATTGAGTTTCCAAAAACTGATTCTAGCATTTTTTTTCTAAGTTCAAAGGTAAATGGAAAGCTTTTACTGTTAATTTCTTTTTTTCCATTTAGAAATCTAACCGGCATGACTACTACCTTGTCTATTTTTGATAAATCTCTGATGATCTCTGCATGTGCATTTGTAACTGGATTCAAATGTGCCAAGTAAATTGCAATTGTCATAATAATTTGCTGTTTATCTTGTATTTTAATAACTGAATTGTTCTACAGATGTTTTCGTTATCCGTAAGATTCGAATTTGACTTCATAACTGCCATCTTCTCGTTTATGTCTCTCTGTAACAAATTCATTACTTCCAAGATAGTCTAATGTACCGTCAATTGTTCCTTGCCATCCGCAGATGTAAAACATGGTGTTGTCTTTTGTAATTTTTTCACCAACTAATTCTTCTAATGGTGATTTTTCTCCAGATTTTGATCTTAAAAATTGTTCTACTCTTCCTGTTTGACCAGTCCATGCACGATTAAACCATTCTTGTGGTCTACTAATTGCTGCTCTATACTTGAAATTCCACTTATTCGTACCTCTGTCTAAACTTTCATTTTCTAAATCAGTAAGTAGTTGCTTGTAACTTAATTCATCTACGTAACTGGCTCCATGTAAAACGACAAGTTCACGTTTATCTCCAATATCATGAAGATGTTGAGCAAAACTCACAAATGGCGCCAAGCCTGTTCCTCCTCCTACACATACAATTCTTCTGGTATCTGGATCACCATTTGGTAATTCATCATTAATTGTTAGATGACCTAATGGTTTAATCCAACTTACGTCTGAACCTTCTTTAGCATTAAATAATTCTGTTGTTAATCTTCCTGGAAATGGTTTTCTTACCCATCTAATTACAAATTCAAAAAATTTTTTATTTTCTGGATGTGATGCGATTGAATATGCGCGTCTTACAATTTTATTATCTTCTTTTGGTACTGGCATTCCAATTGTTAAAAATTGACCCGCTTTGTAATCTGGAATAACTCCATCCTCTGGTACAAGACGGAATATGCAAAGATCCTCTTTTAGTAATTGTGTATAAGTTAATTTTGCTTTATTATCTTGAACCATTTCTTAAAATAAGAATTTATGTTTAAATGTCTTCTGTTAGATTAGCCTAACTCAAATTAAGTTAAATGTTGGTAATTTTTTAAGAAAACGAATCATTTAGATTCATGGGCCGATAGTTCAGCCTGGTAGAATACGCGCATGGCATGCGTGGGGTCAAGGGTTCAAATCCCTTTCGGTCCACCATTTAATTAAAAAATTTTAAAATTTTCTCACATTCCAATTCATCCAATTTATGTAACTCTTCTATTTCTTTATCCAAAATTTTCTCACCAATTCTTGTCAATGCATATGCTGCACTTTTCACTGCCTCTAAATTTGAATCAAAAACACCACGATGTAGTTCTTTGGCTGATTCTTTTGCTTCTAAATGTCCTAATGCTCCATATGCGCAGGTTCTTACCAGACCGCTTGGATCATTAGTTAATTTTCTAATCTCTTTAATTGCATTTTTCTCATTCCTGTTTGCTAAAACTAACGTCACATATGCTCGTACATTTTTACTTTCATGTTTTAATCCTAAAATCAAATCTTTTAAAATGTCATTTTGATTAAGAAATAAAGTACTGAATACTTCTCCTCTAATCTCAATATCATCATCATCAAATAATTTCATCATTTCTTGAATAATGTCTGGATCGTTATTTTTGGTTAAATTTGATACAACGTTTTTCCTTAAATTATGATTTTTGAGTGATCTTAAAATTTCCTTGGCATCCATCCTATCTTGATTTAAATTATCCTTGTAATAATTTACTCGCATGTCAGCCGAAAAACGAGACACTGTATTCATAGGTAAGAAACCAATCATGGCTTACGTCACTTCAACATTAATCCAATTGGCCACATTGCCTTCTGTCAGCATCAAAGCTCGAGGAATGAGTATCGGTAGAGCCGTAGATGTTGCACAAATAATTTCAAGAAAGACCGAAAACTCCGGATATAGTATTGGAAATATATCCATAGGCTCTGAAAGTTTAGAGTCACTAGACGGTAAGACACGAAATGTTTCCACAATAGATATTGAAGTAAAGAGATCTATTCAATAATCTCTTTACTAGATTTTCTTTTTTTATTTTGAATATTTACTCTCTAATTTTCTAAATTTTGATAATTCCACAATATCGTTAAACTGATCAAAATTAACTAAATCTTTTTTGAGCCTTGTGGTGGTACCTTTATCTTTTAGCTCCTTTAGTATTTTCATTGTCGCAAATGTATTTGCATACAATATAGATAATGGATATAGTATTAGTTGAAATCCCATTTTATGTAATGTCTTTGTTGAACTAATTGGGGTTGCACCTCCTTCAATCATATTTGCAACTAATGGGGCGTTTATCGATTTACCAATTTTTTTCATCTCTTCAATTGATTTTGGAGCTTCGACAAAAATTAAATCTGCACCAATTTTTTTGTAATACTTGCCTCTCTCGATCGCGCCATCTAATCCTTCTGTAGCTCTGGCATCTGTTCTTGCTACTATGATGAAATCTTTATCCTCTTTTGCATCTATTGCAGCTGCTAATTTCTCTGCATATTCTTCTTTTTGAACAACTTCTTTTCCTTTCATATGTCCACATCTTTTTGGCCATTTTTGATCTTCAAGAAATATTCCTGATGCTCCTGCAACTTGTAAATCTCGAAGTAATTTTTTTACAGTTAGTGCGTTACCATAACCTGTATCTGCATCTACAATTAGAGGTACTGATATTGCATTTGCTATACGTCTGGCATTGTCTGTTGTTTCTGATAATCCAATAAATCCATAATCTGGCATTCCTAACAATGTGGCAGATGTACCATAACCTGTTTGAAACATTGCTTCAAATCCTACTTTTTGAGCAATCTTTGCTCCTATGGCATCATAAACTCCTGGAACTACCAATGGTTTTGATTTATCATTAATCAGTTTACGAAGTTTTTTCATATAATCTATCTAATCTTGTTTTATTTATGATTAGCCTGAAGTCTATTTCTTGGAATCCCTTTCTTTAATTTTCTTTAATTCTGATTCTAAAAATTTTGTGTATTTCTCAATTTCATGATTTGTCATACTACGTACATTTGAGCTCAACAAATTACCTAAAATGGTGACTCTCTCTAAAACGTCCATTGCCATAAATTTTCCAATATTGGTCATTCGCATCACTGTGTCTATCTGCTTTTTCATATTTTTGTTAAATGACTCTAAATCTTCGGAGGTTGTTTTTCCTTTATCTGTAATCTGATATTTTCCGTCTTCGGTTTCTTCAATCAAACCTTCATCCAACAGCCTACCTAATAATGGATAAATCAGTCCTGGAGAAGGTTTCCACTTACCGTCGCTTTCTTCAACTGCAGAATTAATAATCTCCTTTCCTGTATGTGGCATTTTTTGTAATTGCTTTAAGATGTAATATCTTGAAAATCCTCTTGGCACTGCACTTCCAACTCTCTGAACCCACTCTTCAAACATCACTAGTGATATCGCTAGCGATATATATTAATTATTCGTTCCGCTGATTTTTGTTACAATACATAAGTAACCTCTTATGATTTTATTCATTAATGACGGATTCACTTGAATTTGATCTAATTATTGCAGGTTCTGGTTTGGCAGGATTACGTGCTGCTATCGAAGCTGCAAAGAAGAATCAAAAAATCAAGATTGGAGTTATCGCAAAAACACAAGTCATGCGTTCTCATTCGGTATCTGCAGAAGGAGGAACTGCTGCTGTAATACAAGAAGACAAAGGTGATACTATAGAATCGCACATTTATGATACTGTAAAAGGAAGTGACTTTTTAGCAGACCAAGATACAGCTGAAAAATTATGTCATATGATTCCAAATGAAATTTTTCAACTAGAACACTGGGGAATGCCTTGGTCCAGACAAGAAAATGGAAAAATTGATCAACGTAATTTTGGTGGATATAGTTTTGCACGTGCAAGTTATGCTATTGACAAAGTTGGATTTTTTGAAATGCAGACTTTATACGATACTTGTCAAAAATTTGATAATATTGAATTTCTAAATGAATGGTATGTCACATCAATCATTCATGATGGAAAACAATTTTGTGGAATTACTGCAATAGAAACATCCTCTGGAACATTTTACACAATAAAAGGTAAAGCACTCATAATTGCAACTGGTGGTGCAGGAAGAATTTTTAGTTATTCTACATATGCATTGTCCTCAACACCTGATGGCTTAGATATGGCTTATCGTGCAGGAATGGGATTAAAGGATATGGAGTTTGTACAATTCCATCCTACTGGAATCTTACCTTCTGGAATTTTAATTACTGAAGGTGCACGAGGTGAAGGTGGTTATTTACTAAACAAAAATGGTGACCGATTTATGAAAAATTATGCAGCTGGAAAAATGGAACTAGCTCCACGTGATATTGTTTCACGTTCTATTATGACTGAGATTAATGAAGGTCGTGGATTCAAACATGAAACTGGAGAAGATTGTATGAAACTAGACTTACGACATTTAGGTGATGAAAAAATTAGAGCCAAATTAGGTGGCATTAGAGAAATTTCAATCAAATTCTCAGGAATTGATCCTGCTGATGAACCAATTGATGTTAGACCAGTCTGTCATTACATGATGGGTGGAATTCATACAAACATTGACGGTGCAGCTGAACTTCAAGGAGTTTGGGCTGCAGGAGAAGTTGCATGTAATAGTGTTCATGGAGCAAATCGTCTTGGTGCAAACTCTACTTCTGAATGTCTTGTTTGGGGAAAAATTACTGGTACCTTGGCTGTTGATTATATTGAAAAAGAACATTCTTCTGCACAATTTCCTACTCATTTAGTATCTGCCGAAGAAACTCGAATTTTTGATGGAATATTCCGTGGACGTGGTGTTGTAAATCCATATGAAGTAAAACAAGAAGTTGCAGAAACTCTTAACGCAAAAGCATATGTCTATAGAAATCATAATGATTTGGCTGAAGGTCTCAAAAAGATTCGTGAACTAAAACAAAAAACTTGGAAACATGTCGATGATTCTGCAAAAGAATATAACACAAACTTCCAAAATGTGCTGGAGTTGGATTCTATGTTCCGTGTGGCTGAAGTAGTCCTATTAGGTGCTTTAAACAGAAAAGAATCTCGTGGGGCTCATGCTAGAACTGATTTCCAAACTCGTGATGATGTAAATTTCCTACATCACACACTGGCTTATTATAATCCAAACGAACCAATTATGAAGAAGCATCCTGTTACTATAACTAAATACAAACCTGTGGAGAGAAAATACTGATGGAACGAGAAACTGGTGCAAGAGAAGGACTGAAGGGATGGCTTCATCCTGGTAAAATTGGAAAATTTGGTATTGAAAGATTAGCATGGCTTTTGATGCGATTAACAGGTCTTGGACTATTGGCATATTTCATTGGTCATATTTATGAAACAAGTCACATCTTAGATGGAAAAGCAGTTTGGGACAAGTCATTAGAAATGACTCAAACAACTGAAGGTCACTTATTCTTAGCGTTAGTAATTGGAATGTGTGTTTTTCATACTGGAAACGGAATTAGATTGTTGATTGCACAAATGGGTTATGGTATTGGAAAAGCTGAAAGGCCTGATTATCCATACAAGCCTCAATCAATTAACATGAAAGGTAAAGCGTGTATCTATGCAACACTAGGTATGGCAGCTCTTGCAATGTGGTATGGAATGGCGGTGATGTTCACATGATGGTATTAAGAGAAAGCATCATAATGAAAATACACTATGGCACTGCCATAGGTGCACTGTTCTTAACGGTTATACACATAATGATGAGACTAACTCAGGACTTTCACGAATCATTACAATATGAAAATGTAATTGCAAATTATGAAAGTGTTGGTTATGCTTTGTTACTTGAATTATTATTAATTTTAATTTCTGTTCATGGATTTAATGGCTTGAGAGTAATTCTATTAGAAATGAATCAAGGTCCAACATATGAAAAAGTTGTGACATATGGATGTCTTGCAGCAATGGCAGGACTAATTACATATGGTTCACGAACTATAATTATGACAAGCATGGGGATGGTATAATGGTAACAATTCATCCTAAATTATCAAACGAACTATCTCAAACAGTAGTCTCTTCTACAAAGTCTGTAAAATTAAAAATTAAACGAAGTAATCCAAATGTAAACTCTGATGAGAAATTTGATGAGTTTGTTGTTCCAATTGAAAAATGGACAACTGTTCTAGATTCTCTATTGGATGTTAAATCATATCTTGATCATTCTGTTGGAATTCGTTATTCGTGTAGACAAGCATCATGTGGTTCTTGTGGTATGAAAATCAATGGAAAACTCGGTTTAGCGTGTTTCACAAAAATATCTGAATTAGATTCTGACACTGTAACTGTAGAACCAATGGATAACTATCCTGTAGTTCGAGATTTGGTTGTCAACTTTGATCGAATGATAAACAATCATAAAAAAATAATGCCATATGTTATTAGAGAAGATTCTGAAATTGATGCTGAGAGTGGTGTAAGAGAATTCTTACAAAGTCCTAAAAATGTTGAAAAGTATATTCAATTTTCAAATTGTATCAAATGTGGTTTATGTAATTCAGCATGTCCAACTATGGCGATGGATAAATCATTTGTTGGTCCTCAAGCATTGGCACAGGCTTACAGATACATTGCTGATGACCGTGACAAAGGCAAAAACAAACGACTCAAAATTATAGATGAATCCCATGGAATTTGGCGATGTCATTTTGCTGGTTCATGTAGTCAGGTTTGTCCAAAAGGAGTTGATCCTGCAATGGGAATTCAACTTTTGAGAGGATATCTTTTAGGAATTAGAGATTAATCTTTTTTTTGTGAGGATTTGGACTATTATTTACTTGATTGTTAATCTGTTCCGCCATAAAGTGGTTTGAGACATTAACTTTCACAGTATCAATTCCCTTTATGCTCAATAAATTATCATGAATATCTTGACAGATTTTAAATCCAAAAACTGCTGGGCAAAATGGACTTGTTAAATGTAAATCAACTTTGACATTTGTATCATTGATGTCTACCTCGTCAATTAATTCTAATTCTGTAATTGTTGTGTTTATTTCAGGATCCACAATTCGTGATAATTCATCAAAAATTTTCACTCGTAGCTGTTTCACATCTTGTGTCATTGAATTAAATCCGTAGTTGCTATATATAGCGATTTTGAATCCATGATTATGTATCGTTCTCGATTAAAAAAAGATCTTGATGATATTACATTAAGCTATGTCTCATCCATAAAAGATGATTCTGATATTGCATTTTATGACATTATTGGAAGTGAAGCCCATGTTATCATGTTATATGAAAATAAACTATTATCAAAAATCGAAGTAAAAAAAATCCTAACCGCATTAGAAGAACTAAAGGGCGGAAATATCTCTCAACCTGATTTTGAACCTGAAGATATCCATGAATTGATAGAATCTTTGGTTATCAAAAAAACTGGAATTGAAAGTGGTGGAAAAATGCATACTGCTCGTTCACGAAATGATCAAGTAGCACTTGATATTCGACTAAAAATTCGTGACGACATTAACATATTATTACAATGTCTGATTGAAACAATTTCCACTTTGCTAAAAAAAGCACAAGAAAATACTAAAACAATAATGCCACTATACACACATCTTCAACAAGCTCAGGTTGGAGTATTTTCACATTACTTGCTATCCTATGCTGATTCACTGTTGCGTGATTTAGATAGATTCATGTCATTATATGCACGTGTTAATCAAAGTCCATTAGGTGCAGGTCCTGTAGGTGGAACCAGTCTTCCTATTGATAGAGACAGTACTGCAAAAATGCTTGGATTTGCATCTCTTGTAGAAAATTCAATTGATGCAACAAGTACACGTGACTTTGTAGTAGAATATGTTGCAAACTCTGCAATCATGATGACAAACTTAAGTAGATTGTCTGAAGACTTTATCATTTGGTCTTCAGCTGAATTTTCATTCATAGAACTTTCTGATGATTTTACATCTCCATCAAGTGTGATGCCACAAAAGAAAAATCCTGATATTTTAGAACTTACACGAGGAAAAACATCTCAGGTTATAGGTTATTTGACTTCTATCTTAACTACCATCAAAGGTTTACCTTCGGGTTATAGTAGAGATTTACAACAAATCAAATCCTCAATCTGGTCAACATCAAAAATATCAATCACTGCATTAATTATTATCAAATCAATGCTATCTGATCTCGCAGTTAATCAGGAAAAAATGCAAAAAGCAACAGAAGAAGGATTTCTGGTTGCATTAGATCTGGCTGAAAATCTAGTTCTTGAAAAAATACCCTTCCGTACAGCACACAACATAGTTGGAAATTTAGTTCAATTATCACACAATTCAAAAAAATTACTTTCTGATCTAGAATTAGATGAAATTGAATCTCTTCAAATTAAGGAAATTAAACCAAGGGAACTTTTTGAATTAATCCAAAAAACTACCGTCTCATCATCTCTTAAACAGAGAAAATCAAAAGGATCTTCTGGCACCTTAGAACAAACACGAATGATCGTACAAAGAAATAAAAAAATTGTAACTCTAAAAAAATCTATCAAAACACAAAATGATAATGTGAAAAAAGTATTGTCATTATTAGAAAAACGAGTTAAAACACTTACAAAATAATGCGGGTCTAGTGGGATTCGAACCCACGACAGTCGCCTTAAAAGGGCGATGCGCTACCTGGCTGCGCCATAGACCCATGCGAGTTTTTTCATTATTGTACAATTTAGTCTTTTACCAATCTAAAATCAAAATGGAAACTTTAAAACAAGCAGTTATTTTTCTTGTAAATACTGCCCTTGTAGTATAGCCCGGTCTAGAATTCGGCCCTGTCACGGCTGAGACGCGGGTTCGAATCCCGCCGAGGGCGCCATTTCTTTTTAAATTAAAAATTAACTGATCGCAGAACCTTTTGTTTACTTGTACAATAATCTTAAAATCCGGGCAAGGTCAGTGAAAAACTGATGTCTGACGACGAAAAAGATTCTAAATTAAACGATTCTCCAAACGCAACTGCAGAATCAAAAATGCAAGATGGTCAAAAATCTATCAAGGCATCTAATGATGCAGAAAAAGCAATAAAGAAAGCAGAAGAAGCAGAGGCTGCAGCAGAAGCTGCAATTGCAAAAGCCAAAGAATTGAAAGAAGCTGCAAAAAAAGCATCTGAAGAAGAGTTCAAATCAATTGCTGAAGAAGTAAAAGCTGAAGCATCGAAAGGACCTGACTTTACAACCAATAGAACAACTGAGATAATATTTAGAAGAGAAATGGGCGAGCCTGAATTTTTCTTAGATAAGGTAGATAGATTTCCAAAACCAATTTTATCTGAAGATGAAAAAGATGCCATTACACGAAAAGCTCTCAATTATGAAGATACTACACCTGAATACAATCCTCAAAATATTTTAGACGAACGTTATGGAGGAACTTCTAACTATGAAAATGGAATAACTGTTCTTGGTGATGAACTACAAGCGAAACTAAATAATCTTAGAAATGACCCTGATGCATTGCCTGATGATATTACACAAGTTGAACAAAACCTTGCATATTTAGATTCATTACATCAAAATTATTATCTTGGAATGAATGTTTTTAGAACTGCAAAAGGTGGAAGAAAAGATTAAATTAATTTTGGTGGTATAATATGGACAAACTTAAATTTGATGTTTTAAATGCAAGAGTCACTTTCAAAAATGTACCTTATCATTCTCTTGCTAGATTTGCATTTAAAGATGTAAACGTAGCAACAAATGCTTTTAAAAAAATTCCTGGTGTTGAAGAATGTATTATTATTCAAACTTCAAGTAGAGTTGAAATATTTACTGTTAGTAATCTTGAAACAGATGATTCTGCTGATGCAAGAAAACCTGAAGGAAAAAGTCTGATAATTAATAAAATTAAAGAAACATGGAAACAAAATTCTGGCATAGAGCAAATTGATATTGATCATTTTGATCAAACTTTGGAAGTCTTCAAAGACGATGATGTTTACCTTCATCTTTTACGATTAGCTTGTGGATTAGATTCTATAGTTGTTGGAAAACAAGACGTTTATGATGAAATCAGAAAGTCACTAGAAATTGCAAAAAAATCTGGCTCCTCTGGAAAAATTCTTAATAAATTATTTGATAGTGTAATACGACTTGCTAATTCTATTAGAGATTCAACTGAAATCAGTAAAGAAGTTCTATCGTTAGGCGATGTTGCATTAAACTTGGTAGAAGAAAAAGTTGGATTAGATGCAAAAAAGAAGATATTGCTCATCGGAACAGGTGAATCTGCAGCTATGGTTGCAAAAGCGTTAGCGCAAAAACAAATCTCATTTACAGTTACTAGTAAAACTATGGAACGTTCCACAAACTTCTCTCAGCTTTTATGCGGTACTCCAATGGAGTTTGTTGATGTACTTTCAGGATTTGATAAATTTGATATTGTCATAGTTGCTACTACTGCTGATTATTTCTTAATTAATCTTGAACGAATCAAACTTGTCATGCAAGAAAAGAAAAAAGGAACTCTAATCTTAGATATATCTGAGCCAAGAGCTGTAGAAGAAACTATCATGGAGTTGCCTAGACTAAAATTATTATTCAGAGATCAGGTTGCAGAAATTTATGAAGAAAATGCAAAATCAATATCTGATATTGTACCTGCTGTTGAAAAAATTATTGATATACAATTACCAATCTTATCTGCTTCAATGAAAAGAGTTTAATTTTTTACGATCAACCTTGCTGTCTTAGAATTACTTGGGTTAGTGTCTCTACAGAATATTCAATTCCATGTTCTTCATCACTATGTTTTCTATATTCGTCGATCACGTGTTCTACCTTGCCCTCTATCTCGAATGAGCATTCAAATCCGTAATCTCTGCATATTATTTTTGTCATGTTACTAATTTTAACTCAAAAATTTTCTAAATATAAATAACACTGTCAATTTTTGAAGGGAAATACATTTATCTAAATTAAGAAACTTTCATCACATGGCTGATACAAAAGCAAAGATCATTTATACTGAATTATTAAAAGAAGATCTAGTAATTATTCGCCTAGTTCCAATAAATGGTATGCCAAAGTTCCGAACTGGACAATGGCTAACTATTGGTTTACCAGTAGCTGCTGAAAATAAAATTGTTAAACGTGCATATTCCATTGCATCACATGCTGAAAATCGAGATTATTTTGAGTTTGTAATTAGATGGGTAAGAAAACCATTACCTGGGCGTGTAACCACTGAATTATTCTATCTTAGTGTTGGAGATGAAGTATTACTTGGTGATCCAACTGGTGAAGACTTGATAATTGAGAAAAAACTTCCTAATGGTCAACCTGATAATAGAAGAGTCGTTTGTGTGGGTGGTGGAACCGGTCTTGCACCATTCATTGCATTTGCACATCATTTTCATGATACTAATGATAAAAGACAACTCGTAATTTTACACGGTGCAAGTTATGTTGATGAACTAAGTTACAAACGTCTTCTAACTGACTTTGAAAATGAAAGTTTAGATAAAGGACCTGACAAATGGAATTTCAAATATAGGGCGGCAATTAGTAGACCAAAAGAATTCTACAACAGATCATGGAATGGTCACGTAGGAAGAGTTGAATCATTTTTCAAAGAAAATGAACAAGGAGCTTCTCCATTAGATAAATTAGTTGGAGAAAAAGTAACCCCTGAAAATACTCGACTCTACATTTGTGGCTATCAAGGAACAATTGATGGTGTAATGGATTATGTCGCTGATAGAGGATTTGTAAATAGGGATAATCCACATAAAGATGGAACATTTGAAGTCAAATACGAATCATACGGATAAAATTTATTTTTCTCTTGGAAGTATCTCATCTAAAATTTCCTGATTAGCAGCTGCAACAAAAGAAACTCTTGTATCATAGCTTAAATCTGCATCAAGAGAGTTAAATTCTGAATCCAAAAGCAAACCCCCTGCTTCTTTGACAATTATATATCCTGCAGCAATATCTTGAATTCTAATTTTATCTCTTAAATCGATAAAAACATCCATCAAACCTTGTGCAAACATTGCCATCTCCAATGCATTTGCACCAAAATGTCTTGTGTGACTGTAGTTTTCAAAAACAGGTTGTAATTTCTTCATTATTTCTTCTGATGCACCTGAAGCATTAACTCCGACTATTTTGTATAATGGTGTACCTTTGTAAACTGAAATTTGTTTGTCATCTAGAAATGAACCCTTTCCTTGTGAAGCAGAATACATTTCACCTGTTGAAAGATTTGTAATCACTCCATCGGTTATAGAACTGAGTCTATTTTCTGTTGCAAATGCTAATGATGAACAAAAAAATGGTACGCCTCTAACCGCATTTGCAGAACCATCAATTGCATCCATGATGATGAACCCTTTCGGGTTATCTGACAATTCTACACGACCACATTCTTCTCCTAAAACTACGCACTCAAAATTAATTTCCTTTAGATAATCTAAAACGATGGTCTCTGCAGTAATGTCGATATTTCTAGAAATATCCCCCCCTGCACCTCTCCCAAAATCACCGGCGGCTTTTTCTGTTCCTGCCATGTCTTTTACAGCCTCATAAATTCTTCTTGATGCTTCCTTGAGAACCTGATTTGTTTCCATCATGATTTTCAAATTTGTGTATAATTTAATTGAATAATTTTTCCATTTACTTTAAAAACCTCTTTATTCATGCTTGAAATCCAACAATTATGACAGCAACAGAATTACAAGGTTCAGGTGGTTGGATTAACACAGAACTAACTGATTATGAAGTCAAAAAATCAAAACTTGTACCAAACATGGACAAACACTTCTTAGCATCACTTGAAAAACTTGATGCCGCAAAAATGTTAAAACATTTCTGTAAAACATGTAACTCTGAGTTTGATGGACCAACTGCTTTTCAGATAGAAGAAAAACCAAACGAAGAGGTTGCTAATGGATTAATCTTAATTGAGAGAGGTCAATACACTTGTCACAAATGTAATTCCACCATTGGCGAATATCGTGTTTTCTCACAACCTCAATAGAAACTCAACACATACATTATTAATTTCGAATAATAGTCATATGACATGGAGGAAAATTACTCTTGGATCTATTTGCTCATATTCCTGATCATACCACTTGCTAGAATAATCCCTAGATTATTGAAACGCGCTGGTCTTAAAGAAAACATATCTGCTCGTCCTGAAACTCCACGTAGAAATTTCTTCCAAGAAACTTCTTCTTCTGATAATTTCAGAGAAACTTCTTCTTCTGATAATTTCAGAGAATCTCCACGTAAAGAAGAGTTTTCAACAAAAAATTGGTCTAAAGAAAAAATTGTACTTGGTCTATTGATGACTAACATATCAAAATTTGAAGAACTTCAGAAGAAAGGAAACATATCAACAAACAATCTTGATACCATTCTTCAAGATCTTGAGAAAAAAGGTCTAATGAGGCCTGTAGAAAAAAGTGGTCCGTTTGGAAAATCAATACAACTGAAAATTACAGAAAAAGGTGCTGCAGAGTTTAGAAGAATGTAATTAGATCTTTTAAGGCATAAATAGCAATTTGTTAACAATCATTTGTGAGTGGAAAAGACGAATCAATTTTCAGTAAAAGTGCATTAATGGGAACTAAACCTGGAAAACAAATCATAAAACAAGGTCTATTCAAATCAAAAGGATTCAAACAATTCAACCACTATAAAGAAGAAGCAGAAAACACATTTCCAGAATTCGCTAAGAGATTTGCAAAAAACCTATTTGATCAAATAAATTCTGATGAATCTCCTAACACAACACAGCAAAAATTTGCAGAAGAAGTTGGTTCAACAGAAATTATTCTAAATGCTTCAAAAATAGATCCTATCAAATCTAAACTAAAAGACTTTGACACTTTACATGATAGAGTTCTAAGAATTCTAAACTCAAATTTTGTGAAAATGACATTTCCTGTATTTAATGGTCTTTTTGATGCATCAACTGATTACTTCAAAGATGATCCAAGTACTAACATGCGAGAGGATATTGTAGATGGTCACATAATTGCAATAGATCTTAGTGAACCAATGGATAGAATTGTAGACAAAGATGAGGATTTGGAATATCTGGATGATTACAAACTAATGAACCCCTATATTCTAAAACTTGCAAGAGAAAAAATTTCAAAAGGTGGTGAGGATGTTCTAAACGAGTTTGAAGAAGGATTTAAGCAGGCAAGAATTGGGCAATACTTGGATACAAAATTAAAAGATAAACCTACATCAATTACAAAAGAAGAATTAGTTGAGAGTTACAAGAAATATCGTTCTATTATGGGTACAGCTGGTCGAAACATGGCACTAAACCGTGCACCATTAGCTGATATTTTCTACACTGGAATGGCAAAAGCAGCAGAATCTGTAGGATGTGGAAATGAAATTGAAGACAGCATTAGAGACAAAGCAGTAAAAATACCATCATGGCCACTTTTCTATTCTCTAAAAATGAATGATGTAAAAAGTGGATTTGAAGAGACCATGAATCACAGTGAATCATATCTAAACGATGCTAGAGCTGCTCTTGAAAAACTTCCAGATAGTTTCTCACACCGAAAATTCTTAGAATTTTTGTTCCTAACAGTTGAACATTATAATCTATTTTGGTATAAAAAACTACAAGAGCAAAATATTTGGTCAGATTTGGCCCAAAACCTTCCTCATAAGTGATGCAAATGATGTGGTCCGAAAAATACCGACCTCAAAATATTTTTGATATGGTTGGAAATGAAGATGCTAGAAAACAATTTGTTGAATGGTTTGGAAAATGGAAAAAAGGAACAAAACCATTATTATTGATTGGTCCTCCTGGAATTGGAAAAACAACTATGTGTTTTCTTGCAGGAAAACAATTTGGTTATGACATGATTAGTCTTAACGCAAGTGATGTTCGAAATAAAAAAAATATTCAAGAAATACTAACTCCTGTACTTGGAAATCAAACTGTTTTTGGTGAACCTATGATTTTCATCGATGAAGTAGATGGAATTCATGGACGCTCTGATTTTGGAGGAGTTGAAGCTCTAATTGATATATTAAAAGAACCAACAGTTCCAATCGTACTTGCTGGTAATTATGGTTCTTCTGATAAAATGAAAAAAATAAAAAAAGTTGTAAAAACTTTACAGATTAGTCCTCTATCGCCTAGATTTCTTAAACTATATCTTGATATGATTTTAGAAAAAGAAAAAGCGAAAATCAATCCTGGTAGATTAATAAAACTAATTACTGATTCAAAAGGTGATATTCGTTCTATGATAAACTCTGCACAAGCATTAGTTACTGGATTTGAACCTAATACTGAAAAATCATTTGAATCTCTAAACATTGAGGATGGATTAAATGCATTTTTCAAATCACAGTCACTTGAAGAGGCAAGAGTTGTTTTATTTTCTTTAAGAATTGATCCTAGAGAAAAAATTAACGCATTTTATTCAAGTATTATTACTAGTAATTTATCTTCAGTTAAAATGTCTATAGCATTAGAAATTGTCTCGGAAGCTGATTTACTTTATGGAAAAATAATGAAAACACAAAATTGGAGACTGTTAAGATACCTTGATTCAATTTTACTATCACTTTATGAAAAAAATTCTTCTGCTAGATACACTCAGTATAATCTCTCTTGGCCATTGTTGAATAGATTAAGATGGGATGGAGCAAAAATCAAAGAACTTACTTCAACACTATCTAAAAAACTTCATGTGTCAAATAGTACCTTTGCAACATTCTTTTTCCCATTAATTTTATCATTGAAGAAAAATGATTCTATTGAACTTGAATTTGAAGAAACGTATGATGAATTAATTGAAAAGGAGATTGAACTGTTAAAATGAGCTGGCGAAAAATTACAATGAAATTTGATGGCACATGTTTAGTATGTAATGAAAAAATCAATATCAACGAGATTGGCCTCTGGTCAAAAGGTCTTGGAGTTAAACATGAAAAATGTGTTGAAACTGAAGATCTCAACTGTTTGATATGTGGTGGCACTGCTGGATGCTCGCAGTGTGAATTTCAAGATGATTGTGATCGTTCAGTTGTTTCTCAATTATGCATATGTAAAAAATGTGAAGGACTTGGAAACGCCTATGAAACATACCAAAAATCTCTTAAAATCAAATTTTCATTATTGAATCTTAAAAATTAGCGATTTTTGTTTTACTTGACTTAAATTAATATATGATATATGAAATAAGAAATCGCGGACATGCATTCTGATAAGATAAATGAATATCTGAATAATAAAAAAACCTCACTTCAAGGTGGTGGTCAGGATAGAATTAAGGAACAACATGAAAAGGGCAAACTGACTGCCAGAGAACGTATCGATTTACTCTGTGATGATGGATCATTTGTTGAACTTGATGCAATGACTACACATCACTATCATGATTATGATATGCAGAAAAAGAAATTCTTCACTGATGGTGTAGTCGGTGGTTATGGAAAAATAAATGGTCGTCAGATCTATGTTTTTGCTTATGATTTCACTGTTTTAGGTGGAACATTAAGTCAGATGGGAGCTAAAAAAATTACTAAATTAATGGATCATGCTATTAGAAATGGGTGCCCGATAGTTGGAATTGCTGATTCTGGTGGTGCAAGAATTCAAGAAGGAATCTTAAGTCTTGATGGTTTTGCAGATATTTTCTATCATAATCAATTAGCATCTGGTGTAGTTCCACAAATTACTGCAAGTATTGGTCCTTCTGCCGGTGGTGCTGTTTACTCTCCTGCAATGACTGATTTTGTCATAATGGTTGAAAAAGTTGGAACTATGTTTGTAACTGGTCCTGATGTCGTTAAAACGGTTCTTGGAGAAGAAATATCATCTGAAGAACTTGGCGGTGCGATAACTCATGGAACAAAAAGTGGTGTTGCACACTTTGTAGCAAAAAATGAATATGACTGTATGGATTATATCAAAACACTACTTTCTTACATTCCACAAAATAATTCTGAAGCTCCACCTTCTGTTACAACATCTGATGATCCTAACAGGCTAGATAATAATTTAATAAATATTCTACCCAATGATGCTTTACAACCATATGATATGAAAGAAATTATTCTTTCAATCTTAGATGATAATAAATTCTTTGAAATCCATGAACTATTTGCACAAAATATTGTTGTTGGTTTTGGTAGAATGAATGGTAAGACTGTAGGAATTATTGCAAATCAACCAATGTTTTTGGCAGGTGCATTAGACATTGATTCATCAAACAAAGCGTCACGTTTCATTCGTTTCTGTGATTGTTATGGTATACCGCTAATTACTTTAGTTGATACTCCAGGTTACATGCCAGGTTCAAATCAAGAACATAACGGAATAATTCGTCATGGAAGTAAATTACTATATTCTTATTGTGAAGCTACTGTTCCAAAAATTACTGTTGTTATTGGAAAAGCTTATGGTGGTGCATACATTGCAATGTCAAGTAAGAATCTAGGAACTGATGTAAATTACGCATGGCCAACTGCACAAATTGCTGTTCTTGGATCTGAGGGTGCTGTAAAAATTATGAATAGAAAAGAATTAGCAAGTTCTGATAATCCTGATGAATTAAAAAAGAAATTAGTTCATGAATTTACCACAAAATTTGCAAATCCTTACGTTGCTGCTTCAAATGGAACAATAGATGCTGTAATTGATCCTGCAGAGACTAGACCAATGCTTATCAAAGCATTGGAAATGCTCAGTAACAAACGTGAAAAACAACTTCCTCGAAAACATGGAAATATCAATCTGTGAGTAATATGATTGAAAAAGTACTAGTTGCTAATAGAGGAGAAATTGCAATACGTGTGATGAAAACATGTAAGGCTTTAGGAATCAAAACCGTTGCTGTATATTCTAATGAAGATAGAAATTCAATGCATGTCAAAAATGCAACCGAAGCATATCATATTGGAGATGCAGCACCTGCAAAAAGTTACCTAAATCAAGAGAAAATTCTTGATGTTATTTTATCGTCTGGTGCTGATGCAATACATCCAGGTTATGGTTTTCTGTCTGAAAACTCTGAATTTGCAGAACTATGTGAAAAAAATAAAATTAACTTTATTGGACCATCTGGAAAATCAATGGATCTTTGTGGTGATAAGATGCGTTGTAAAGCTGCAATGCTTGAAGCAAAAGTTCCAACAGTTCCTGGAAGTCCAGGTTTAGTAAAAGATGCTGCTGATGCAGAAAAAATTGCAAATGATATTGGTTATCCTGTAATGCTAAAATCTGTCTATGGTGGTGGTGGTCGTGGAATTAGAATTGTCACCAATGATAAAGAATTACATGAAGGTTTTAAATCTGTAACTGGTGAATCTATTTCCGCTGTAGGAAAATCTGCAATCATTGTAGAAAAATTCTTAGAAAAAACTCGTCATATTGAATATCAATTTGCTCGAGATAATCAGGGTAATGCTGTTCATATATTTGAAAGAGAATGTTCTATTCAGCGACGTAACCAAAAACTAATCGAACAAACTCCTTCTCCAATCATGGATGAGGAAACTCGAGTAAGAATTGGAGATTTAGTTGTAAATGCTGCACATGCAGTTGATTATACTAATTTGGGAACTGCCGAGTTTCTAAGAGCAGATAATGGTGAATTTTATTTTATTGAAATTAATGCTAGATTACAAGTAGAACATCCTATCACCGAATTTGTTTCTGGTTTGGATCTTGTAAAATTACAGTTAGATATTGCAAATGGCGAACCAATTCCATTTAAACAATCTGAACTCAAAATGAATGGTTATGCAATTGAATGTAGAATTAATGCTGAAGATACATTCTTAGACTTTGCACCATCAACCGGACCTGTTCCTACGGTAACAATACCTTCTGGACCTGGTGTAAGGTGTGACACGTATTTGTATTCTGGTGCAACAGTTTCAGCATTTTATGATTCGTTGATGGCAAAACTGGTTACATGGGGACAAACATTTGATGAATCAAGACTAAGAATGCTTAATGCGTTAGATGACTTTTACATCCAAGGTGTTGAAACATCAATTCCATTATACAAAACAATTCTAAACTCTGAAGAATACAAGAATGGCCAGTTATCAACTGACTTTTTGAAAAGATTTGAAATGATTGATAGATTAGAAAAAGATCTTACGCAAGATAGAAAAGATAAACAAATTCCTGCTATAGCCTCTGCTTTAATGTACTCTGAATTTTACAAAAGTAAAATCCAATCACAAAATTCAGTAAATCAAAACTGGAAAAATAAGATGGATGGTGCATAGATGAAATACAAAGTACAAGACTCTGATGAAATCGTAGATGCAGAAATAATTGAAAAAATTTCTCAAGATGAATATCGTGTAAAAATTAAAAATTCTGAACATATTATCAAAATTTTAAATATTAATTCTGGTGTTATGGAATTTGTTCTTGACAATAAATTTCACACTGTGAGATATATTGAAAATAAAACTTCTGAAATGAAATTTGTCATTGATGGTTCTGAACTTGCAGTAAACATGAACTCTCATCTAGATGAAATTGTTTACAAAAATTCTGGTGGATCTGAAACTGGAAATGTACAATTGAATTTGTATAGCCAAATACCTGGAAAAGTTGTATCAATAAATGCAGGCGAAGGTTCTGAAGTAAAGAAAGGTGATGTTGTTTGTGTCTTAGAATCAATGAAGATGCAAGTTACAGTAAAATCTCACAAAGATGGTGTTGTAAAAACAATTAAAATTAAAGAAGGAAATTCTGTAAACAAAAATGATATTATTGCTGAAATTGAATAATTAGTTTGATTTTAAAACATTCATAATTTCACTGTAATCTGGTTCTTTTAATGGATCTTCTGAAACCCACTTCCAAATTATTCTATGTTCTTCATCTAAAATGAAAACTGAACGCTTTGCAGCATTGTAATCTTTAATGTGTAACAAATCTTGTAGTAGTACGTCATAATTTTTGATTGTTTTACTTGTATAATCTCCTAGTACTGGAAAATTATAATTATTTTTTTCTGCAAATGCCTTATTTGCAAATGGTCCGTCATTACTAATTGCAATTACCTGTGCACCTAACTTTGAAATATCATTTAATGAATCTCTGAATGTACAAAGTTCAACTTCACACACTGGTGAACTTGCTGCAACGAAAAAAGAGATGACAACTTTTTTTCCTTTGAATTCATCTAAAGATCTGAATTTTAGATCTACATCAACTAGCTCAAATTTTGGTGCTTGATCTCCAACGTTGACTGCCATAAGAATTCTCATTTATTGTTGTATATCAATTTAGATGACTTTGTAAAAACCAAATTTTGATCTAAAAAATTCTCTATAGCTTTATATTTTGACCGAAGGGAGTCGGTTTAAGTTGGTTGGAGAAAGTGTAGCATCATATAGTAATGTAGTACTCATGTTTGGTTTTGCATGTGCCGCAATGGCACCTGCTCTTTTGGTATCTAGAATGATATCTCCTGAAAATAAGAAACAACCAAACCCTGTAAAGACACTCCCTATGGAATGTGGTCAAGTCCCCTCAGGTGCTGGTCGTACTCATTTCATGATGCAATATTATGCTTATGTGCTAATGTTTGTTATTTTTGATGTCATGGCAATTTTCTTGTATGCTTGGGGTAGCTCTCTTTTAGACCTTCCACGAACTGCAACTTTACCGATTATTGCCTTCTTAGCAATTATGTTTGCTGCAATGGCATACGCATTATACCAATCAAAGAGGAAAGACATATGGTAATTCTAAATACTAGTTACAGATATCAAGGTGAGGGACTAAGTTGCTAAAAGAACTCTTAACACCACAAAATGCAAATGTGTTTGTTGGAAAACTTGGCGACATTTTGTACAAAGCAATTGATAAGCCATTAGGAATGGCAATCAACTGGGGCAGATTGTGGTCGTTATGGCCAGTACACATTGAAACAGCATGTTGTAGTGTTGAGTTTGGAGCAGCATCGAGTCCAAGATACGACGTAGAAAGATTCGGTATCATCGAAGCTTTTGGATCATTACGACAGTGTGATCTTGTCGTAGTACAAGGAACAATTACACGAAAAATGGCACCAAGACTTAGATTAGTCTATGATCAAATGCCGGAACCAAAATATGTAATTGCCATGGGTGCATGTGCAATTACTGGTGGTCTGTACTTTGATTCATACAATGTGTTGCCTGGCATTGACGGAATTCTTCCAGTTGATGTTTACGTTCCTGGTTGCCCTCCTAGACCTGAAACCTTGATTCAAGGATGCATGTTGTTGCAAGAAAAAATCAAAAGGATGAAGGCTAGATAGGTAAAAAATTATGAGTACATCTGAAACTACGCCGCCTCCAAAAGAAATACCTCCTCCAAAAGCTGCACCGCCAGAAAAAACCAAACCACCTGTACCTGCTTTTGAAAAATCTTACGTTGATCAAATTACAAATCAATTCTCTGATGATGTTGAAGTTGAATACATTAAAGAAAATAGAACTAGAGTAAATGTAAAAAAAGAAAAAATTGCTGAAGTTGCAAAATTTATCAAAGATAATACTCCTTTTGATCATGCAGAATCTGTTACTGGTGTTGATTTTCCTGAAGACAAAGAAATTGGAGTCATATATCATTTAGGTTCTTACACAGATCCTACTTATTCAAAACAAGTCTTAGCACTTGCAACACGAGTTCCACGTGAGGAAAATCCTAATCCTGGAAATGATTCTACAAAATTACAAAGTTTGAGAGATATGTTTTACAGTGTTGAATTTCATGAGCGTGAAATATTTGAAATGCTTGGAGTTTACTTTGAAGGCCATCCTGATAATCGACGTTTACTACTGCCAGAAGATTGGGCAGATCTACCTCCACTAAGAAAGGACTTTAAGAATAGAGGACGATAAAATGGCTGAACAAGTAATTCCAACTAAGAAAATGCCTCCTGGTCTACAAGTAGAAAATGTAGATGATAGAATTATGACACTCAATGTAGGTCCACAACATCCTGGTTCTGGACACATGAGAATCATTGTAAAAATTGATGGTGATTATATTGTTGATGCAGATCCTGATCCTGGTTATGTTCATCGTGGTGAAGAAAAAATGGCTGAATCTAGAAACTACATTACAAACATACCTCATCTAGAAAGACCAGTAATCCATGATTCTTGTAATATTTTGTATCCTTACATCTTAGGTGTTGAAGATTTGGTAGGAATTGAAGTTCCAGAACGTGCAAAATATGTTCGTGTTATTGCAGCAGAACTTAACAGATGTATCTATATTCAATATTGGCTTGCAATTTATGGAATATTTCTTGGACACTCTACAATGTTTATGTGGCCTACAGGCGATAGAGAACTTTTAATTGATTTAATGGAAAAAATTACTGGTGCTAGAGTAACACATGCATACTTTATCCCAGGTGGTGTTAGAAATGATGTTCCTGCAAACTTTGAAGATGTATGTTTACGTCAAGTAAATTACTTTGAAAAACGTATCAAAGAATATGCTGATATCTTTTATGATAATCCGATTCTAAAAGCACGAACAGAAGACACTGGAGTGTTGTCTAGAGAAGATGCAATTCGTTTAGGAACAACAGGCTCAGTTCTTCGTGCAAGCGGTGTTGACTATGATCTAAGAATCAAAGAACCATACGATGTTTATGATGAGCTTGATGTACATACCAATGTACTAAAAGAAGGTGACTCTTATGCACGTTCTAAAATTCCTTGGCTTGATATGTTAGAAAGTTGTAATATTATTAGACAAGCATTAGAGAAAATGCCAAAATCAGGTTCTATTAGAAAAAAACTCAAACCAAATCCAAAAGGCAGAAATGATGAAGTTTATCATAGAGTAGAAAGCGGAAGAGGTTCTGCAGGTTGTCACATTATTTCAAGAGAGAAACCTGAACCATATCGTCTAAAACTTAGTGTCAGTTCTTTCAGAAATCTAATTGCATTACCATACTTACTAAAAGGTGAAAAACTTGGAAACATGCCAGCAGTTTATTGGAGTCTAAACTATTGGCCGGTGGAGGCTGACCGATAAATGTCTGTTATTGCACCAAAATTCCGTCTTGGATATTTTCTAAAAGGAATTTTTGATAATGCATTTTGGATTTTAACACTTGTAACGCTTGCAGGAATTCCTACAATTCAAATTGCACTCTTTCTTATTCCATTACCTGTAATAAATGGTCAACTTTTAACTGCTTACTTAGCATTTACTTGGTTATTTAACCCGACAATGCAGATACCATTAATCAAAGCACTTCTTTATTCTGATTTATTTAGAATTGCAGCATTTCCAGGATTTGGATTTGCAGCATTGATAGCTGCTGGAACAATTTTTGTTGAGAGAAAGATGTTGGCAAAACTACAACTTCGTGTGGGTCCATTTTACTGTGGAAAAATTGAGGGTATTTTACAACTAGTAGCGGATGGTCTGAAATTAATCTCAAAAGAAATTATAATTCCTGCAAAGGCTGACAAACCGTTATTCTGGGCAGCACCCGTATTGTTTGTTGGTACAGCAGCAGCATTTGTTGCACTAATTCCTGTTGCACCTGGTGGATGGGTTGTTGCAGACTTGGATGTTGGTTTACTAGCAGTATTTGCAGTAATTGGATTTTTTCCAATCATTACAATTCTATCAGCATGGTCTGCTAACAGCAAGTTTCCATTCATTGGTGGAATTAGAGCACTTCACCAAATGGTATCATTTGAAATTCCACTTATTTTGTCACTTCTTGGAGTTGTAATTCTAACTGGAACTCTAAATCTCAGCGAAATTGTTGAATCCCAAAGTAGCTTCCCTTGGATTATTTTCATGCCAATTGGTGCAATCGTTTTCTTTATTACTGTGTTAGCTGAATTGGAAAGAATTCCATTTGATCTTCCAGAGGCAGAAAGTGAGATTGTAGCAGGATGGTTGACTGAATTTTCTGGAATGATATATGGATTAGTCCAATTGGGTTCATATCTCAAACTTTATGCATTTGCAGCATTATTTGTAATAATTTTCTTAGGTGGTTGGACAGGACCTGTATTTTGGCCTCCATTAGATGTTGAACTAATCACTGAGGGTATTCCAATTCCAAACTATGTTGGTGACCCAATCTTGACTGTTACAACACCAGGTTTACCATTGCTTGATAAAGATCCAAATGAATGGGTAATGCAGCAACAAGGTGAACTAGTGTATACTAGCGGGCAGTTATTAGTTAGTGGTGTTATTTGGTTTGTACTAAAAACAGTTGGAGTAATTTTCTTTATACTACTACCAAGAGGTGTATTCCCAAGAATCAGACTTGATATGTTGTTACACATTGGTTGGTACAAACTAATTGGTCTATCATTCGTTAACATCTTTATTGCACTCGGATTAGTGTATGCTGGAGTAATAGGACCTGGAGGAATTTTGTAATGGGAACTGCAACTGGAATTATCAAAGCATTAAACTCTGGAATTAAACATTTGGCAGTAAAACGTTTCACTTTGAGATATCCTGAACAAAAATTGAAGTTTGTTGGAGATGGTTATCAATTTGATCCAGCATCTGGTGTTGCTATTGCAGGTCTAAAGGGTAGACACATGTTATTTCATGATCATTGTACGGGATGCCAATTATGCGCAATTGCATGTGAAGGTGTTGCTGAAGCAATTGCAATGGTAAAAGTTCCTAATACTTGGGACCAAAACAAGAAATCAATCATGCCACAAATTGACTATGGGAAATGTGTTTTTTGTGGATTATGTGTTGACGCATGTCCATTTTATGCATTATACATGTCAAATGACTATGAATTATCATCATTTACCAAAGAGGGCTTAATTTACACACCTGCACAACTACAGGTCAAACCACAAGTTCAACAAGATTCGGAAATAATTATTGATAAACGGGGCGCCAGACATGGCTGATGCTCTGTTCTTAGCTATATCTATACTAACAATTGGTTCTGCAATTGCAGCACTTGAAATGCGTTCACTTGTTTATGGTTCAATTGCGTTAATGGGAACACTTGGTGGTATTGCAGGTTTCTATGTAATGTTAGATTCTACATTTGTTGCAATGTTCCAATTAGCAGTTTACGTTGGTTCTATCGCTGTTCTTATTTTATTCACTGTTATGCTTGTAAAAAGAGAACTCATATTCAAAAAAATTGAAGATCCGAAAAGAAAATTTGCTGGAATTGGTTTAATGTTAATTGTAATTCTTGCATTAGGAGCAATCATTATGGATTCTGGAATTAAAACAATTACAACCGACTCTGATCCTGTCGACTTTAGAGAAATTGGTGGCGACTTTCTGACATATTATTGGCCTGCATTAATCCTGATGGCATTAATTTTAGCAGGCTCTGTCATGGGTGCATTAGTTCTAGCAAGAAGAGAGGATACAGTAGAAAATGAGCAATGAGTTAATTGAATTCGTATTAGTATCCATTGCTTTGTTAGGTATTGGAATTTATGGTTTATCAGTAAAACGTAATGCAATCAGAATGTTATTTGCAGTTGAAATTATTGTCAATGCTGCAAACCTCAATCTAGTTGCATTTGCCAGATTTATGCCACACAGCGGTGGACAAACACTGGCATTATTCTCAATTGCAATTGCTGCAGCAGAAGTTGCAGTAGGACTTGCATTAATTATCGTAGCATATCGTATGTACAAAAATATTGATATTGCTGACTTTAGGAGCTTGAAAGGTTAATGGAATTTGTACTTTTACAGGCGGTATTTTTACCACTGTTACTGTCTCCTGTCGCATACCTGATTGGAAGAAATTACGGTGTTACATATGCAACCTGGTTTACCTTTGGTCTACTTCTATACTGCTCTATCATACTCATTAATGCAGCACTAGGTGGAACATACGAAGAACATTATCCGTGGACTACCATGTTTGGCGAATTTGGTTTCCTGCTTGATGGACTTGCTACTCCATTTGCAATCATCATTTACATATTATGTACCGTTCTTGCATTATATTCAAAACCATACATGGTTCACAAATTTGAAGAATTATTCAAAGAACATTATCATCAAAACACAACCACCGACGGTCAGACAACTGCAGTAGTTGAATCTGTTGCACTAAAAACATATGTCAACCGTCAATCTGGTCTATACTTTGCAATGTTCCTAGTCTTTGCAATGGGAATGCTTGGAACCGTTTTATCTACAAATCTCATTGAATTTTACATATTTTTTGAAGTTATGCTCATACCATCATTTTTCCTAATTGCTTTCTATGGAGATGGAAATAGACGTAGAATTGCTTTACAATTCCTATTCTGGACTCACGTTGGTGCAGTTGTTCTATTACTTGGTTTCCTAGCAATCGGTCTAAGTGTTGGAAGCTTTGATTTTGTAGATATTACTGAAGCCGCAATTGATCCAGATATCCTGGTGGTATCTGCTGTTGCCATAATCTTGGGATTGGGTGTAAAACTTGCAGCATTTGTATTCCATATTTGGTTGCCTTATGCTCATAGTGCAGCTCCAACACCAATCAGTGCGCTACTCTCCCCAGCAATGATTGGAATTGGTGCATATGGATTATTCAGATTAATCGTAGAATTCATGCCACAAACGTATGGTGACATTTCAATAATGCTAAACATTTGGGGTGTTGTTACAATGTTCTATGGTGGTGCTATGGCGCTTATGCAAGATGATTTCAAACGAATGCTTGCATACTCTAGTATCAGTCAGATGGGTTACTTGCTATTTGCAATTGGTTCATTTTCTACTTATGGCTTAGCTGGTGGAGAAATGATGTACATATCTCACGGTCTAGGTAAAGGACTTCTATTCATGACAGCAGGTGTAATTATAGTTCAAGTTGGAACAAGAAGTTTCTCTAAACTTGGTGGTCTTGCAAGTAAAATGCCAATTACTGCAGTATGTGCTGTAATTGGTGCATTAACAATAATGGGCATTCCTCCAACAAGCGGATTTATGGGCGAATGGATGGTCTTCTATGGTGCATTAGAAACTGCAATAGAAGAAGGAAATGATTTACGAAGTCTCATGTTTGCATTAGGTTTGATTGCTACTGTACTTACAATGTCTTACATTCTTTGGATGCTAAAACGAGTTTTCTTTGGAAAATTACCTGAAAATTTACAAAATGTAAAAGACGGAAGTTGGTATATGCTTGCGCCAATGATGGTTTTAGCAGGATTTACTATTGTCGTTGGAATTTATCCTGACATATTTCTAGGACACATCATGCCGTACATGCAAGGAGTGATGGGGGTATAGTAAATGGCATACGATTTCTTTGGAATTCCTGTAAGTGAAATAAATGTCTGGTTAATCTGGATACTTCCATTTGCCGCAGCCATGATAATTCCTGCAGTTGGTAAATTCTCAAAATTATCTACTGGTAGAGTTGCAGTTGCATTTGCAGCAATGAGTGCAATCTCTGCAGCAACATTATTCCCAATGGCATTGGAAGCACATGAGATTCATCACCAAATTATGTGGATTGATGCAATTGGTCTCAAAGCAGGTGTCCTTGCTGATCCTCTTTCAATCATAATGGCAAATGTGGTGGGATGGATTTCCTTCCTTATCATATGTTACAGTACCGGTTACATGAAAGGTGACAAAGACATTACGAGATTCTGGTTCTGGATGATGTTCTTTATTGGTTCCATGCAACTAATCATACTTTCTGATAATCTATTGCAGGTTTTCTTTGGTTGGGAAGGCGTAGGTCTTGCGTCGTATGCTTTGATCAGCTTTTGGTATCATGATAAGAAAAAAGATCATGTTGGACAAGAAGGTCGTTCTGCACTTGGTATTATGGAATATTTCTCTCCAACACACGCTGGAATGAAGGCTTTCATCATGACCAAAGTCGGTGATGTAATGATGCTTTCAGGAATGTTACTTCTTTTCATGTTTGCTGGAACATTTGGATTTAGAGAATTAGTTGCTGACACTGCTTGGGCAGTAGAAATGTCTGCGCAAGGATTGTTAGTTCCTGCATTTATTTTACTATTTGGTGGTGCAATGGGTAAATCTGCACAATTCCCACTTAACGAATGGCTCTTAGAAGCAATGACTGGTCCTACCGCTGTATCTGCATTAATTCATGCAGCAACAATGGTCAAGGCTGGTGTATTTTTGGTTGCAAGAATTGGACCAATTGTATTTGCATTAGCTGCAGCAGGAATATTGGCAGACCAGTTCTTTGAAATTATTGCATGGGTTGGTGCAATCACTGCATTACTGCTTGCAACTCAAGGAATGGTCAATCCTGAAATTAAGAAAGTTTTGGCATATTCTACCGGTTCACAAATTGGTTACATGATGATGGCACTTGGTGTTGCAGGTTTATCACAACAATATGTTGATGGTTACACAGCTGGATTCTTCCACTTAATCTCTCACGCAATGTTCAAAGCATCATTATTCATGGCAGCAGGTTCGCTTCTGCATGCAGTAGGTTCTCGATTCATGACGGATATGGGTGGACTGAAAAAACAGATGAAAAAGACGTATGCGTTCATGTGGGCTGCAGGTCTTGGATTAATGGGTGCACCATTTATCACCACAGGATTCTGGAGTAAGGATGCAATCTTTGCAGCAGTCTATGAATCTGACAGTTCTTGGGGATTGCCATTATTCCTTATCGCAGTTTTGACTGCAGTCATTACAGCATTCTATACGACAAGAATGATTGGAATGGTATTCTTTGGAAAGAACAGCAAACACATCGAAAAAATGGAAAGTGAAGGTCACCACATCCATGAAGCACCAAAATCAATGTGGATTCCATACGGAATTCTTGCTGTACTGACAATAGGAATTGGTTTAATCGGATTATCTGCTGAAGAAGGAATACACCATCTATTTGGTGAATATCTAGAACATTCCTTTGGAATTCACGTATCTCACTATGGTGGAGAGGACTCTGTCTTACCTGGATTCCTTTCAGGACTTAATCCTGTAGCACTTGGTGCATCATTAGTTGCATTTGCAACCGGATTTGGATTAGGATACATCTTCTATATTAGACGATGGGTGGATCCTGTCAAATTTGTAAATTCTAACATCTTTTTTTACTCTATGCATAAACTATTCTTGAACAGATGGTATCTCAATGCCTTTGTTTATTGGGGCTTTGTTGTTGCACCGTTATGGATGGCACGTGGAATCTGGAGATACTTTGAACGTACAGCAATTGATACTGGAATGAACATTGGATTTGAGAAAGCTGTAGGTTGGAGTGCTAGAGTCGTTCAAGGAACACAAACAGGCGTATCACAATCGTATCTTTACATATTTGGAGCTGGACTACTTTTCATAGTTCTGATATTATTACTATAGGTGTTTATGATGATCGAACTAACTTCTACTCCAATAATCATAATGGTAATTCTTGGTATCGCAGGAATGATAATTCCTGTAATCAATGTTGTAAGAAAAGAACGTGGAAGTTCAACATTTTATGGATTAATTGCATTTGGTGCATTACTTCTATCTCTTGGTTATGTAATTTACCGATTCTATACAGACTCTGTTGCAGATGCCGCTATCTTTTCTAGTGATGTATTAGTTGATGATGGATTTGGTTCCTTCTTTGCAATTGCAATGCTTATTGTATCAATAATGGTAGTTGCTGGTTCTTTCAATTACATGAGAAAGAGATCAAATCCTGCAATTTACTTCTCATTAATTTTACTTTCAAGTATTGGTATGGTCTTAATTGCATTTTCAACAGACCTGGTTATGTTATTTGTAGCATGGGAGTTGATGAGTATTCCAACATACATACTTGCAGGATATAACAAGAAAGATCCCTCATCAAATGAGGCTGCCATCAAGTACTTTTTGTTTGGCGCACTATCTTCTGGAATCATCATATACGGTATCTCACTTGCATATGGAATCACTGGTTCCACAAACATTGGTGATGTCATTTACGGATTCTCGAATCTATCTCCGGACATGCTTCCACTTGGCTTACTTGCTATTGGAATGTTCATTGCTGGATTTGGATTCAAAATGGGACTTGTCCCATTTCACATGTGGTTACCAGATACATACGAAGGCGCACCAACACCAATCACAGCATTACTAGCTGCAGGAACCAAAAAAGCAGGATTTGCAGCAGCGCTAAGAGTTGTAATTATGGGTGCTGCGGCGCTAAACCTTGACTGGACATTAGCGTTGGGTGTCATTGCCATAATGACCATGACTATTGGTAACGTTGCAGCAATAATGCAAAAGAATCTTACAAGAATGCTTGCATACTCTAGTATTGGTCATGCAGGTTACATCTTAATTGGTATCTCACTTGCACCGTTCAGTGGATTAGGATTACAGGCATCATTATTCCACATTCTAAATCATGCTGTAATGAAGGGTGCAGCATTTATCGCAGTTGCAGGAATTGTTACAACTCTTGCAGTTACTCACATAGATAAAATCAAGGGACTTGGCAGAAAAATGCCAATCACCGCATTTGGTCTTGTTATATCATTACTTGCCTTAGCTGGTGTACCGCCACTTAATGGATTTTGGAGTAAACTTATGCTGTTTGGTTCTGCCATCGATGCAACAAGTGTTGTTTGGTGGGCTCCATGGCTTGCAATAGCTGGAGTATTGAACAGTGCATTATCGCTAGCATACTATGGTTGGATTATCCGAAAGATGTACTTTGAAGGTGAGACAGAAAAACGTGTCAAAGAACCTGCATCAATTGTAGGTGTGATGATATTCTCTGTAATATTCATGGTGACAATTGGTGTATACCCAGAACCAATAATACAATTCGTAGAAATGATTACGCCTTCAATTAGTACAGCTATGCCTTAAAATCTGTGAAACTTACTAATTCTTCCAAGTTGTGTTTTGAATCAGAATCTTTTATTTTTCTTAGACTTACAAGAGCTTTTTCTGAATAAGATTTCAACAACTCTTCCATTTTATTGAACACAACTCTAGGATCTGAACTCTTCTTAACTAGTAAATTAAATAATTTATCTTCGTTTTTCCAATCCATCAGATCATCTTTAATTTGATATGCAATTCCAATATTTCTTCCATATTCTGCTAATCCTGAAATCTCTTCTTCATTTCCTCCACCAATCACTGCTCCTAGTTTGGCTGCCATCTCAAATGCAGTTGCAGTCTTGTAATCCATTACTTTGATGTAATCTTCAAAGGTAACATCTTCACTTTCTTCTAGTTTTCCTTCTAAAACTTCTCCCTCACTCATGAGCATTGCAGCTGTTGCCAAATCTTTTGTAACTCTTGCTTTATCTAATCTTGAAGAAATGTTTAGAATTAATCCTAAAACAAAGTCTCCTGTTAGAACACTTGTATTGTATCCATATTTAATGTGAAATGGATCCTTATGTCTTCTTTGAGTTTCATTATCAATAATATCGTCATGTATGACTGATTCTGTGTGGAGCAGTTCAATTGCACATGCACCTGCATAGACATTCTCATCAATTTGTCCTACACACTCTGCTGCTAAAAGTGAAATTATCGGTCTGATTCGTTTTCCTCCATCTAATGCATATTTTAGTGGCTCACAAAATTCTGATTCAGAATATAGTTCCAATTCTTTTTGCAAAGCAAAATTAATCTTTTCGATGTATTTACTGTATACTTCCAAAAGTGGATTAATTTCTATATTTTTTCTGTCCAAAAATTATCTAATCAAAATTTTCTGAAATAACATATTAAACTTTAGAATTGAATGCTCCCGACGGGATTCGAACCCGTGTCTCAGGCGTGAAAGGCCCAAATGCTTGACCGGACTACACTACAGGAGCTTAAAATTCTGGCTCTTTTAATCCATAAAACTTTTTGTAATCACAAGCTTTTTTATCCTAAATCTAAGAACCTGATTTATGGGCTCTCTAATCAAACGAATCGATCAAATCATTGAAGACAAAAGTCTACTAAAACATCCATTTTATGAGATGTGGTCTGATGGAAAACTGGAACTAGATTCACTCAAGGGTTATTCTAAGGAGTATTACCAACTAGTGAAACAAGTCCCACAATTCATACAACCAATGGTAAATAATGCAACTTCAGATATGAAAGAAGAGTTAGTCCAGAACATGAAAGAAGAATCAGAGCACATACCTTTATGGGAAAAATTTGCAGGTTCTATGGGAATCTCTGAATTAGAACTACAAGGCTATGAAGGTCTTGAGAAAACCAAAAGAGCAGTATCTAATTTAGGTTCATTAATGGACTCCTTTGATAATGGTGCATGTGCAATGTATGCATTTGAAAAAGAAATTCCTAAAGTAAGTCAAACCAAACTAGAAGGATTGAAAGAATTCTACGGCATTGATACCAAAGATGCAATAGAGTACTTTGAAGAACACATGACTGCTGACATTAGACACGCAGCATCCTGGGCGAAAATAATCAACAATACTCGTATTGATGACTCTGTGATGTTAACAACCGCCGAAAAGTCTGTTGCAGCACAAAATCTATTATTAGATAGTTGCTACGAGTCTTATTGCTAATCTAACCCTTTTTATCCAGTTGAAGTTATTTTTTTCTAGGGCCCGTAACTCAGCCTAGTAGAGTACTCGGCTCATAACCGAGGAGCCAAGGGATCGAAGCCCTTCGGGCCCACTAAAATTTTAATTCCAGCTAATTGTTATTGAATTGGCTGCAATGAAGAATCAGAGTTATACCTGATTAATGATGTAAAGGCATTTGACTGAGCTGCCCCTTTTACTTTATTCTGTTTTGAACCTGTTTTAGTACGTCTTGTGAGATTAATTTTTGCGCAAATAGATTTTCAGCAATTTCATTAATTGTTAAAAGACTGTGTAGTTTTACACCTTCATTTTGTAATGCTTCTGTTGCTCCCTCCATTCTATCAACTACTGCATATGCATCAGTTATGGTCATCTTTTCTTCTTTGATTGTCTTAATTGCGTTAATCACAGAACCGCCACTTGTTACGACATCTTCGATCATTAACAGTTTCATGTCATGGCAAATTACACCTTCAACTGCTTTTCCTGTTCCATGTTTTTTTGGTTTATCTCTGACATAGATGAGTGGTTTTACAATTTCAGTTGCAAGTGATGCTGCAACAACTAATCCACCTGTTGGAACAGAAACTAGTGAATGAAAGTTTTCAAATCCAATATCTTCTGCAATCATATTTTGTAATCCCTTGATCATTTTTCTATAGTAAATTGGATAGCTTGGAACTAGTCTAAGATCAATGTAATATGGGCTCTTTTTTCCGCTTGCTAAAGTGAAATCTCCAAATCTGATAATCTTTTTTTCATAAAGAAATGCTGAAAATTCTTTAGCAAATTCCATACGAAAATTTAGTTTGTTCTATTCATATATGTTAGGTAGAAAAAATTTGGCTCGATGTATTTATTTTGGTTCGTTCTGATGATTAATCATGCCTGAAATTTGGTTGAACTATGGAAAAAATGAAGTTGTTCTAGATATAATGGCTGAAAATTTATATGAACAAATCAATTTTGAGCAACCAGTAATAGATGATTCTGTCATTAATGAAAATCTAGAAGCACTTGATTTATCAAAACCAACTGAAATTGTAATTCAAAATTATAGCATATCGATACAAAAAATTCTTGGTAAAATTTATGAAAAGTGTGAAATCAAATCATTTTCAAAACCTAAACTGTTAGTTGACAAAAGAAATCTTCCTCTAATTAAAGCAAATAATCCTGATACTGTAAGTATTAACGAGTTTGAAGAACAAGAACTGTCAAACTCAAACCTAGTGTTCCTTGGTGAAATACAGTTTGATGGTCTATTTGGATATGAAACGGTTGCAAGTAGATTACTCCGCAAGTTTGGTGCAGACAAAATGCTAGAGGCATTCTCACATCGCTCTGGTGATACACCAAATCCTGGTACAGATTCACCATCAATGAATGATGCTAAAAAATTCACAGATACATTTGATGTTTCATGTATAGAGATTACTGCAAACAAAAAGGGAATTTCAGGCTTGCAGGTTGGACATCCAACAAAAACATCGTCCATATCTCAAACTCTTCTCAAATCAACTGCAACCTTTGAAGAAAAGTTCCGTACAATGATAATTAGTACAGGAAGAGATGCAAGCAACCAAACATTATCTTCTTCATTAAATTCAGTATGGAATTTTCACAAATCAATAAAAAATCAGGGATTAATCATACTGGTTGCTGAATGTATGGCTGGATTGGGGTCTGAAACATTTCAAAAATTAATTGATGGTCGTATTACACCTGAGAGAATCAAAAACGCATCAAAGTACGAAGATGGAATGGAAAATCTCCTATATCTATCAGAGATTCAAAAAAATTCTCAAATTGCAATAACTTCCATCTTGCCTGAACTATACATCAAGAAACTTGGTATGATTCCTCTAGATGGAATTAAAAAATCAATGGATTATATCTTAAAAAATCAAGGCCCAAGGCAAAAAGTCCAGGTTATAGAAGATGGTGCACGTACTTTACTACGGGAAAATTGAGATTGGCAGTGGTGCACACAAAACCGCTAAAACAATAACTCCTATGTAGACAATTTTTCTATTCTTTGATAGTGGTGATATGTCGTCTAATGGTCGTGCATCTTTACTTCTTGAACTTAGAATTAAAATAAAAATTGCCATCATCCAATAGTTCAGTAATGCTAAAATGCCAAGACTTGCATATGTTGCATACTTGTGCCATTTTCGTCCCAAAATTACTCTTGACATGTGACCTCCATCTAGCTGCCATGCAGGTAGTAAATTCAAAAATGTAATTAAAAATCCAAGCCATGCTGCAAACATTATTGGAGACATTATCACTTCAACATCATCTCCATTCTTGTCAAAGAGTGCAAGTGCACCTTTCATGATCAAATTTTCATTCATAGGAAATAATGTTGAATTCATCATGAGTTCTTCTGCTATTTGACTGTCAATTACAGGTGATGTCCATGCACCAAAAATTACAACAATCACTGCAACCACTAATCCTGCAATTGGACCCGCTACTGCAATATCAAATAAAATGTCTCTATTTACCGTAAGACTTCTTGATTGAATGAATGCACCAAATGTTGGGATTCCTACAATTGGAATTCCTGGAATAAAGTATGGCCATGTTGTCTTTATTTTATGCCACTTTGCAGCTATTAGATGTCCTGCCTCATGAACTCCTAAGATTCCTAACAATGCCCATGCATATACAATTGCAACTCCAAGTGGGTCGCCAATTGGTTTAATGAGTGAAAATGTGTTAAGCATTGCAGTTTTGTGAAACCCATCAATTAACACCATTGCGACAGTTGCAGCAAACATGATTCCCGGTGTCCACGATTTTGACAACCACTTTCTCTTTTTTTGTTTAGGAAATTTCGAGACAATCACCAAGTGCCTATATCCTTCTTTTTCAAGCGTACATAGTAAATTACTAGTCTCTAACTCTTGTGTTAAGCAAACAAACTTTTCTTTGAAATCTTGATCCTCAAAATAAAATTTCATTGTTACTAGACCGATGTCTACTTCTGAAACATCAAAACGATTCTCTACAACTTTTTTAATAAATTCCTGTGTAGGCTCTATCATAAAGATCGTGTATTATCTATGCATAATTGTTTTTCCAGTATCAAATTAAATATACTAAATTCCATGTATTACTATGCAAGTAATTTTACGTGAGCATAATGGAGCCATATTCAGACGTTGTGAGCCTAGTGATCTTATTGGTGTAATGGAAATTAACATGAAAACATTACCTGAGCACTATTCTGATTATTTCTATGAAAGTCTGTTAGCAGAAACATCTGAAGCCTTTCTGATTGCTGAAAAAGGTGGTCAACATATTGGATATATTATGTGTAAGACTGAATTTGGATTTTCTAACTTTAAAAAACTTGGATTTGTAAAAAAAGGTCACATTGTATCTGTTGCAGTTCTAAAAGAACATCGTGGAAATGGATATGGAAAAGTTCTCGTTAATGAAGCATTCAAGGGAGTTAAAGAAAAACAATGTGATGAAATGTATCTTGAAGTTCGTTGTAGTAATACAGAGGCTGTAAAATTATACCAAGATTTGGGTATGGATATCAAACAAAGATTAAAGTCGTATTATCGTGATGGTGAAGATGCCTATATGATGGCAATTGAGTTCAGTTAAATTACTGTTTTTAATCGAGTCGATATGTCAAGACGAAAATCGATGGGTGTTTTCATCTTTGTATCTTGTATAGCTGCATTTTTTGTCTATGCATATCTTTTGATGCTCTCTGAATGGAGCACAATTGTTTTACAATTGACAATATTGATGGTTGTAGGCGGTGTTTTAGGAATAGTTTCCTGGATTGGTTATCAAATGGCTACAACTACTGCAAAACCTTCTTCATTAATTGAAGATGATTAATTTTTAGAAATTTTTACATCTACTACGGTTTGGTAAAATCTTGGTCCTACTGGTCTCACATTTCGTGAAGTTATTATCTCTGCATTTGTTTTGTTTACGCTCATGAAATGTTCTTCAGATAATTTACATGCGTCTTGTTTTTTGTCAGCATGCATGTGAGAATAATAATGAATTATTCCTTTATTTTTCAATCCATTTAATGCAGAATTTAAAAACTCATCTGAACGTTCAGGTAACAACATCAAAACTCTATCAGCTTTTCCAACTAATTGTTCATTAATCACTTTTGTTGCATCACCATTTAATGAAATCACCTCTCCTTTGAGCTTGTTAATTTGAATATTTTCTTTACACAATTGTGCTGCAACAGGATTTAGATCAATGTTGTATACTGTACATAGAGTATTTTTTGCCGCAAGTAAAGAAAACATTCCTACTCCTCCAAACATGTTGATTATCACTTCTCCATCTTTAACTAGTCTTGCAATTCTTTCTCTTTCTGTTGATAGTCGTGGCGAAAAGAATGCTTTTTCTACATCTACTATGAATCTACATCCATTTTCTTTGTATTCTGTTTGAGTTTTATCTTCTCCTGCAATGACTTCTAATTTCCTAGTTCTAAAATCACCTTCTACTGGTGATGACTGATAAAAAACAGAATTTGCTGTACTAACTTGTTCTAGTAGTGTTTTTCCAATGATCTGTTTTTTTGAAACTAATGAATCTGGAATTCTTACTATTATGATATCTCCAATCTGATCAAATGCCGAAATCAACTGTTCATTTTCTTCTTTTGAGAGGACGTCTTGTAAGACTCTCTTTAGCATTTTGGTCATTTTCTAAAATAATAATTGCCTGCTGATTTTTGTTCTTTGTCTAATCTACTCGCTTCTTTATTTACACGGTGTCTACTTGTTTTCTCATCTCTTCTAAACGAAATGTCAAGTGATTCTAGGAATCTATTCATGGCATCTTTTTTTGGCATGGGAGATGTTGCAACTCCTGCTACACTTGATGTTCCCTCAAAAATTACCATGGAATCTGAAACCAAGTCCATCAATTGTAAGTCGTGGTCTATGATTATTGCAGATTTTCCAAATGAACGAGCAAATTTTTGCAAAAATTTAGCAACTGTAATCCTATCTTCTACGTCTAAAAATGCAGATGGCTCATCTAACGCATACAAATCTGCTTTCTGTAATAGGCATGATGCAATTGCAACTTTTTGAAGTTCACCTCCTGACAAATTTTTCACTGATTTGTTATACAATTTTTTTAATTTCAGTGGGTTCAAAATCTGTTCTTCTTCTGCACTTCCTTCAATTGTTGAGCCGTTTGATTTTTCTAAAACTGCGATTACTTCTATATCAATATTATTTGAAAGATATTGTGGTTTGTATGAGATATTGATTTTTTTATCTACCGAACCTTCAGTTGGTTTTTCAA
>LFEZ01000024.1 GCA_001510295.1 Thaumarchaeota archaeon casp-thauma4 | reverse complement strand
CCCTTCGGATCCGTTTTAAATTCAATAGAAAAATGACGGCAAGAATTACCTCAAAACAAAATTTCTATGTATTTTTTTGGTAAAATAATAATACTTTAAATGATTACTGGATGGAGAATTTCGGATGTTAAAAGATAAGATTGAAGAATTGAAAAAGGAAAAGGATGCAGTCATTCTTGCACATAACTATCAAATTCCTCAAGTTCAAGATGTAGCTGATTTTGTAGGTGATTCTCTAGGTCTTGCACGTCAAGCAGCAGAAACTCCTCATAAGATAATTTTATTTTGTGGTGTACATTTCATGGCTGAAACAGCCGCAATAATTAGCCCTGAAAAAAAAGTTCTCATTCCTGACACTAATGCAGGTTGTTCGTTATCTGATTCGATAAATATGGTTCAATTAAAAAAATGGAAATCTGAACATCCAAATGCAATTACAGTTGGTTATGTTAACACTACAGCTGAAATAAAATCTGAATTAGATTATTGTTGTACTTCATCAAATGCTGTAAATGTCGTAAAAGCAATTCCTGATGAAAAAGAAATTTTATTCTTACCTGACATGTTTTTAGGATCTTATGTTGCAAAAATGACTGGTAGAAAGAATATGTTAATTTGGGCTGGAGAATGTCATGTACATGCTGGCATTACCCCTGATCATGTTAAAGAAAAATTAAATTCTTTTCCTAATGCGGAATTTTTAATTCATCCTGAATGTAGTTGTACAACTCCTATGATGTACGATGTTGCAAATGGCAGTTACAAATCTAATCAAGTACAAATTTTATCGACTGAAGGAATGATGAATCATGTCAAAAATTCAAAATCAAATGAATTTGTAGTTGCCACTGAAACTGGAATTTTATACAGAATGAAACAACAAAATCCTGGCAAAAAATTCATCCCTGCATCAGAAAAAGCAGAATGTAAATATATGAAAATGATTACGCTAGAAAAAGTCTATGATTCTCTATTAAATGAGGAATATGTAGTTACAGTTCCAAAAGAAATTGCTGACAAAGCACGACTTGCAATTGAAAGAATGCTTGCAATAAGTTAAGAAACTTCTAAACTCAAATCTATGCCGTTAACTGAATTAGTAATATTTCCTACAGAAATCATATCAACATTTGTTTTTGCATATTTTATAATATTTTTTGAATTTATTCTTCCTGATGCCTCTAAAACAACTTTGTTTCTTAATTTGAGTTCAGTTAATTTTTTTATTGTTTTTATAATTTTTTCTGGAGAAAAATTATCCAACATTATAATGTCTACGCCAATTCTTGCACACAAAATTGCATCTTTTTGAGTTTCAACTTCAATTTCAATTTTACCTCTTGTTTTTTTTGCTTTTCTTAAAACATCTTCAATTGATTTTTCAACTGCTAAGTGATTATCTTTAATCATGATCATCTCGTTGAGAGTCATTCTATGTTTTTCACCACCACCAATTTTTACTGCTTCTTTATCAAAAAATCTTAAACCTGGAACTGTTTTTCGTGTTGCAAAAATTTTGGATTTTGAGCCTACTGATTTAATCTGTTTTTTAAGATTGTTTGTCTGTGTTGCAATTCCGCACATTCTTGATAGTAGATTTAATGCTGTTCTTTCACATGTTAAAACGTCCCCTGCATTACCTCTTATCTCCAAAATAGTTTGATTTGGTTTTGCGATTTTTCCATCTTTTTTGTAAATTTTTGTCATACATTTTTTTAATGCAAAAATTTCTTTCACATGTTTTGTACCTGCAACAATTATTTCTTCTCTTGTGATTATTTTTGCAATAATATTTTTCTTTTGTAATAATTTACTTGTAATGTCACCGTTTCCAACATCTTCATCTAAAAATCGTTTTAATTCTCTTTTTGGAGAATATTTCAATTTAAGTTACCTTTAATGCGTATTTACCTGGTTTACTAATTCCTAATGTACTTGCAATTTTTGAGTTAGTTGGTTTGACAACTAAAACTATTCCATTCCAATCTGGTGAAAGGTCTGTTGATTTGCATGCTGGACAAACTTTAGATGTTGTCACGCATCTGCATTCTCTACAAGCTAATTCTTTTACCAATTATTTTTCCTCAACCACAACTTGTTCACCGGTTGCTTTTGCAATTTCTTCATTAATCCATTCTTCTTTACCTAAGAATGGTTGTCTACATGTAATTCCAATTTTTCCCATTGTAGCTGCTTTGCCTAATGACACTGCAGTAATTCTAGCTCTCAACATGGCGCCAACTTTTAACGTTCTTCCACTTTGATTTGCAATTATCATTCCAGATGCTACATCACTTTTCAAATAATCATCCATTACTTGTGACAAGTGCAATAATGCATCTGTTGGTCCAATTCTTACAAATGCGCCAAAGTCTGTAATGTCTACAATTTCACCTTTAACAATTTCTTGTAATTTTGGATAAAATGTTAATGCTTGAAATTCTACTCTATGGAATGTACCTCCATCGCCTGGAATCATTTTTCCCATTGGTTCTACTTTGGCATCCATTACCATTATGATGTATCCCAATTCTTGATTGATCATACTTTCATACTTTGATTTTAAAATGCTCTCTGCTGCTTTCTTCAATGTTGAACCAAATAGACTAGGTGGAATTCTTACAATATCTACTAGAGTTGAAATCGAAAACAATTGCAATTTTTTGATGGAATTTTTATTTATGAATCTTTGGATATTTTTTAAGATTTATTCAAATAATTCCAATTTTTCTAGCATACCTATGCTTCAGTTTGTCATAATTCTCTAATTAGTTTGGACTAAGTAAAGAATATTTTAAATGAAGAGACTTAGTGATCTGTACAATGGTTGGTGTAGATCAAGTCTTAGAAAAACTGGCAACAGTCATTGATCCTGATTTAAAAAAAGATATTGTCTCAATGGGAATGATTAAGGATTTGGAATTAAACTCAGGTGATCTAAAATTCACTTTAGAATTAACTACTCCAGCTTGTCCATTCAATGATGAAATTGAAGCTGATGTAAGAAAAGTTATTGATGATATTGATGGCATTAAAAATTTTGATATGAAAATTACAGCTAAAGTTATGGAAGGTCGTTCACTTGACGCTGATGAAGCAATGGCAACTGTCAAAAATGTAATTGGTGTTGCTAGCGGAAAAGGTGGCGTTGGAAAATCTACTGTATCGTTGAATCTTGCAATTGCATTATCTCAAACTGGTGCAAAGGTTGGTTTACTTGATGCAGATATCTATGGACCAAGTATTCCATTAATGTTGGGAATGAAAGATGGTGCAATGGAAGTTAAAGATAGCAAATTACAACCTGCAACATTTAATGATCTTAAAGTGGTATCTTTTGGATTCTTCGCAGAACAAGAACATCAAGCAGCAATTTACCGTGGACCTATTATCTCTGGAATTTTAAAACAATTTTTAGTTGATACGAACTGGGCAGATCTTGATTATCTTATAGTTGATCTTCCTCCAGGAACAGGTGATATTCCGTTAACATTGGCACAAACAATTCCTATTACGGGTATATTAGTTGTGACAACTCCTCAAGATGTTGCAAGTAATGTTGCAGTAAAAGCAATTGGAATGTTTAACAAACTTAATGTACCGATTCTTGGTGTTGTAGAGAACATGAGTTATTTCTCTTGTCCTGATTGTTCAAACAAACATTACATCTTTGGTAAAGGTGGAGCAAAAAAAATTAGTGAAAAATATCAAATTCCATTCTTAGGAGAGATTCCATTAAACTCTGGAATTATGGAAGGCTCTGATTTAGGTAAACCTGTCATGATGACTAATCCAGAATCACCTAGTGCAGTTGCATTTAGAATGGTAGCAAAAAATGTTGCAGCACAATGTAGTATTGTTGCAGTAAAATTACAAGAAGAGATGAAAGCAGAAGCTACTACAAACTAATCCCTTGATTTTACCACCAAACTTACGTGATGAATTAAAAATTCCTTTAGGTAAACTAATTCCAAATGATTCCTCTGAAAAAGAAAGTTATATTCGAAAAGTCTACTCTGAAAAAATTGTGATTACTGTTGGTGATGCAACATCTGAATTACTTTTAGGAATGGGATTAACTCCACTACTACACATAATTGATGGGCAAGAAAAACGTGAGAAACGTTCTCCACCTCTAGCAGAATCAATCAATACTGAATTAACCGTAAAAAACAATCCTGGTGAAATCAGCACTGAAAGTTTCAATCTTCTTAAAAACATCTTTGAGGAAAAACCACCAATTCGATTATTAGTTGATGGAGAAGAGGATTTGTTAGTATTGCCTGTTTGTCTATTTGCACCTGAAAATTCGGTAGTAATGTATGGTCAACCTAATGAAGGATTGGTAATTGCTGAAATTACTACTAAAGTCAGAGAGAAGGTTCAAAAAATAGTAAATCAAATGAAATAAGGGATGATGAGACGGTGGCTGTATGACTTGTGATTACAACACTAAACTCTGACCATTTTTTACACTTTGCCAAGATCATTTGACATTATCCAATAAAGTCTAAAATTTTGAATCTAATCATGAATCTAGATGATGAGCTCCGTTTAGTAATACTAGAAAAAGTGGGAATATACTCAAAACGATTCTCAACATCTGAGCCACAAGTATTTTTTACCAACAAAGAAGTTATGGCTGCACCAAAAGAAATTACTGAAGGTTGCAGAACTACTGCCTACAAGTATTTTGGTGTCTCATACATGACAAAGAATACAATTTTTCTCAATATAAAAAAAATTCCTGATGAAAAAATCCTGGAAAATACAATTGTTCATGAATTAATCCATAAAAGATTTCCATATCTCAGCCATGGTAAAAGATTCAACAAATTAGTCCGTCATGGGTTACGTGGAAAGACATTTGATCCATATAGGAAAAGAAATTCGTCACAAACTTCTTGTTGATTTATATTCTTCAGAGATTCGTTTTTCAAATATACAATGGTTATTGATAATATTCTAGGTTTTCCTGTAGAGCTAATTATTCCAATTATTGCAGCAATTGCATCATTTTCAGTTGCAGGTTTTTACACTGCATGGGTTGCTAAACAAAATCCTGGTACAAAACAAATGCAGGAAATATCTGATGCGGTAAGAATTGGTGCAGCGGCATTTTTGAGACGTGAAATGAGAATTATTATTCCAATAGCAATTGGATTGTCTGTAATTATTGGATTTTTTATTGGTGAATCAAACGGAATTGCTTTTGCAGTAGGTGCAACACTTTCTGCAGTTGCAGGATTTATCTCACTAAAAGTTACAGTAAAGGCTGCAGTAAGGGCAGCACATGCAACCGGTTCTGGCTTGGGAAAAACTTTTGCTATTACATTTAGAGGTGGCGCAACAGTGGGTCTTACAGTTCCTGCAATGGCACTAGCTGCAACCGCAATTTTGTACATGATTTATCCAAATCCAATCACAATTGCAGGTATTGGAATTGGTGCAAGTCTAATTGCATTATTCATTAGAATTGGTGGTGGAATTTTCACAAAGGCTGCAGATATGGGTGCAGACTTGGTAGGAAAAGTAGAAGCAAACATTCCTGAAGACGACCCACGAAATCCTGCTACAATTGCAGATAACGTCGGTGATAATGTAGGAGATGCAGCAGGTATGGGTTCAGATGTATACGAATCATACATTGTAACAATTTTAGCATCATTACTAATTGCAGCATTAATTGGTTCACCTGAAAACTTTGCATATCCAATCTTGATTGGAGCATCTGGATTAGTAGCATCAATAATTGGTACTGCGACAATTGGTTCAAGAAAGATTACTGATGTTATGAAGCCGCTGAATATCTCATTTTATGTCTCAGCAGCGATTGCAATAGCACTAAACTTTGTATTTACTTATATGATCTTGGGAACAACGCCAATTGCTTATGCATTATTTGGTTCTACTGTTATTGGTGTAATTCTAGTTCCAGTTATACAAAAGATTACAGACTATTACACAAATGCAAATTCAAAACCTGTTATAGAAATTTCTGAATCTGCAAAATGGGGCTATGCGTCATTAACTCTTATGGGAATTATCAAAGGATTACAATCAACAGGTCCATTCATGATTGCACTCGTTGTAGCAATTATTGTTTCATTTGCAATCTCATCATCCGCAGCACCTGAAGGTACTGACCCACTATTGTATGGAATCTTTGGAACATCATTGACTGCAATGGCTATGCTAAGTCTCGCAGGAATCGTTCTCTCAATTGACGCCTTTGGTCCAATTGCAGACAATGCAGGTGGTATTGTAGAAATGACCAAAATGGGTGAAGAGAATCGTAAAATTACTGATGAAATTGACGCAGTAGGAAATACAACAAAGGCTGTAACCAAAGGCTTTGCAATTGCAAGTGCAGCACTAGCTGCATTAGCAATGATTCAAGCATTTCAATTTGAGGCATCACACTATTTCAGTGACATTGTAATTGATTATGGCTTATCAAACCCATCAGTTATTGTAGGTCTCTTAGTTGGTGGATTAATTCCATTTATCATTACGGGTCAATTAATCAGTGGTGTAGAACGTGCAGCAAAGAAAATGGTTTATGAAGTAAGAAGACAGTTCAAGGCTGATCCTGAAATTTTAACTGGTAAATCAAAACCTGATTATGCAAAGTGTGTAGACGTTGCAACAATGGCATCAATCGGTGAATTATGGAAATCAGCATCAATTGCAGTATCCGCACCAATCATTATTGGTATATTATTAGGTCCTTCTGCAGTTGCAGGTCTTTTAATGGGGGCCGTCGTCTCTGGAATTTATCTTGCATATCACTTGGTAAACACTGGTGGTGCATGGGATAATGCAAAGAAACTCATTGAAATGAAAGGAGAAAAAGGTACTGAAGAACACAAAGTTGCAGTAGTCGGTGATATCATTGGTGACCCTTACAAAGATACTGCTGGTCCTGCACTAAACACTGTAATCAAACTCTTAAACACAATTGCAATTGTATTTGTACCTGTATTCTTTACAATTATCGTATTATAAAATACTTAAAAAAATTTTTTAAAAAAAATAAAAAAAGATTATAGAATTAACAGCCTTCCATCTTTTGGATGAAATAACCTTTTTTTTTAATCTCTGTTTCTACTGGTTCTGGGGCACCTTGTGTGTGACAGAATTGACATTCCTCTCCTGTTACAGTTGCACCTTTTTCACCAACAGTTGCTAGCCATTCTTTTGCATATGCAATTGCTTGGTCATGATCTTGCTTATCGGTGATAACATCGAAATGCATTGTATGACCATCTTTGGCTTTAACATAAGTGTCGTAGACGTGTATATCCATTGCCATATTCATGATGCAAAATTAGTTCTATTTAATTTATTACTATATTATTGAAATCTGTTTTACGTTCTCATCTTCTAAAATGAAACAATTCATTTCTTCTGTCTTGCCTGAGTAAATTATCCATGGAAATGGATTCACTCTCATAAATTTTTTATCTGTCTCTGAAGGATATGCTTCTGATTCTGGATGGGAATGAAAAATACAAATTATTTCCATGTTTGATTCCTTTGCTTTTTGATCTACTTCAAATTCTTTATTAGGTGAAATTGTAAATGTAACTCTAGATTTTGCGGTATTTTCAGTTAACACTAATTCTTTTACAGTCCAGTTTTCATCAGTTTCATTTCCAACTAGAATTGCACAAGACTCGTATGGTTTTTCTGATTCTGCATATTTTGCTAATTCTTGCTTATCTTTTTCTGATAAAATAATAGATTTATTCACTATTGTTATTCTGCAGACTCTTCTATAATTATTGTTGATACCATCCATGGGTGTACAATACACATGTATTCGTATGTTCCAAGGTCTAACTTGTTAGTATCTAGTTTGTAAGTGTCTCCTCCATTTAGCAGTCCTGTATCAAATGTTTCTCCAAAGTCTACTGAACTTGTAGCTGTATGTGATACTGCATCATCATTTATCCATTCAATAATGTGACCTTTTGAAACTACTGCTTCATCTGGTTCATAATCTGGAGCATCTTGATCAGATGATCCTGCTAAAATTGAAATCAAAAAGATTGGTCCTTCTGGAATTGCTTCTTCTATCGCTTCTTCAACTTTTGTATCTTGATTTGCAACCATGTATTGGTCTGGTCCTACAAAACCAAATGCCATGTAAAGCCCAATTCCTGTTCCAAATGCAAGAACAAAGATCACTCCAACCGGTTTTGCATATATTGGTATTTTCATTGCAAAGTATGCAATTACAATTGCTGGAATTGCAATCATGATTAATAATCCTGCAAATAACGGCAATGTTGAATTTTCTGTCATCGTAGTTGCAAATGTTCCAAATCCTAGAGAAATTGAGATTATTGTTATTATAGTTGCTTTAGTACGATTTGATGTTGAAATCCCTCCTTCCAAAAGACCTGCTGCTAAAATTATTAATCCAATCATGAAGAGTAATCCAGTTAATGCATGCATTCCATCAATGAATGTGTGGGCAATTCCTGAGTATGCCGTGATAAGACCTACAAGACCGATTGCAGTTAGTCCTCCTCCTGGCATTATTAGATCCCAATTACTCAATTCTGCTTTGATGATTTCAGAGTATTATTTTATCCTTATGTAACAAAAATGATCGTCTATTAGAAGGGAATAAATTCGATACATCAAAAATATGCGTATATTGGGAATAAAAGAAATAATTGAAATTTCAAAACCAAGAATTGTTGTTCTTCTTGTAATTACAGCTGTTACATCGATGTATGCAGCAAGTAAGTTAATTGGACCTGAATTAGACACTTGGGGGTTAATTCATATCATTATTGCAGGAGGTTTGGCATCAGCTGGTTCAAGTGCATTGAATCATTACTATGACCGTGATATTGATCTATTAATGGAAAGAACCAGTACCAGACCAATACCATCTGGAAGAATAAAACCAAACTCTGTTTTGATTTATGGTTTGACGGTAAGTGTAATTTCTGTTGTGTATGGTGCATTAGCTTTGAATTACATTTCGGCATTTTTCATAGCACTCGGAATCTTCTTCTATGTGATAATTTACACCGCATGGCTAAAGAGATTAAATTCATCAAACATTGTGATTGGTGGATTTGCTGGAAGCGCAGCCTCTATGGCTGGATGGTCGGCAGCTACAGGTTCTATGGATATTCTGGGATTTTTAATTGGATTTCTTGTATTCGTTTGGACCCCATCTCACTTTTGGTGTCTAGCAATGAAAATGAAGGATGAATATTCTGCAGCAAAAATTCCAATGCTTCCAGTTCTAATTGGAATGCAAAAAACATCAAAATACATTCTGATTAATACTTTAATTCTACTTCCATACTCGTTAATGCTTTATGCATTTGGAATGGGTCTTGTTTATACTGCAATTGCAGCTGCTTCTGGCGGTCTAATGCTTGTTTATCATTACAAGTTAACAAAAGAACCCACATCTGACTTTGCATGGAAAGCCTACAAAGTAACTGCTCCATATTTGACAATAATTTTCTTAGCTGTTGCATTAGATGCAGCTTTTAATTTCAGATTTTAATAATTTTATGAGCTAGGGAAACTGGCTTCATAATCTTTTTCTTGTGTTTCTTTTATCTGTTCATCGTATTCATCTTCTTCAACTTTTTCTGTAATTGCCTGAATTCTTCTATTATCTTTTGTTACCCATGCTACATTGATCAATCCCATTATTTCCAAATCAAGTAGAACTTTGTTAAATTTACCTTCAGTGATAACTGTACCATCTTTTGCAAGTGCTTTTTCTAATTCCTTATCAGTATAGTTTTCTTTTTGCTTGATTATTTCTAATACATGATTTCTTATTGGAATTGTCATTATACATGTATGAAAGAGTAAATCGTTTTAAATCTTCGTACACAGGTGAAAATTATGGGTTATCGGAAAATATTTTTTATCATTCCTTTATTCTTCATTCCATTACTAATTCTTCCTAACCTTGCGTATTCTGAATCTAATTATGAATCTCATCTACCTTATTGGCATTACAATGATGCTAAATGGTGGTCGCAAGGAAAAATCTCTGATGAGAAGTTTCTAACTTCCATTATTATTATTCTTGATGAATCTGGAAACTTGAAAAATAGTGGTGAAAACCAAATTCCTTCCTGGTTTTCCACAGTTACCACTTGGTTCTCTAACTATAAAATTAATCATAATGAATACCAGTTAATCATAGAATATCTTCATTCCCAAAACATTTTGAAATTATCTGAACCTTTAATCTCAAATACGTTACATGATTTTCGTTTTAAAACTTTTCCTTTAATACAAACATTTGAGAAGGATGTAACTCTATTCAAAGTAGGAAATTATCTTAAAGACAAACTTTTTTCCAATGATGGTAAAAATTTCAAATTTCTTGATATCCAATTTATTCTCAAGCCTGAAAACACGCTAAGATATGAATCACTTAGAAACTCCTCTAATTCTGTAGTCATATCTCCGACATTAACGTACAGTGCTTACGCAGAGCCTGGATTTTATACATACTATAGAGGTGAGTGTGATGAGTTTTGTCTAACGACTTCTATTAACTATGGCAAACCACTTGATTATACCTCTTCAACATTAGGATTGAATATTTTACATATGTTAGATTATCATATAATTACTGATATTGATGTAGATCAAAATCCCAAAATTCTAGAAAAATATGACAAGATAATCGTTCTTCATAATGAATATGTTACAAAAAAAATGTTTGAATCGTTAACTAATCATCCAAATGTTGTATATCTTTACCCAAATGCACTTTATGCTGAAGTAGAAATTGATTATGAGGGTGAATCTATTACATTAATCCGAGGGCATGATTATCCGCCTGATAATTCAGTTAGTAACGGTTTTGATTGGAAGCATGATAATACTCATTATGAAAGTGACATAAAATGTATTGACTGGAAATTTAAAGAAATTCCAAATGGCTATATGTTAAATTGTTATCCTGAATATGCAATGTATAGTGATG
>LFEZ01000023.1 GCA_001510295.1 Thaumarchaeota archaeon casp-thauma4 | reverse complement strand
CTGATTTGGACAAAAAATACTGATACCGATAACTTTTAGCTAAGATCAATAGAAAAAACTACATGTCAACAATACTCGAAAAACCAATATCGGTGAATCGTACACTTGCAACAAGTCTGGAACATGCAAAAGCTATCGAGGACCCCGCACGAGCAAAAATTCTGCAAATGCTATATCGAAAACATCTAAACGCAGAACAAATCACGACTCAGTTAAAAAAGAATGGATTCAAAAAAGCCATTACGACAACTAGACATCATCTAGAAATCTTGAAAGGCGCTGAATTAATTGAAGTGGTGAAAATTGAAGAAAAGCGCGGTGCCATGATAAAATTCTACGGTACATCGACTAAGTTTCTTGACTATGAAACTCCGAAAGACTTTGAGAAGAAATACTCTACAGTCATAAAGTCAACGTCAAAACATGTTGAACAACTTCTAGACGTACTTTTGAAAAAGACTGTTATCCCAAAAACCTCTCAAAATAAGCAGGAATATAGTCAATACTTGATTATGGAAATTGTAAATCGTGCAGTTACAACGGTCTTTGAAAAAAGACACTGATTACAATACCTCTATAATCATCTTTCCCTTGGTTTGCGGGTTTTGAAGGAGACGGACCAAGTCTCTAGGGATATCACTTGATGCCTTGTCGCAATTGATAGCGATAGTACGGGAGCATGTGAATGCACTCTTACGCAGTACTATGTCGCTTACATGCTTTAGCGTTAGCTTTTCAGAACCATGCCCTTGAATTTTGAATCTAAATTTTCCTACTTGAAGCGTGAATGAGATTTTTGATTCAGAGTTTTGGATTTTTTTCTTCATTTTTTCAGGTAAATCTAAGCACGATATGTCTGAGTTCACTCCTATAATACAATCTCCTTGAGGTGTAAGATTGTCATCTTTGGTAATTTCCAAAGTTTTTTCGTGTAGTGATAAAACTTGTTCATGTCCTGTAAATGGTATGGTTAACTTCATGATATTTTGAAATCTTTGAGACATAAATATTCAATTTATGTTATTTGAGTATGGATTCAAAAGTTGAAGTTCTTCTAAATGGTAAAAATCTAATATTTTTGGCCACTTCTATGCCTGATGGTTCGCCACAAGTCACTCCTGTATGGGGTGATTTTGAAGACTCTCACATACGAATCAATACTGCTGAAGGTAGATTGAAGCACAAAAACATACTTCGTGATCCTCGTGTTGCATTATCTGTAGTTGATTCAAAAAACCCTCTTGATATGATCTCGATTAGAGGTAAAGTAGTTGAAATAATGCCTGATTATGAATACAAACACGCTGATTTTCTAACAAAACAGTACATGGGAAAAGAAAAATATCCTTTCAAACGTCCTGGTGAAAAAAGAATAATTCTCAAAATTGAGCCTGAAAAAATATTTGTTCTTCCTCATCTGCCTATGAACGAGGGGTAACAATAAACAATATTTCTTAACTCGAATTTAGAAACATTACTTATCTTACACGGTAGGTTTTGCCATCATTTAAAACTGATTTTGACGTAATGTGCATGTGAGACCCAACAATAATGAGCACGGAATATTTACAAATTCAAAACCACAAAGTATTCCAAAGTTTTGGTATCCTTTGACTACTGGAATTATTGGTATTTTCATGTTTTTTTCATATTTTTTGATGTGATTTAGGGGGTTTAGCATTTATGACTACCTCAAATTAACATGGTATGTTGTAATGGGTAATGGTGGTGTTTTGACCTTTGGTTCGCATATGTACGAACAAATGTTCAACCCCCCATGTTTTTTGACGTTTTTGAAAATATGGTCCATTCGTAAATTGCTAATGATATGGATGGGGTTTAACATTTAGGCACAAATTGGATTTTTTGAATTAAAATGTCTTGATCAAAAATCGATTTGTTTTTTCACTCATTTCAATGATTTCTTTTAATGCTTTGAAGAAAGATGGCTGATTTAGCTGTTCTTGTTTATCTAAAATTATGTAAACCCCCACCTTTTTCTTTCCATCTTCATCTAAAAATTTACTAACTGCCTTGATTGAATAACAAAAATCTTCAATTTTCTTCTTAAAGTTCTCTTGTTCTATTTCATTTAATTCTCTAAATCGGATTAATTGTTTAATTTTCATTTCAATTTTGATTCCTACGACTAGGATATTTTCCTGGTCCTTTGGTTCAAAGACTTCGGTATCATTTCCTAATCCATCTGAATTATTTATCACAATTTTGAATGCAGCGTCTTCTGATTTTGCTTGATTGAAATCATAATTTTCATGTATTAGCCATCTTTCTACATTGTCTCTTAGACGTGACATGAGAACACAAACAATTCATGGTATAACTAGTTTAACACGTTCAAATTAATAATATTTCTAAACTCGAATTTAGAAACATTTACACATTTACGTTGTAATTTTGTTCAAAGGTTCCAGTTGAAAATAACAAAATATTCACAACGATGTTGATTACAGTTAAAATGATTCCAACCCATAAGCATTTTTTTGCTTTTTGAGGATCATCTTTTCTTATCATAAAATATGCAATTATTCCGCCTATCAATCCAAAGAAAATTGGAACCAAATACCATGTACGTGAACGAATTTTCTCAGGATACATTAGTTTTCAGAAATTTTTTCCTCTATTTACTTTTTGCAAGCTTTTTTTGTGTCTGTGTAATTTCTATTTCTACTGTTTCTAATGGATCATCGGTAACATTTCTTTTTATTGAAAACATTTTTGGTTTTTCAAAGTCTTCAGTACAATCTGGACATGCGTAAACTAAAACTCTATGTTCATTTGGTGCTTTTGGGTTTGATAGTCTTGGATAATAGACCAATCTTGCACTACAATCAACACAATATCTGTTAGCCCTTCTAGTTCTGGCCAATGTAACACTCCTGCATACTTACTATGATGGATCCAATATTAGATCGATCCTGTCTAACGATCTAAACTAACAACGTGCAAAAAATCATCTAAGCTAATTTTGAAGATTAGAAGGCGCCGTGTATCAGATTTGAACTGATGACCAATCGATTAACAGTCGAACGCTCTACCAGGCTGAGCTAACGCGGCATTAATTTTTTCCTAGTAAAATGCGATTTAATTCTTCCGACGAATTAATTTGGATTGAATTTTGTGAAAAAAACAACAATATCGTCTGAATGTTTTTCCACAATTTCCACAATTTCCATATGTTCTTCTGCACTTGGTTCTCTTTTATGGTATACCTGAAATGCACTTAGTGCTGAACCGACCATTTCTCCTACAAAAAAACCACATAAAAAATCACCTGTATTTTCGCACTTCCAAACATCTCCAATTCTAGGCGATGCGCCAGCATTTTTGTATAACTCTAATGTTTCAGAAACTAATTTTTCGGTTTGTTCTTTGAACTCGTTGTCTAGGGTCAATTATTTAATAATTAATTCTCAATGCCTTTTTTCTTTTCGAATTTATAGATTCCATCTAAAAATACTCGATGATCTTTATCTTTTACTTTTGAACCATTTTGTATTTCTGCGGCTGTTTGTGAAACATCTGTTAAAACATGACCTGTAATTATTACGTCGTCACCTTTTGGAAGCACTTTTGTCTCGCCCCAAATTTTTGTTTTTCTTGTGCCACGTTCACCTTGGAAATTTTCAATTATGACTGTCTTACCTTCAACTTTCACTGTAATAGGAAAGTGTGAGAATACGATTTTCATTTTAATTGTATATCCTTCCACAACTCCTTCACAAAGATTTCTGATAAGTGATCTAGATGTATTCATGATTGCACGACTTTTGTCTCTTGTACCTTGTGCTTTCAAAAGTACTTTGCCATCGGTGACATCAATTGTTACAGGAATTTTTTTGAAGCTTTTCCAGGTTTTTCCTAATGGTCCTTGAACTGTTATCATTGATTTTTTATATGTTATAGTAACTCCTTTTGGAATTTCTAATTCCGTTGCCATTTTATTTATTAAACTAGTAGACATAACCTATCAAAAATCCTCCTAATCCTTTGTTAGATGCTTCGTGATGTGACATTACACCTTGATTTGTTGTAACTATTAGCATGCCTCTGTTATATGATGGAAGATACTGTTTTTCCCATTCTAGATATTCATCTTTTTTAACTTTAAATCTTGGACTAATTGCCCCACATTTTGTAATTTTTGCCATTAATTCTATTTTGAATTTTCCGCCTCTGTTGTCCTCCGTTCTTTCATAATTTTTGATGTATCCATGTTCTTTTAGTGTGCTCAATGCCTCTTTTGCAATTTTTGATGTTGGAAGCACAACACATTTTGATTTTCTTCGAGCTTCATTATTGTAAATTGTTACAAATAAATTTGCTAGTACGTTCATTGCTGGCATATCATATCACCTGAATTTTTTGAATCCTAGGGAAGTTGCAACTTCTCTGAAACATTGTCTGCATAAATGTAAGTCGTATTTTTGAATTGATACATAACATCCACACCTTTTACACCATCTTGCTCCTCTACCATATCGTTTTTCATTTGTGGTTCCTGGGATACTTTGTTTTCTAGGCGTGTATCCTGTTCCTCTATCGCCATATTCTCTATTTTTCCCCCAAGTTGTTTTTGCCATTATTCTACACTGGCTCCGAATTCTTTTGTTAGATATGCTTTTGCTTCATCAGGTTTAATTCTGTGGTTCTTTCCAACACTTGCTTTATGTTTACTTCGCATAGATATTGAAAATCCAGGTCTAACTAATCTTACTGTTACATTTAATCCTAAAATTCCAATCTTTGGATCATATTTTATTCCTGGAATGTCAATATGTTCTAAAATTCCAAATGACAAGTTACCTAATTTATCAAAGGAGCGACCATTCACTTTGTTTCCTTTTGCTTCTAACAATCTTTTTAGTAATTCTTTGCCATCATTGCCTCTTATTGTAACTGCTGCACCTATTGGTTCGCCTTTTCTAACTCCCCAATCTCTAATTGCTTTTTTTGCAGGTCTATCGTTTACTTTTTTATTTGATATTTGACCTAGTGCTTTTTTGGCAATTTCTACTGCATCTCCTGATTTACCAAGCCCCATGTTTAACACAACTTTTTCTAATCTTATTTCTTTCATTTTGTTTTGTACTTCTTGTGCCATAAAATCACCTAATCTTAATCTCCGGAGTATCTTTTCCAATTGGCATTACTAATCTTACTGGAATTTCAACTTGTCTTTCATCAAATGTAATGTCTATGCTTTTTGAAATACTAAATGTTCCTTTTTTTATTTCATCTATCTTGCCAATTTTTCCTGCATTAACACCTTTGATAATTAAACAGTTCATTCCTTTTTCTAATTTAATTACGGATAGGATCTTAATGTCTGGTATTTGTAATACACATGTATCCCCTACTGATACTGGTGTTTCATCTATCAGTGTTTTTCCATCGTGAAAACCAATTTGTGTTTTTCCATTTTTAATTGTAGTTTTTGATTTTACTTGTACAAACTTTTTTGTTTTTTCAACTTCGTCAATCTCAATTGGTTTCAGCAATGTTCCGTCATGTGGCACTAATCTGTATATTTTATTAACACCTTCTAGTTCAACTACGTCCATTAAACCTGCACCATGATGTAATGATTTCCTTATCACACCATCTACTTTTATTTTACCTGAATAAATCACTGATTTTGCTTCCCTCAAACTAGTAACAATTTTTAATGTATCTCTAAGAAATACTGCGATTGGTATTGATGCATGTTTTGATTGAGTACCAGGTTTTACTGTAACTACAAATCGCTTATCTTTTCTAGTAATTCCCCAGAAAAGTGGAGCCATTTGTCTTTTGAGTTTTTTACTTCCTGCAATGTGTACCATTATTCTTTATTATCTCCTTTTGTTGTTTTTGTTTTTGTTGCTTTTTTTGTATCTTTCGGTTCTTCTTTAGATTTGGTTGTTTCTACTTTTGGCTTTTCATCTGCTCTTGCAGCAGTTGCTTTCTTTCCCTCTAATTTGTTAATTCTCCATTTATCTCCAGAGTCTAATCCTGTTAAAATGATGTTTGATGTGTGAACGTACACGTCAAATTTCTCACCTTTTAATTTCTCTTTTTTTACTCCCTCGATGTTTACTCCTCTATCTGGGATTGATATTTTTGTGACTTTTCCATCAACTCCTGTAAATTCTCCTCTGACAATTTTTGCAGTATCACCTTCTATGATTCGTGCACTTCGTTTTCCATATTTTTTTCGTAACTCTTTTGAAAGTGCACATGATAATTGTTTACTTGCTGTTTGAATAGCTGCATAGTAAATTTGCTGATTTCTTGTTTTTCTTGGAATTGCGGAACGAGTCATTTTATACCACCATCTTTGCCAGATTTGCTATTCTTGGCCATTTCTCTGTAACTTCTGATGCAACTGGACCTTTGATGTCTGTTCCTTTCATTTCACCTTCAGGGGTAATCAATACTCCTGCGTTATCTTCGAATTGAACTCGAACTCCATTTGGTCTATGAACTACATATTTTTGTCTAATTATTACTGCACCGTGAACTTGTTTTCTTAATTCTGCAGGACCTTTTTTCACTACAACATTACAAAAGTCTCCTATAGCAGCTGCAGGAAGTCTACGTGATCTTGTCTTATGTTGATGTACACTTACTATTTCAATAATTTTTGCACCTGAGTTGTCTGCACAAGTAATACGTGCACCAACAGGAAGTGATCTTGTAATGTATGGTTTGAAGTCTGTTACTCCTTTGCTACCTTTACTACGTGCTCCGCCCATTATTCTTTAACCTCCACTACTACAAATGATACGGATTTTGCTATTGGTCTGCATTCTGCAGCAACAACTATGTCTCCTTCATTTACTTGCAAGTTTGATGGCACATGTGCATGTATTCTACTAGTACTTCGTCCATATCTTTTATATTTACTAAAGTAAAGCGGAGCATCTTTTTCAAGTACAACTGTATCTTTTCCTTTTGCTTTGATTACTTTACCTTCAAATAATTTTCCGCGAACTGGAAGTGTTCCATTGAATGGATTTTTTTTATCTCCTTCTCGTGGATCCTCTTTTGGTGCTTTTACATTGATTCCTATATTTCGTGTCATACTAAAATCTCCAATCTTTCATGTGGTCTTTTATTTAATTCAGTTGAATCAGTTTCAATTACCACGCCATTATCGCTGCTTAATTGACATATGTCCTTTGGAATGTTTCTTTTTCCGTTTTTGGTGTTCATTATGATCATGTTTTTTGTTTCCATGATGATTTTGCCATTAATACCAATGATTTCTTTATTTTTTGAATCTGAAATTGTTACATTTTGACCAATCAAATCAAATTCTGACTGTGTACTTAGATTCATTCTTTTTTTACCTCATTTAGTCGTGTTAAAAGCCTTGCAACCTCTTTTCTAACTTTTTTGATTTTTCCGGTTTCTTTTCTGAGTGTTCCTTTAGCGTTTTCAGTTTGTAATTTTGATAACTCTGTTTTCATCTGTTCTACTCTATCTCTAAGATCTTTTTCATTCAATTCTCTAATTGATTTCATTTTTAGCATACCCATTATTTCATCTCCTCCTCTACATCTTCCATTGTATCATCCATTTCTTCCATTTTCTCCTCTTCGATTTTAATTATTTCTGACTCTGAAGCTGCCTTTACAATTGCATCATCTGTCTGTTTTCTGATTCTAACCTCTTCATCTTTTTGTGCTTGTGTCTTTCCTTTAATTTCAAATTCTGGAATTAATCGTTCTTTTATTGCAATTCTTATCCTTACGCCGATTAACCCCATGGCTGTTCTTACATGTGCAATGTCTTCAGAAACTATGATATCTGCGTGATGACCTGCTCTCGGTAAAATTCCTTGTCTGTGTTTTTCAAATGCTGATCTATCTCCTCTTAATTTTCCTGAAATTGTGATTTCTACTCCCATTGCTCCTCCTTCCATAATTTGTTGAATTGTCCACATTGTTGCACGTCTGAATGCGGTACCTCTTTCGAGATGTGATGCCATTCTGCTACACATGACTTCGGGAGATAATTCTGGTTTTGTTATTTCTTCAACTGCAATTTGTGGATTCTTTAATCCAAAGTCTGATTCTAATTTTTCAGTTAATTCTTTAATTCCTGTTCCTTTTCTACCAATTACTATTCCTGGTCTAGTTACATGCAGTACAACTCTGGTTCCAGTTGGTGTCTTTGTAACTTCTGCGTTTTCGAATCCAGCATCTTTAATTTTTATTCTTAAGTAATCTTTCAACAGCATAATGTTGTAATTATCTTTGATGACGTTTTTTACTGCAGACATTTCTAAAACTCCTGTGCCACCAATTCTACATGTGTTAATGCATCATTCTTGTCAGTTGCACGACCTTGGGCTCTTGGAATAAATCTCTTAATTATTACACCTTTGTGGGTTGTGGCATTTATGATCTTTAATCTATCCATATCCATTCCTTTGTATTCTGCATTTGATTCTAAATTGTCTAATAATTTTAAAAATTCTCTTGCTGTCTTTTGTGGATATCTTCCTGACATCATTCCTGGGTCACTTTTATGTCCTACTTGATTTTTAAATCTTCTAAATGGTATTGCTCTTTCTTTTGCAACAACACTTAGCATATAGTCTCTAGCTTTTTCAAGTGTAAGTCCTTTGATTGCTTTTGCTGTTTCTCTTGCATGTTTATGAGAAATCTTTTTTTCACGAATTGAAGCTCTAACATGCTTTGTTGCGTCAAAATTTTGGAATGCGTAATTGTATCTTCCCATTTTAATCACTTTAATGGCACATACAAACTAGATCTTGATGCTCCAACTCCAGGTGCTCCATGATTCACTCTCTTGTTTGTAATTACGTATTCTCCTATGTAATGTCCGACCATCTCTGCACCAATTCCAATTGGTTTGAATTCTTTTCCGTCAAAGACGTTGATTGTTACTCCTATCATGTACGGTAAAATTATTAGATCCCTCTGGTGTGTCTTGATTGCGTTTTTGTTTTTTCCTTCTTTCATTTCTTTAATTTCTGCAATCAATTTCTTTTTGTTATCTGATATTCCTCTTTTCAATGATCTTCTTTGTCTTGCATTTAACAATACAAATAATTCGTCATTTGGAAGTTTTTGTAATTCTTCAGTTGTTTTTCCTTTATAGATATTCACTACTTTGACCATTTCTACATGTCTCCTTGCAAAATTTTGATTTTATGAGCCATTTATACCAATCACATCATACCTATTTTGTTTGCCAAGTTTCTTGCTTTATCTGAGGAACTAAATTTAACAAATGCTTTTTTTCCATAAACAGTTCTTGCTGTTTCAATGTTTGTAGCATCTTCATTATACAATGTTTTAACGGCTTCAATTATCTGTGGTTTTGTTGCTTCTTTCTGAACTAAAAAGCAAATTTTTTGTTCGTTTTCCACTAAAGCGAATGTTTTTTCTGTAACGTATGGTCTTAAGATGATTTTTGTTGCTGTCTCTACGTTCATTTCAAAGTCACCATTAATTCTAGATGTTGTGATTTAATTTCTGCAATTTCTTCAATTGCTTTCTTTGTGAATACTGTTAATCTAATCAAAGTTCCTCCAGGTGCCAAATCAAGAACACTTAGGTTTTTTGCAGCACATACATCAATTCCTGGAATACTTCTTGCTGCTTTTGAAATATTTTCTGATTTTGATACTACAAATAATGCACTCTTTCCTATTTTTGAAACTCTGCCTCTTAATGCAACTTTACCGGTTCTTCTTTTTCTGCTTTTTAATCTATTGACATCTTGTACAATCTTCAAATCTTCTAGAACTTTGGTCAATTCGGATGTTTTTGTAATTTTTTCAATATCATCTGAAACTATTATTGGAAATGCATCAATTCCTTCTACTTTATGGCCTCTTTTTTCAACTAATTCTTTTGAGGTTGTTGCAGCTAGTGCTGAACATAGTGCTAGTTTATTCTCTTTTTTGTTTATTTTTTTATAAATCACTTTAGCAGCTATTGGTGGATGTGCTTGACGTCCTCCTCTAGTTGATGCAACTTCTCCTGCTTGTCCTGCCCGACCTCCTCCACCGCCTTTAATTTTAGCAATTCTTGAAGTACCTCTTCCAGTTGGTGGATCATTTGAATCTGCAACTACATTCATTCCTGCTGTTGGTTTTGTGGAATGTTTTTGGAAAGAATGTGTTTGTAAGTTTATAAATGCTCGGTGAATCAATGCATGATCCACTTCTGTCTCAAATACATTTGGAAGTTCGATATCGCTATCTTTCTTACCGTTTATTGTTAACACAGTCCTTTTCATTAAATCACAACCTCCAACACATTTGGTTTTACAACTTTCTTTGGTTTGTTTCTAATTTGTTTTCTAAGTTTGATCAATCTTCTATACGTTCCTGGCACTGAACCTTTCACGATTATGAAATCTCCTGTAACCTTTCCAAAGTGCTTGAATCCTCCGTCAGGATTTATTTTAAATTCTTCTTTTTCTGTATTGCTCATTATCATTATTCTTTTATCATACTCTATTCTTTGATGAAATCCTGTTTGTCCTGCTCTTGGTACTGTGTACATAACACTACTTGGAGATATTGGACCTAATGATCCAACTTCTCTAACTGTTTTTCGCGATTTGTGTTGTTTTCTTTTTACGCCCCATCTGTAAATTACACCTTGCCATCCTTTTCCTTTTGTAATTGCTGCAGTATCTACATAGGTTCCACTTTCAAACACTTGGTCGACTTTGACAGTTTTTCCTAAAAGATCTTTAGCAAACGCAAATTGTTTTGGTATGTCTCCTCCTTCTACTTTAACTTCAAAGATGTAAGGTTTCTTCATTTCTAAATTGGCATCTCCTGGGGTTGTTATGACTATGGCAAAAATTTCTTTAATTTTTCTCAAATGTTTTTCTGCTTCATCAATTGGTGTTCCTTCTGTTTTAATTTTTAAATTATTTTGTACATTTTTTGGTAAATCTTTTGCAAATGAATCAAATTCTGCATTTCTTGTATGATTGGTATCTACTGAATATCCTCTAATTCCTACTATTGTAATTGGTGGAGTTGCGATTACTGTTCCTATTGTTACAAGTTGTTTTCCGTGACTTGGTGTATGTTCTCTATCATCTATGCTAACTAATTGCACACATCCTGCTTTGTATCCTGCATGTGCTAGTAGTCTTGGTTCATCACTGTCTACTTTAGGCCATGCTCGAACTCGTGCTTCCATACTTTTTGCACGTATTCTAGGAGAATATGCTCCACTTCCTCTTCTTGGTTGACTGCGTTTTCTATGTCCCATAGATAAATGAAAAAAGTCGTTAACCCCATTATAAACCGTGAAAATCTCAATTTTCTTTGTTAATTGTTGTAATATTTTCTATGGTGAATATAATTCTGAAATCATCGAAAAAATTGTAATTGCCCCAATCCCAACTCCTGCAATCCCAACTAATACTGCCAACATCAAAAATTTTCTTTGATTATTCATATCCAAATTATAATTTTTTTATCATTTATTTGTTAAATGTGTGTGCATTAATAATTGATAAACAACCTAATATTGCTTCTTCAAGACGGACCGTTTCAGTTCCTTGGTGTGGAAAAAAATTCCATGCTTTGAAATTTTGAATGTTGTTAATTTTTTTGTCTAACATCTCATGAATCCCTTTGTCTGTTGTACCAAACACTACTAGAATCTCTTCTTTTGAGGAAAGGATCTTTTGCATATCTTCATCTTTAATTTTCTTTGATTTTCTACTTGTAAGTATTTTTGGTCCTTTCCATTCAGTTAACAATGTAAATAAATTTCCTCCATGTTTTACATTATAACTCCAAAAATTTGGTATCTGATCTTTTTCAATATCATATACTGTAAAATTTGGAAACGTATCTTTAATTTTCACAATTATTCTTTTATCGATTTGTTTTTTTCCATGGTATGGAATTGAATGGTCAATTCCAATGTCGATGAATTTTTTCCCATCTTTTGGAAAAATAACTCCTTCTCTAATATCGTCTTTTTTCACTTGCTTTGCATCTGATGTTACAGTTTGATTAGGCATCTTAATTGGAGATAACGCTCCTACAAATTGTAGTATTCCAGATTTTGGATACAACCGTTTTCTAAAATTCTGTGGTGTTTCAAGATATCTGAGAATTGTTGATAATAATTTTGAATCAGTTTCAAACTCTCGTCCGTCTTTGTAAATTATTATGTTATTAATTTGAAATATTCCTGCTGCACGTGCAATTTGAAAAATTTTTCGAGTTTTATTTTCATGTTTTTTTTCATCTTTTAATGATGAATCAGGTATTGCAATTGATAATTTCATTTTAAATTCTTAATTTGTGATGAAAATATTTATTTCCCATCAGAGGGATATTTTGATTTTGCATTTGCAGCAAACTTTGTTATTTCTTTATTTTTAATAAATTCAAACACTCCGTGTTCTCCAGTTATTTTTGACATTTTGATATGTTCAATTCCTTCTTTTGTTTCGCTTGAAATGTAAATTGCTGCGATAGCTAGTGATGCTGCATCATCCAGTGACATGTCTTTTTTGTAATTTTTTTCTAGAAATTCATTGACTACCTCTGATTTGGCACCAATTGATATTGCATTGTATGAAATGTATGCTCCACTTGGGTCTGTCATATACAAGTTAGTTCCAGCAGGATCAATTCCTCCAATTATTAATGAAACCCCAATTGGTCTTGCTCCACCATATTGTGTATACTGTTGGCATTGATCAGCTAAATGTTTGGCAACTGTCTCGACCTGAACTGCTTCGTCGTACACTATTTTGTTACTTTGAGAAAATGTTCGTGCAGTGTCAATTTGTGAACGTGCATCTGGAATGTATCCTGCTGCTGCTGCACCGATATGATAGTCAATCTGAAATATTTTTTGTGGGGTGTTAATAATTTGTAATTTTCTTGATTTTTCTTCAACTGCAATAATTACACCACTTTTTGTTTTAATGCCTACTGCAAGTGCTCCTCTTCTAACTGTCTCAATTGCATATTCTACTTGATATAATCGTCCATCTGGTGAAAATACTGTGATTGCACGGTCATAACCTTGTTGTGATGGCATCATTGTAATTTAATATCCTTGCCAAGGTTAATTTAACAATTGCGCAAATTGGCAGTATGGGTTACAAAGAAAAAATTATTGTAATCCCTATAGGTTTGGTAGCAATTACAATTTTTGGCTTTGCCATCTTTAATACTATGTGTAGGCATTCATTTTTCAGCTTTTTTGGATGTTGAAAAAAATACTATATTGTTTAATCAAATTTAGCACATTTGTGATATTCTAGTATTAGTCACTAAATTCATGGTACGAGATCTTTCAATTACATCTAAAGACGATCTAACTGAAGATGACATTGCTAAAATTAAATCATATTTTTCTGACATACCTGTCTCTGAGATATTAAGTGGTTTAAAATTTGCAAAAAATAGATGGGATGCAAAAGATGCAGGTACTCTAAAAGTTGGTAGAAAAAGTATAATCGGTAATGAAGTTCATTCAATAACTCCTGAACAAGCTACCTGGAGATTAAATAATTGGAAACTGATGATTAAGAACTATAGAAAGCGTGGTTACAGTTACCCAACAATTTCTAGAATTAAAAAATTACTACAAGAAATTAAGAAGAAAGATTAGATTGCTTCTCTTTCTCTTAGTATGTCTTCTATACTATTTCTACTAATTGGTGGTTCTGGCATGCTTTGTCTAGTTTGACCTTCTACCATTGCTTGTGCTTCATCTAATATTGATTGTGCTTCTCTGTTTGATGTTGTAAATTCTCCCATTGTTCCTTCACTTGTGATGGATGTTCCTGTTGCAATATCTCCTAACATACTTGATAGGTCTTGCATTGAACTTGCAACTTCTGGCATCATTACACCTAGCGATGTACTTAATCCTTTGATTAATGACATACATGGACTTAATGTTACTACCACGTCTCCTAATTCTGAAACTGTGTTTAGTCTAATCTGAACTTGTTCCATTGATAATTTTGCATTACTGACAGTTTTGTTATTTTTTCTAATTTCTGCTAATTCTGTTGCATACATTTTTGCGTATGCTTGATTATTTGTTTTAGTCGCTTCTACGATTTTTTTCATAAATATTGAATCCTTTTCTTTTAGTTTTTGTTCTGTTTCTCCTAATTTCGTAATTTGTTGTTCTAGTCTTTTTTGTGCTAAATCTAATCTATTTTTTAGTGGAGCGTCTGGTTTTATGGTACCCATAAATTTTTGAGATAATGACCCTTTACTCTTCAAAACATTCCATTTATCTGAAAATGATACCATGTAATGGATTTAAAAATTTGGCATTTTATAGCGCGACTAAAAAAAATCGATCTAAATGGATCAATTTTTCTCAAGTTACTTCTGATTTCATTAATGAAATTATCCTTAATCACGGTAAAAATATTCACGAAGAAGGAAATAGGACAAAAAATGTGATAATTTATGACAAATGACAAAAATGAGAGAATTACAGAATATACAGATTCAGATGTTATTGAAGAACTAGTACCACAAACAGAGATTCATAAACAAAGAGATTTTTATAAAATTCCAAGAAGATTTGGTTCAATTCCTGTTGATGAATCTCCTTTAGGATGCGATATTGAAAAACAATATTATAAAATACTTAACACATGTGAGTTTTTATTCAAGGCTTTTCAGATTTCCATATGAATTCACGATTTTATGCCGTTATTGCGGCACTTGCTGTAATCATTGTATTTGCATATCTTGTCGGTGCACCTGGATCTGGTGGCGGACTAGGTTTTGATATGCTACGCTAATCATTTTAGTTTAAATTTCCTTTTAGCTTTTTCTAAAATTTGTATTGAATATTCGATTTCTTTATCTGATAACCAGCCTGTAACTGATATTCTAATTCGTGCCTGATCTTTCTTTACGGTTGGGTATCTTATTGCTTGTGCAAAAATACCATTATCTCTTAAAAATTTTGAAAACTCCATTGCATTTTTTTCTTTACCTATGATTATTGGAATTATTTGACTTGTAGATGTGGTATGAAGTTGAATTTCTTCTAATCTTCTATGGAATAAATTAATTTTATCCCATAATTTTTTTCTATATACTTCTCTGTTTGAATTAAATCTTTCAAGTGAATATTGATTAATTGATGCAGGTAATGCCGATGTGTATATGAAAGTTTTTGATGTGTTTATACATAAATCAATTAAACTCTTTTTCCCACAAACATATCCTCCAAAACTACCTAATCCTTTACTGAGGCTACTGGTGTATAGATCAATTTTCTTTTCTACATTGAAAAAATTTGCAGTACCTTTTCCATCTTTTCCTAATACAAAATCTCCATGTGCATCATCTACAATTGTAATAGTTTCATGTTTTTCGGCTATCTGAGATATCTCATTTAATCTTGACCAGTCGCCATCCATACTGAATATTCCTTCTGTAATCAAGATTTTTTTTCCTTTAGTTTTCTTTATCTTTTGTTCCAAATCTCCCATATCGTTATGTTTGAAAATTTTAATTTTAGATCCAGATAACTTACATGCTTCAACAATACTTGCATGGTTCAACTCATCACTAAATATTGTATCTTGTTTGTTTGCAATTGAAGAAATTATTCCAAGGTTTGCCATATACCCTGTAGGGAAAATTATTGATTTTTCTTTGGATTTATGAGCGGCTAACTTTTTTTCAAGTATTGAAAAACTAGTATCATTTCCAGAGACAAGTCTTGAACTTGATTGAAATTGAGAGTGTTTTATATCGCCTGGATTTATTCCAAGATAGTCATTTGATGAAAAATTTAGTAATTTTTTTCCATTTTGCTTTATGAACTGTTTTTCAACTTGACTATCTTGAAGATTTCTTAGTAAATTATTTTTTTTAATTGCACTTAATTTTTTTTCAAGTGTGCCAAATTTAGGCTTCAAGATTAATCTCTTTTATCATTTTAACATCTTTTTGCATAGAGTTTCCGTCTAATGTTAAATAGCCTGCGCTAATAATTCCGTTGGCACCGCTCAAAAGTAATTCTTTTCCATCATCGTTTAGATTAACTTCTCTGCCTCCTGAAATTTTTATAATACTTTTTGGAAGTAAAAATCTCAAAACTGCAAATACTCTTAGTATTTCTTCTAAACTTAACGGAGTTTGTAATTCTAAAGGTGTACCTGGGATTGCTACCAATAAATTAACTGTAACCTCTTCTGGATTAAGTTTAGAAATTGCTTGTACTAACTCTTCTCTTTGTTTTCTTGTTTCACCCATTCCTATTATTCCTCCTGTACAAAGCTCCAATCCAGCTTTTCTTGCGGTGTGCAATGTGTCAATTCTATCTTGATACGTGTGAGTTGTACAAATCTCTGGAAATTTAGATTCAGATGTTTCCAAATTATGATTATATCTAATTACTCCTAATTCTTTTAATTTTGTTGCTTGTTGAATTGTTAAAAATCCTAAACTACATTCAATTGAAATTCCTACTTTCTCATTAACTTCTTTAATTATGTTGCAAACTTTTTCAAAATCTTTGTCTGATGGCTCTCTCCATGCTGCAACTAAACAATATGAGTGAGCACCTGCTTTCTTTGCATCCATTGCTTTTCTGACCACTTCTTCTGCAGGCATTAATTGATAATTGTCAATCCCTGTATCAAAAAATGCAGATTGGCTACAAAATGAACAATCTTCACTGCAATAATTTTTCTTGATATTTGCTAATTGCTCAATATCTATTTTTGTTCCTTGAAATTTCCTAGTAATCTCGTTGGCTGCATCTGATAATTGACTCAAAACTTCGTCTTCCACGTTAAATAATTTGTTTGTTAATTCTTCGGTTAATCCCTGTTTGGCGAGGACTCTATTTTTACACTCCAGGATTAACTCCGTTTGATTTTGCATATTCAAAATTAAAAAATTCAGTAAATAAGCGTTAACTCGTGTTAAATCTATGGTTAACCATTAATTAGCCAAAAGAGATATGATTTGTATGAAATCTCATAGTTCTGTTTGGCACCCTAATACTCAAATGTCTGAATGGAACGCTTTTCCTAAAATAACATCTGCTAAAGGTATGTGGTTGTATGATTCCAAGGGTGGAAAAATGCTTGATGGTGTTGCAAGCATGTGGTGTAATGTTTGGGGTCACTCGAAACCTGAACTAGTATCTGAAATGATCAAACAAACAAAAATAATTCAGCATACTCCTTTGTTTAATTTAACACACCCGTCTGCCGAAAAATTATCTAAAAAATTATTAAAACTAAATCCGAAAATGTACTCTGTTTTCTTTTCAGATAATGGTTCAACTGCAATGGAAATTGCAATAAAAATTGCTTTACAATATTGGCATAATGAGGGCGAAAATAAAAAAATAAACATCGCTACATTGAAAAATGGATATCATGGTGATACCTTTGGTGCAATGTCTGTAGGATACGTTCCTGAATTTTTCTCAAAATTCCGTTCAAAGTTATTTTCAACTATACAATTTCCTGTTCCACGAACCATATCTGCCGGAACTCACAAAAAAGAATCATCTAAGGAATATGAAGAATATTGTTTAGCAAAAATTGAAGATAAACTTGAAAAAAATAATTCAATTGCCGCATTTATCATGGAAAGTGGTGCACAAATGGCAGGTGGAGTAATAATCTACCCTAAATCTTTTCAAAAAAAGATATCACGAATATGCAAAAAAAATGGCGTTTTACTTGTATTGGATGAAATTGCAACTGGTTTTGGAAGATTAGGATCTATGGTTGAATATCAATCTCAAAACTCTATTCCCGATATTGTTTCGTTTGGAAAAATGCTTACTGCCGGATATCAAACATTTGCTGCCACTTTAACCACGAAGAAAATTAATGATTCATTTCTCGGTAAATTCTCTGAATTTAAACATCTTTTTCACGGTCACACATATACTGGAAATCCTATCTCTGCTGCATTATCTCTAAAAAATATTGAATTGTATGAAAAATATCATCTAATTGAAAAAATTCAAAAAACATCTAAGGTTTTTGAAAATAGAATTAATGATATTTCTAACTTAGATTTGGTGGGAGAAATTCGTCATAAGGGTATGGTGATGGGTATTGAACTTCTTCAAAACAAAAACTCTCACAAATCTATTTCGTCTAAAATATCAATTAACAAATTGGTATTTGATGAAGGTAGAAAACACCAAATCTATTTCAGAACACTTGGAAATATCATAATGCTTGTTCCTCCATTAGCAATATCTCAAAAAGATATTAATTTTTTAATCGATGGGACCATATCCACAATCAAATCAATATCTAGGAAATTATAATGAATTCTTTTTTTGTTACTGGAACTGATACTGATGTTGGAAAAACATGTGTCAGTGCTGCAATAGTTAAACATCTTCGTGATATTGATGTAGATGTTGGAGTGATGAAGCCTTTCGCATCTGGCTACAAGGCAACTCCTGATTCTATATCTCACGATGTTGAAATTTTAATGAAATATTCCGGAGTAACCGATCCTACTGATCTTATAAATCCCTATTATTTTGAAATTCCTACTTCTCCATATGATGCATCTAAACAACTTAATCTTGAAATTGACATCTCCAAGGTAATTGAATCATACAAACAACTTGCGTCCATACATGATGTTGTAATTGTGGAAGGAATTGGTGGAATTATGACTCCAATATCTAAAAATTATTTTGTTTCTGATTTAATTTCTGATTTAAAATTGAGTTCATTAATTGTAATTGGTTCTAAAATCGGCACTGTGAATCATTTTATGTTAACATACGAGCATGCACGACAAAAAAACTTGAATTTAAAAGGATTTTTGGTAAATCAAAACGTCTCTGACGGGTATGAATTAACTAATTTGAAACATCAAATCTTTGGTCTGACTGGACATAGGGTTTTTGGTGCAATTCCACACAATCCTTCATTTACAATTGAATCCTACGTTGAAAACTTTCCAAATTTTGTTGATATTTCAAAAATCGGTCTTGAAAATATTTAGCTTATTCCTCTTTTTTGTTTTAATAAAATTTTGAGTATCTTTTAAAAAATTACCAAAAGATTCTTTTTCTGTTTTGTATCTAGATTGTGGGATTTCAATATATTCTTTTGAAATGGTCCATATGTTTCTATCCTCTTTCTGAACTTTCTTTATATTTTCAATTCTTTGTTTTACATGTTCAATATTTGATGTCTTAACAAATACTATCACTATTGAATTATGACTATCTTTTTGTAATTCTGCCATACTTGGAATTATCATGTCTAGTTCTATATTTTCAAAAACAACTTTTCGTTGACTAGGAATTAGCATCTCTGTAAACAGATAATGTGTTAGGCTTTCTGCCAAGGTTCCATGTTTTTTGTATTCATCAATATCTTCTATACCATTAATTACTGGTTCATAGATTTTTTCAAATAATTCTGAAAATTTACCGTTTAACAATAATTGATGTATTTCTTCTTGTCCAATATCGTTAATTTTTGCATATAATGCATCTTTAATTGGTGAACTTTCGCTCATCAGTTTTATTTAACAAATGCGTATCTTCTTTCTCCTCGTTTATCTGAGGAAATTTTTTCAACATGTTCTAAAATGAATTCTTTTTTTGCATTAAGTATTGATTGTTCTGGTGTACGTTTGTTCTCGTGCAATTCTTCATAATCTGATAAACTCAATTTTTGACGTTCTCCAATCTCTGCTTCTAAATTCATATCTTTTACAATTTCAATATATTCTGGTTGTATTACTCCACTAAACACCATTGCACTACTGCCACTTCCATATGATGCAAATCCAAAACGTTTTCCATCCAAATTTACACCTTTTTGGAATTCGTATTCTAAACAACTTCTAAATCCTAAGTATAATGATGCGGTATAGATATTTCCAATACTCTTTGATGCAATCAATGAACTTGCAACCTTGTTTTCATAAATTTCTTGATACGTATCCGTTCTTACAAATCTCTTTGTAAATTCACTATCTTTTGTCATAAAGTCTAAATCGGAAATAATTGATTCTATTGTACCTCTTGGATCGTTAGGTATAGGTTCCTCCATGCCAATTTCTGCAATAATCTCTTTCCATTTTGGTGTACTTCTTAATTCATGTCGAACCAAATATGCAAGTGCTTTCTTTCCCATGTTACTATAGGGTAAATGCATGTTGAAATAATCAATATGATCAAGCATACTCTGACCTTCTTTCATTACTATTAGTCCTGTTTTGAGTGCCTTTCTTTTGTAATCGATTAGTGCATTTTTAACTTGAATTAAGTATAGCAGGTTAGAATATTGGCCATGAACGATTGGTGTCTCCTTTCCAAATGGTCTGTAAAAGTCATATTCATTTTTAATTGATGTTGATGTTACTTTAGGATCAAATTCTAAAAGTCGTGGGGACTCATTTAACAACATTGCAATTGCCCCTCCTCCTTGCGTCATTTCTCCACTAGAACCTAAATCATATTTTGCAATATCTGATACAACTACTAGTGCATGTTTATCTTCAGATTCTCCTGCTCGAATCCAGTTTATATTATCATATAATGCATATGATCCGCTAACACATGCAAATTTACATTCAATTCCTCCACAGTGTTGGAATGAACCATCTCCGTAAACCTGTTCCAGCATTCCAATGACGTATGAATTCATTGCCTTTGATTCATCAAATGATGATTCAGTTGCAACATACAATCTTCCAATTTGTTCTGGCGATAATTTATTTTTCTGCATAATTTTCAAACATGCATTTGCAGCTAAACATGCTGCGTCTTGATTTGCATCTACGATTGCCATTTTTGAAACTCCTAAACCTTTCACTAATTTTTGAGGATCAAGCCCTCTCGCTTCTGCAAAGTCTCTTGCATCCATGTATAATCGTGGAATGAAAATTGAAATATCGTCAATTCCTGCTGCCATAAGCTATGCCCCATGTCGAGGGTATATAAAATTTCTAGAACAAATATGATTTATGTAGTGATGAATTTTCTAGCGATCTTATTGATAATATCCCAATTTTTCTAATTTTCACGCATGGAATTGAAAATTTTTTCAAACACTTCGTATGGCTGTGCCCCAAATATCGTTTGCACTTGTTGACTATTTGCGGAAATCACATAAAATGCAGGAGTTCCAGTAATTCCCAATTTTTGTGCATCTGCATTGCTTGCCGTTATTTTTTGTTCATATCGTTTATCAACATTACACTCTACAAATTCATCCATATTCAATCCTATTTCTTCTGCAAATCTTGAAATATTTTCACTACTTGCCCATCCGTTATTTTCGCCGCCCCAATTATTGTACAATGTATTGTGATATTCCCAAAATTTACCTTGTTCTGACGCGCAATGTGCTCCATGAGCCGCCCATACTGAATCTTGACCAATAATTGTATAATCTTTAAAGATGACATTTACTTTTCCTGTCATTACATATTTTTCATAAATTTCATGTTCTGTATTGTGAAAATACACATTGCAAAAATGACACTGATAATCTCCAAACTCAACTAGTGTAATCTCTGCATCTGGATTTCCAAGTATAGGTGAACCATTTTCGAAAAATATCTCTGTTGTAATTTGTGTTGGTTTCACTTGTTCTTCTACTAATTGTTTTTCTACTAATTGTTTTTCTATTAGTGGTGAAGATGATTCTGATAAATCTCCAATTCCAAAAACTACTATTGCAATGCATATTCCAGAAATTATTGCACCAATTGTCAGAGATGGTACATGTAATGTCTGTTTTTTACTAATTTCTGTAGCGTTATTCTCGCCAATCTTATCTTTTTCTGAAATTGTGTATTCTTTGCCCTCTATGGAAAATGTAAAATCTTTGTCTGAATCTTTTACTTCCATAAAAAAATGACTAAATCATGTGATTTAATCCTTCCATTAATTATAAAAGACTGAATTCTCTGACAATTATTGATGAAGAAAGTCTTTGTCAATGGTTATGGTTCAATTGGCAGTCGTATAATCCAATTTATCAAAGATGATCCAGAAATTGAATTAGTTGGGGTTGGAAAATACTCTCCTGATTCAAAAGTAAATGAAGCTATCGAAAAAGGGTTTAAGGTTTATGTCCCTGAAAAGAACCAAAATTCATTTTCTGATTTTACTATCACTGGAAATATTGAATCTGCACTAGATAAATCAGATCTGGTAATTGACGCATCTCCTAGAGGGATTGGTTTCAAAAATAAAAAATTGTTTTATGAACCTAGGGATATTTTATCAATTTATCAAGGTGGAGAAACAATAGAGGGTGATAATGCTGTTTCGGACTTATTATTTAATTCAAAAGTGAATTATGCTGATGCGATTGGAAAAAAACATGTCATGCAGGGTAGTTGTAATGTTACTGGCATGGGCCGAATTTTAGAACCTTTACGAAAAAATTTTGGAAATTCTATTAAAAGATTTGATGTAATATTAGTAAGAAGATGGGCCGATATTGAGCAAACAAATGAAACTGTACCTGACACAATTGAATTAACTCAGAGTCCACATCATGGGGAAGATGTAAAATCCTATTTTGGAAAAGATTCTCCGTTGTTTGTTCGTGCAATTAAAGTTCCTACTAGACAAATGCATTTGCATATAATGGATATACGATTTAAAGAAAACACTCCCTCGGTTGACGAGATACACGATATATTCAAAGATGAATATGGGATTGCCACATTGTGGAATGCAAAAGGAACTAAAGACATCAGGGATTTTGCAGAAAAATTAAATTTTAGTTTTAAAGATACAAATATGATTCACATACATGCTAACATGACACAAAAAATTGATGATACCATACATCTAATGTATTCTGATGATCAAACGGGAATTGTAATACCTGAAAACCACATGCTACTACAAGCTATGTTATTTAAAAAATCTTATGAAAATGCAATCAAACACACTGAAAAATTATTCAACATGTCTGAGAAAAAAAGATTGTTAGAATCCAATTTCAGTAAAGAATAATTATCTGATTCTCTCTATTCTAATTTTATCGGGTTTATTTTTTGAAACTTTTTCTACCATTATTCGTAAAGAATCTATTTCAATTTTATCACCTTCTTTTGGTATGTCTTGCAATTTCTCATGTAAAAGTCCGTTCAGTTTCGAATAATCATCGCCTACTGGGATATTAGTTTTAAAAATTTCATTAATTTTATCAATTTCAATATCCCCGTCAGTTAATATTGCATCATTTCCTTCAGTTTGAAATATTTCTCGGATGGTATCTTTTTCATCATGAATCTCCCCTACAATCTCTTCCAGTAAATCTTCGAGCGTGACACAACCTTCCACTCCTCCAAATTCATCTATCACTATCGCTAGGTGTGTCTGTTTTTCTTGCATTTCTTTTAATAAATCACTAACATGTTTCTCTTGTGATACAAAAATCGGTTCTCTCATAATACTTTCAAGGGATATGTTTTTTTTATCATGTTCTAATAATCTTAAAACATCTCTAACATGTACAATTCCTATGATATTATCGCTATTTCCTGAATATACTGGAATTCTTGAAAAACCCCTGTTGTTTATTTCGGGCAATGCTTCAAGCAATATTTTTTTAGAATTTAGTATGAACATTTTTGTTCGTGGTGTCATGACTGAACGAATTACTATGTCGTCAAAATTTAGTGCCCCGTGAATTAGTTCACTTTCATGTTTTTCTATAGCTTTATCTTTCAATCCTTGATCAATTACACCTTTGATTTCGTCTTCTGTTAATCCAGGTGGGTTATGACTACTTCCTGTTAACCTAATAATTCCTTTAGTTATAGTTTCTAAAATTATAATTACTGGATAAAACACATAGCTGAATGCCAACAATATTTTGCTACATCTTACTGCAATTTTTGGGGCGTTTGCATTACAATACGTCTTTGGTGTTATTTCTCCAAATACCAATATCAAGAATGTCATTATTCCAATTGCTATTGCTAATCCGCTATTTCCAAATATTTCGAGTGCAATGTCTGTTGCAATTGCAGTGGATGCGACATTTACCAAATTATTTCCTAAATTAACACTCGCCATCATGTGGCCGGGATTTGTTTTTAATTTTAGAGCTGATTTTGCACCTTTTACTTTATCTTTCACCATTTGTTCAATTTTTGAAATTCTAGTTCCAACTAAAGCTACTTCCAATCCGCTAAAAAAAGCGGAAAATACGATCAAAACTACCAGTAATGGTATCCCAAATTCTAATTGCATGTGATACCTTCTGATAATTTTATTTTATTGAAATGAACCATATGCTTCATATGTTGTAGTTACACCACATTTTTAGATTAATATCACCTAGATATGGTTTGTATTAAACTCTTGAGATTAAATAAAATTTATTTTCTATATTTATGCCTAAATTTTCGGCGGTCTTGCAAATTTATTCTCAGGGTTATTGTGATACTCTATTGCAAGTAGTGGTTCCTTTTGACGCCCTGTTAAAATCCCTACAACTTTATCATCTTTTTTAATAATGTCTTTATCTCTCAATTTTTTTATACCTGCAACAGATGCACCTGATGCCATTTCGCAATCAAATCCATTCAATCCTACTATTGACATTCCATCAAGCATTTCTTTATCCGTTACTTCTTCTACAATTCCATCTGTAAAATCTAATGCACGTAACCCTTTCAGAATGTTTGAAGGTTGCCCAATTTGTATTGCGGTTGCTTTAGTTTTTGGTCTAAGTTCCTCGTTATCATTCATTTTATTATAAAATCTTTCAATTAATTCAAAATTAGGGGCGCCATTATTCCATCGTAATTTCTCCTCATCAAAAATTCCATTGAATAATTGATACAGTGTATTTGCCCCGCTTGCATTGATTACTGCAATGCGTGGAATTTTTTTAATCCACCCCCATTCATATAGTTCCATTAAACTTTTTCCACAACTGGATGTGTTTCCTAATGCCCCTCCAGGATAAACGAACCAGTCTGGAACCTCCCAATTTAGTGCTTCAAGTGCTCTATATGGAATTGTTTTTTGACCTTCTATTCTAAATGGATTTACAGAATTTACTGTATAGCTTCCAGGTTCTTTTGCAGCTTCCAATGATTTTGTAAACGCATCATCAAAATTACCATTAACTTTTACTATTTGGGTTCCGAATTGATATGCTTGACTTAATTTCCCGGGAGCTATTTGCCCATCTGGAATGTATACGTCACAATCCATATTTTCATTTGCAGCAAACATTCCTGCTGATGCAGAGGTATTTCCAGTTGATGCACAAATGATTTTTTTTGCACCCATCATTTTTCCATGGGTAACAGCTGCAGACATTCCGTTATCCTTAAACGAACCACTTGGATTGTATCCTTCTGGTTGAAATACTGCATTTTCATTATTTATTCCTACGAAATCTGCAACTCTGCTCATATGATATGGTTTTGACTGTCTTCCCTCTGCGCCATCTAGTGAGACCAAATATTTTGCACACTGTTCAAAGTCTTCTGTTTCGATTTCACAAAAATTTAATAATTCTCTAAATCTCCAAACTCCACTTTCATTATAGATATTTCCTTGTGGATTTCGTCTTTCATAAAATACCTCTTTTAAATTTGGATTTGGTTTATTTTCATACTTTACATCAAGTGAGAAATCACACAACTCACATTTTATGGCTAATGATCTTACTGGATATGTTTTTCCACATTTTGGATTAATACATACAAGTTTTGCTTGCTGTTGCATGATTCTAACACCATTTTGCTACTAATTTAAAGGCTGGATTGATAATTTTCACCTCATATTTTCATAATATTCACCACGTAAAGATTTACAACTAATTTTTACATGGTTACAGTATGGTTGTCGTTGATGAATACTTTCATGATTTAATGAAGAAAATTTTAAACAGTTACGATATAATTAAAAATCTAGGCGATTCTAAAGATGATTTTTTTGTATTAGATATGGAATTAAATAAGATCAATGGATTATTGCGAGTTTTAGTTAGAAAATCAGAAGAATTTTCCGATAAAAATATCGAATTTTCAAAGTTGCAGAAAAAAATACAAAATTATTTTGAAAATTATTATTTTGTGGAGGAACTTGAAAAACTTAAAGAAGTTTACTCTGAAGATCCATTACGAGTGAAACATATTAGAAATTCCATTATAAACTCACTTCAAGATGATAAAATGATTTTTAGACTATATGATATTGCAAAAGATTTGAAATAATTATTTCTTCTTTTTTGAAATTTTTGCATCTTTATCTTTTAGTTGTTTATCAACTTCAGATTTCTTATCTTCAACGGCTTTGAAAACTTCTTGTATGAGCCCATCTAAATGCCCATCTGAAATCTCTGGAGATACAGATTCTGCAATATTGTTAATTGTAGCCGATATTTCTGAACTTACTTGTTCAAAACTTTCCGGATCTTCTGCAGCTGTTGCATACAAAGCCTTTAGGTTATCAACTTGATTCAATACTTGATCAGTTAACGTTATTTTGTAATCTGCCCCATCTACTGAAATATTTTTTGTAATCATAAAATTTGTTCAAAAAGTAGGTTCTTAAAGTTTCTGACGATTAGAACACTATCATGTCAAGTGCATGTGCGTCACTGATTAGTGTTGTATGTCTTGAATTTACCACATAACCATTCTTGATTTCTTTTGTAGGAACCCATCTGTTGGTTGATGTATAATGCCTGTCTTTTACCAATTTCTTCTCAGCCGCCTCTATGTCTAACTCACCTTCTTCAATTTTTTGTGTTTTGAGATGTTTGATTGTTATTATAACTTTAGTTACCTTTACCCTATCTCCAAACTTCCACTGTAAGGGTGTCGTTTCATCTGATACCTCGATAACTTTGATCTTCATTTCTTTGTCACCTAGAACATTTTTACTAATTAGCATACGTTCATCAATGAAATCTGAGAAACTCATACACTTTTGAATAATTTGTCATTAATAAATAAAGACAACTTTTTCTTTACATAGTGCTAATTGTATCGGAGACTGTTTTTCGATGTTTGGAACTAAATGGCATATCATAATCTTCTAAACTCATTTTTCTCTTTTCACCCTCGATTAGGGCATATGTTGCACCATCATACTTGCATACTATGTCCACGGGATTCTTTTTTTCATCCCATACCTTGTAAAATTCCCGCAATTCTCTTTTCTCATACTGTCCAACTCCAATTCTTTTTTTTGATAAAAATTTGAATGCAAGAATAACTTTTCTTGTATTATACACTGTAAAATTATTTGTCCAGTTTAGACATCGTGTTATTTGGTCAAATGGAACTGTTAGTGTAGTGCCGGTCCCAGATTTTGCTTCAATTGTGAATAAAACACTATTTTCATTATTGACGCATAAAATATCGGGTAATGCAACACTAGGAGATCCTAGCCTAAATGCTTTCCAGTTTTCCAGTTTATTGAATCGTTTTACTAGTGTGTCTTCCCAATTATACCCTCTCTGTCTTCTTGTCTGTGCAATTTTTTTAAAATTAAGTACTTTTACTTTATTTTCAATTTTTAACTCAGATCTCATACACCATTTTTATTTTATTGAATATAGTAATACGGGTTATTCTGTAATGACCTATTGCTAATTGTTTTCAACAATAAATGAATAATGAGGTTTAGAGTCAAACGATACACTCATTCTAACAGATTGACCTACTTCTGGTATTGATTTAGACGTTATTTCGCCCAAAACCCGTATACCTTCATCAATTTCTATTAAACCAAAATACAATGATTCTTTTTTTGAAAATTCCAATATTTTCCCAAAATTTGCAGATTTTTTCCAATTTGTTTTGTTATTACATGTGTGACAAATTTCGTTAGGAGGCCATATTGTATCATTACAATTTCCACAATAACATATTTGAAAAATTCCCTGTTCTAACTGTTCTTCAAAAAATGTCAATTTTGTAATACCATGATCGAACTTGATGTTCCTGCTGCCGACATGTTGTGTATTAGGCCTGTTTTAGCATTGGTGATTTGACGCTTATCTGATTTACCTTGAAGCTGATTTGTGATCTCTATTGTTTGGGATATGCCTGTTGCCCCTAATGGATGTCCTGCACCAATCAACCCTCCTCTGGGATTTATCATTCTATTTTCAGTATTGAATAAATTTCTAACAAATTCTCCACTTTTTTCATTTGATGTTATTCCTAATTCTGATATAGCCATTAATTCGCAAACCGAAAACGCATCGTGTACTTCGGCTACGTGGATATTTTTTGATTCAATTTTTGCCATTTTATATGCTGAATCTGCAGCTATTCTTGTACTCTCAATTTCTTCAAGAATATTCTTTGTAAAGCTTGCAGAGGTAGTTTTTTGTCCAATTCCTGCTATCCAGATTGGTTGGTCAGAAAATGTTTTAGCTTTTTCTTCAGATGCCAATAAAATTGATGAACTTCCGGAACATGAACGTGAACAATCTAAAATTCTAAGGTCATCTGTAATTTGCTTAGAATTCATTACTTCTGATATCGTTCTAGGTTCATTACTATATGCAAATGGATTATCCATTGCTTGTTTGTGATTTTTAGCCGATACTATGGCCAATTCTTCTTCAGTTGTTTGAAATTTTCTTTTGTGAGATTTGGTAAGCAATGATCCCCAATAGATTGGATGATCGAGGGTTCCTCGAGATTTATCCCATTCTAAAACTTGACCTGGATTAGTTGCAGATTCTGCACCTGAAACTAGTATCATATCTGATAATCCTGAGGAAATGTAGGCGTATGCAGAGATGATAGCGTTTGTTCCAGAACTACAGAGATGTTCAATTGAATGTGAAATTTTAGGTTGTATTCCCATTGTTTCGGATAAAATTGCGCCAAGATATTTTGAATTATTGTTTGTAGATACAAGAACTCCTTCGATATCTTTTGAATCACAATTATTTGTTGATTGAATACATCGATTTGCTGATTCAAAAAGTAATTTTTCAACATCGTCATCTTCTTTTGAAAATTTTGTTTGACCTGTACCGACTATTGCTACCCTACTCATTTGACTTTCCTGAAAATGTTTTTGTTAATAATTCAAATGATTCTTTTACGTTATCTATTGGATTGAATTGAATAATAGGTAAGTCTATACCTACATCTCGAAATTCATTTAATTTTTTTAGTGCGTCATCTGGTGTACCGGCAATACATAAATCATCTAACATTTTATCTGGTATGAATTTCTCTAAACCGTTTAATCCTCCTTTTTGATATTCATCAAAAATGATTTGAATTTCTTCAGAATATCCTGTTGATTGTAAAAATTCCCGATAAATTTTTCCTACTGCAATGTAAAAACTAAGAGTTTTCTTTGCGCGGGTTCTAGCTTTCTCCTCATCATTATGAATACATGTGATTATCTGTAATGTAGTATCGATCTTTTTCTTTTTTTGCATTATAGGGATCATGTTTTTCATCTCATTTTTTGGTCTTAAATAAAATATTACACCATCTGCAATATCCCATGTCATTTGAACCATTTTTTGATTAACAGCTGCAAGATAAATTGGAATTTCTTTTCTTATTGGTTTTGTCAACAACGAAAAATCTTTCAACGAAAAAATTTTTCCAGAATAATTGATTTTTTCACCACTCAATGCCATGCGTATGATGTCCACATATTCTTTCATTCGTTGCATAGGTGATTCAAAAGAAGTTCCATGAAAATCTTCCACAATTGGTATGCTACTTGTACCCAATCCCAGTATTAATCTTCCATTAGAAATTGTATCTACAGTAGATGCGCCCATGGCAATTAAGCTTGGGCTCCTGGAATAGATATTAATAATTGATGATCCGATTTTTGAAAATGTGTTTTCCTTAGATGCAAGCCCCAATATGGAAAAATTTTCCATACCCCACGTTTCTGGAATCCACATGACTTCTGGTTTAATTTTATTTAATTTCTGAGAACATTCTATAACATCTTCAATTGAAAGCAAAGACCCTAGACTATAAGATAATCTTCTCATTTGAAATATTTAGAATATTTTTTTGATTTTATTTCTTTTGAACATTCTTCAATATCCTTGTGAGAATCTATTGAAAACCATAGTATGTTTTTGAATTTCACGGTTTCTAGAGTTTTATTTCGTACCATTTTTGGGAAAACTAGCCCTTCCAAACTTCCTTTTTTTGGGATTAATCTATCGATGTCTTTTGAAAGATGGTATATGCCTGAATTCATCCAAATATTTGTAAGATTCTTTTTTTCATTAAATTTTAAAATTTTATTATTTTTAATATTCATTGTGCCAAATTTTGTTTTTAATTCATTTGCAGCAATAGTATTTGGTTTTTTTAGAATTTTTTTCAGATCAATATTTGTAACAATATCTCCGTTTAGTACTAAAAATGATTCTTCATTTACATGTTTTAATGCTTTTTTAATTGCACCTCCCGTACCTAGTGGTGTCTTTTCAATTGAAAAAATTATTTCACATCCGAATTTTTTTTTCGATTTAAGAAATTTTTCTATTAGATTTGATTTGTATCCACTAGAGATGATAATCTCTGTTATTCCATATTTTTTTAGATATTTTATGGTGCGTTCTATTAACGGTTTATTGTTAATTGGGATTAATGTTTTTGGAATCTTATCTGTAATTGGACGTAATCTTTTTCCTCTACCTCCTGCTAAAATTATTGCTTTCATGTTACTTACTAATTATTTCTATTTTTTAAGGTATGTTAAACTATATGATCATTTCAAAAGCAGTCACTCCAAAGAAATAACCTACCAAGACCATAGTAACCCCCCATCCGCATGAACCAAGTATTGTGTATAACAAAAACTTCTTGATGCTCATTTTCAATAATCCTGCTGGAACTGAAACCATTTCTCTAAATACGGGAACCATTCTTCCAAATAGAACTGCCTTATCCCCATATTTCTCAAACCATTTTTCTACCCTGTTTAACTTTTTTTCAGAAATTTTAACTTTGTTTAGATATTTCAGTAATGCGGTTCTACCCAATTTTAGAGCAATTAGATAGATGACTGTAGACCCAATCGATGCACCTAATCCGCCGACAATACCTAGCAATACTGCTTCTGCAACGCTTAGACCATTTTGTGATGCAATAAATCCTGCAGTTGGAAATACCGCCATAGTAGGAATTGGAGGAATTATTGTTTCAATTAATGCCGCAATGAATACACCTGTGTACAAATACTCTGAAAGTAAATCTGCAATCCATTGGATTAATGCTTGTAGTTCACTCATTATCTCTTTTCTCAGTTATGTAATAGTGTAATTCTGTGTAACATTCTTTGCAATACTCTTCAAATTTAGTATGCTCGCAATCATAACCTTTACTAGTATTTTCTCCACATTTTTCACATTTTGGCATGTGATGTCTAATTTGATGACTTTTTTATTTTTATTGCACCTAATGCAATCTGGAAAATTCCTGGTGCAAATAACATTACAACTGATGACATTGGGTCCCTATCTACACCTTCAGGTGCTGGACTTCCAACCATTGCTACACCTCCAATTAGAATTAAGACGCCCGTGATTATGATCATTCCTCCCAATCCTTTAGATGATTCTTTGAGTGATATGAAGAATGCAATTATTGGTAAAATTAATGCAGGTCCACCAAGTCCCATGCCTCTTTGCATGTCATTTAAGGGTAAGAATCCTTCATGATCTGGGTTACTCATTGCAACTGCAACATCTGCACCATAAATTACTAATAATGCGATAGCGATTGCAGTAATTACTACCGATACTTTTAGTAACATATTGATTTTTGAAATCAAGTATTTAATAAACCATTTTGGTAATTTTGGAACTAGTATTAGGCTTGTTTTGGTTCAATAATCAAATTTTTCTTTAGTTCTTCCATTTGATTAAATAATTCATCGATTCCTAGATTTTCTTTGTCTACTATATTCACATGACCAATTTTTCTTTGAGGTTTTGATTCCAATTTTCCGTACATTTTTAGATAAACATTGTCTTGTTTTTTTATCAATACATTATATTCGCCTTGAAATGTTTTAGGTCCTAAAATATTATACATTATTGTAGGAAATTTTATGGATGAATCTCCTAGATCCATTCCTAAAATTGCTCTAAGGTGTTGTTCAAATTGGGACGTGTTGCATGATTGTAGTGTATGATGACCAGAATTATGAACTCGCGGAGAAATTTCGTTTATTAAAATCTCATCATCTTTTGTAACAAACATCTCTATCCCAAAAACACCTGCCCCGTGTAACGCCTCTAGGGTTTTCTCTGCAAGTTCTTTTGCTTGTTTTTTTATTTTTTCTGAAACTCGTGCAGGGGCAATTGTAATTCTCAATATATTATTTTCATGGATATTTTCAACTACGGGGTATGTTGCAATTTTACCTTTTGTATTTCTTGCAGCTATTACTGAAACTTCTTTTTCAAATTTTACAACTTTCTCAATCATCAAAGATTTACCTTTAAACAAATCTAATGCGTCATCTACATCTGATCTTGAATTAATTTTATAATTCCCTCTTCCGTCATATGCATCTCTTCTAGTTTTCAGTAATAGTGGAAGGCCCATTTTATCTATCACTTTATTTATTTCGTCTTTATTTTCAACTTTCTCAAAATCGGCAACTGCAATGTTATTTTTTTTTAAAAATTGCTTTTGAAGTAACTTATCTTGAATAATTTTTAATGTATCAGGAGAGGGATTGATTTCAGTATGTTCTTCTAATTTTTTCAAAACATCACTATTGCCTGATTCAATTTCATATGTTATTATGTCGGATAGTTCTGATAATTTTCTTATTGCATCTTCGTCTTTAAAATCGGCAATAATTTGCTGAGCTCCAACTTTTGCTGCGGGGCAATTCTCAGTAGGATCTAAAACTATGACTTTAGATATTTCCTCCAAATTTTGTGCGGCTTCTGTTAACATCATTCCTAGTTGCCCGCCGCCAATTATACCCAAAATCTTACTCATACTCTAAAACAAATTTTGTAATACTAATAGTTTAGCCGAAAATTTTTGATTGAAATTGTTTAAAAATAGCAAAAAGCATGAGAAATTATTGGCAATAAAAAAACCACTTGTTGGAATAATCATGGGTTCAAGTTCGGACAGTCGTATCATGCATGGCGCAGCTGAGATATTGGATTCATTTTCCATCCCTCATGAAGATCAAATTATTTCTGCACACCGAACTCCTGAGAGATTAGATGAATATGCTAAACATGCTGAAAAAAACAATTTCAAAGTAATCATTGCGGGTGCAGGCGGGGCTGCACATCTTCCGGGAATGATTGCATCGCATACAACTATTCCGGTTATAGGAGTACCAATAATGGTGTATAATGATAAACAAATTGAAAAAACTGACAAAAATAGATACTCTGCATTTGGAGGTCTTGATTCTCTTTTATCAATCTCAGAAATGCCCACGGGTTCGTCTGTTGTAGCTGTTGGAGTGAATAAGGCATCTAATGCAGGAATTTATGCATTAAAAATTCTCGGGAATTCATATCCTGAAATTAAAACAAAATTAAAGAAACATAAATTTGACCAATATACTTCAGTCATCAAAGAATCTGAAGAACTAAAAAAATTAGGTTTATCGAAATTTGTGAAAAAAAAGTTTCGTTAAGACAATACTTGAAATTTGATATCCCGTTCTTGTAAGTGATTGATTAGTTCATTTGATTGCTTTTGATCTTCTGTTTCAAGACTAATTGTAACTCCTGCTGACCCTGCACTAACGTCCGTACTCAATCTATCATGAATTATTTCAATAATGTTTACATTAATTGAAGATATCTCATCTATTAGTTCCTTTAAGGCACCTGGTTTATCTTTTAAAAGAACAAAAATTTTTAACATTCTACCCATTCCAGATAATCCTTTAGATACAATTTGTCCTAGCAAATGCATGTCGATGTTACCTCCACATAATATTGGAACTACTGTTTTTCCGGATTCGGGTTTATGTTTTAAAATATATGCAAGTGCAACAGCACCTGCAGGTTCAACAACGGCTTTAGAACGTTCCATCAAAAGAAACATTGCGTTAATTATGTCGCTATCATCTACGGTTACAATTTTATCAATTTTATGTTGAATTATTTCAAAAGTTAATTTTCCTGGTGTTTTTACAGCTATTCCATCTGCAATAGTAGTATCACCAGTAACGGTTTCAAGCATATTATTTTCTACAGATTTTTTCATTGCAGGATATGCGCTAGATTCAACTCCAATTATCTCTACATTTGGGTTTTTTTCTTTAACCGCAGTTATGATTCCTGCAACTAGTCCTCCACCTCCAATTGGAACATAAATTTGATCTACAGTTGGAAGTTGTTCAATTATTTCCAGACCTATGACTCCTTGACCTGCAATTACATGTGGATCATCAAAAGCATGAATTACTGTTGCTTTTGTTTCCGACGCTATTTTTTGTGCATGAGCCCATGCTTCATCATAGGTTAATCCTTCCAATATCACATTTGCACCATAACCTTTTGTTGCAGACACTTTTGCAGGGGAGGCTGTTTTTGGCATCACTATTGTGCACTGGATATTTTCAATTTGAGATGCGAGTGCAACTCCTTGTGAATGATTTCCTGCAGACGCTGCAATCACTCCTCTACTTTTTTCCTCATCCGTTAATGATTTGATTTTACAATAAGCACCACGAATTTTAAATGATCCAGTTTTTTGTTCATATTCGTTTTTTAAATATACGTTAGCTCCGCAAATATTGCTAAATGTTTGAGAAAATTCTAAAGTTGTATTTCGAATTATCTTGCTCTGAGTTTCTCTTGCTTTTGTGACATCATCGTATGTTACCTTCATGGAATTGTTACAAATTCCATACATAATTAATTGTTTGAAATGAATCACTTTTCTAATTCATGCCTATTTTTTCCATAATTCCTAAATATGTGCGATCAAGATGTAAATTATTAGTCAAGAGGTACAACTCCCCAAGGCATCAAGCCTATGTGCCCTTGATTAAGAATTATCTTCTAAAACTATATCTAAAACTCTTGTAATATTTTGTTTGATCAAAATTTTATTTTGTTCATCTATGAGTGATGCATCTACTAATCCTTGTTTTGCACCCTTGTCGATATATTCTAAATCAATATTACATAAACATCCTTCTTCACCGTTTACAAGTTTTTGTTCATCAATCATTACTGCAGTTGTATGAAAGGTTTCTATCAGCAAATTATCTAGTTCTTTGAACAGTTCATTCTTCTGACCTTGAAAATCGACTACTTCTGGCTGTGAATCATTTATCATTTTTTTAATTTTTTTTGCTAATTCCTCATTATTGTAAAATAATTCAAATAATTCTTGTTTTGGCATATCTCTAAACCCTAATTGATTTAACTTTTCAAGTATCAATCTATCACCTTCTTCTTCATATTTTGATTCAGAGTTTCCATTACTATCAATCAACTCTGCTAATTTTTTTTGCAGTTCAATCACTTTTTGTAGTGGTTTGTAATATAGTAAAACATGGTATTGTAATGATACGTGTAATGATACGATATAATCTCCAATTCTAATCTCAGCTTTTGTGAATATACGTCTTAGATCTTTATCTGAAGAATATGTAACGCCTTGAGAATTCCATTCTGATAAATAAGATTCAAATCTACCAAAAAATGTTTCTACATTTTTTATATCAAATGTTTCAACTTTCTTGGTGGTGCTATCCCCTAGCATTACATCACAGTTAACGCTCCTTGTTGTATGAATAATTTTCTTCAGATATTCTGCTTGAATTTCATAATTAATTTTATTTAATTCTAAAATGAATTCATTCTTTGTAGGATTGCCTATTCTCACATGATTTCTTTTATTTACTTCCTTAAATTATAATCATTTATGGAAACATATTCAAATAGTGTATGTGAGTTAAAACAGGAATTTGTAAAAGTTTACAAAGGAAATAGCCATACCACAGAAATTTTACCAAATATGCCTGATGAATTACTGCAAATAGATTCCCGTCAACTTTCTTTATTACATAAATTTCTTGAAGCCAATCCAATTTACTCAAATCACATATCTAAAAAAATTTCGGATAGAGATTATACAATTTTTGAAGGTGATTTGAATAATTACTGGATAGACAGTATCAAACATGATACCAGTTATGCACCATTTTATCCTACATGGATGTTATCTGCATGGTGTTTAGCACTAAACGCTAAAACTCTTGGATTTGAACAAATTATAGATATCGGGTCAGGTGATGGTCGAATTGCATACTGTGGAAGAGTCTTAGAATTAGATTCAATCTCTATTGAAATTGATGAAAATTTAGTAAACTTGCAGGAAAGTTTGTCTAAAAAAACAGGAATTGATTTCAACCCTGTGTGCTCTGATGCGACAAGTTACGATTTTAAAAAAATCCCTTCAAAAAAATCCATTTTTGTCATAGGAGGAGTTCCAGAAATTGGAGAAGTTTTGGCAGAATCGGTAATTAAAAACGCACTAGAATCGTCACATATTTCAAATTCTTCGTTTGTACTAACTGGGAGTCACTTTCATCGGGAATTTTCTAGAGATAAAACTCATTTTGGATGGGGAACATCCATCAAAAAATTTGAATTAACCGTGACATCTACAATTTCTTTACCAACTTATTGGACAATGGATCAAGAATTTGATACTCCATATGTTTTCACGGAAAAAGCATAAAATACAGTAATTTTTTTAACTATATAACAATGGAAAATAAAAAAGATAGCGAATTACCTTCTACAAGTTCAGCCCAAGAAGATACCACTCAAAAAGACAGGGTTGTAGACATGATGCTTGGAAAGAGCAACATGAGGGTAATAGATTCTGAAACAATGATTCAAGAAACTCAGAAAAGAATTTGGAATTCATTAAAAAAAGGGATCGAATATGACGCAACGGTAGATAGATCTGATGCATATCTTAGAAAACATGTTCATGAAAAACAATCGATGGTTGTAATGTATGTTGATTTGGTAGGCTCTACAAATATTACCTTAACATTACCTGAAGAAAAAGTTGCAATCATAATTAGTTCATTTGCACAAGAAATGGCATTTGCACTTAATGCTCATGGTGGATTTGTTTTAAAATTTGTAGGAGATGCGGTGATCGGATATTTCGTTCATGCGAGCTCTTTGATTGCTGCAGATAATGCAATTAGTGCTGCAAAATCCATGATTAAGATTATTGAAGAGGGCATCAATCCAATTTTGAATCAATACGATTATCCTGATTTATTTATAAAAATTGGTATTGACTTTGGAACAAACATGATTGTCCGTTATGGCTCTGATGCTGAAAAGTCCCATGTAGATCTTTTAGGTCCTGCAATGAATATTGCTGCAAAAATTCAAGCAAAAGCAAAACCTCAAGAAATTTTGATAGGCGAAGATGTCTATAATAGAATTCATCCTTCATTGAGAAAAGAATTTTCAAAGAAGATATGGAATGAGGATGAATGGAAGTATAATAGCAGAGAAACTGGAGAGTTATACCCAGTTTATTATCATTCAAATTAGATTGTAAATTTATCTGGACATTCCACATGTTCGTAGTGGTGTTCGGTGAACTGCTCTTCTATAACATACATCACAATTTTATGTAATTCTACATCTTGAATTATTTTCTCACATTTTAGACAACGTTTCACTTTATTGTGTTGCATGAATCAATCCAAATTTATGATCGCTATAAGGATCTGCGATCAGAAGAATATGACTAAAAATCGATGTTTGTTAACAATTTGAGCACACAGCGGCTATACGAATGCTAAAATATTGTTCAAAAAACCTTGTTAATATGGACATGGGATTCTTTAATTACAAAAAAACACATTTTAACACTGTAGATGTAAATCATGGCTTGGTGGATTCAGTACGTTATCCACCTACAAGTAGACCTCCAACAGGAGGTACAGGAATTAAAGAAATTCACGATAAATTTAACCGAACAAATGCATCTCTAATGCCAAACCTTGAAGATTTTAATCAAATGTTTCGCCAATATGCAGACGGTTTGTTAAATGGCTCTAGATCAATATTTCCTCCAGGTCATCCACTTTACAATAAAGAAAAGTCTTTTTCACTTCTAAAAGAAGCAAATGATAAATTACTCAAAGAAAATCTTGAGCTAAAAAAGCAAATTCAGAAATCTGAAAAAAAATCCTCACAATCTAATTTTTAATGAATTTTTCATATTTTTGAAGAATTTTATCTAGACTGACCGCCTCTAATTCTGAAATTATCTCTTTTTCCAATATATTTCTGAGAACTAGCCTTTCTGAAGTTTCAAGATAATTGATTGCTTCTGATTGAAGTATTTTATTAATTTTTTCTTTATATTCAACAACCATTTTCAAAAATCAATATTTGATGTGGTTTATTAATTATAGAACATTTTAGACAATTATGAATAGTCACTCTTGGACAAAAACGGTCACACAAAATAGAAAGAAATGTGAAAAAATTTTAGCCATTTCTAAGGATATACGTTATGCAGGAGTTTTCAATGAATATGGTCGTACAATATCTGGAAAAATTAGACCAGGAATAAAACCAATATTTTCACCAGATTCGATACGTCATGAGTTTTTTGCAATCGCATCCATGATGAAATTAAGAGAAAGAACATCTAAAGTATTAGGAGATGTGGAATTTATTTCAATTAACCATAAAAAAATTATTATTTTATTATTTTATAAAAATGGCATAACGCACTATGTCACAATTAATAAAAAAACACAATCAAATACAACATTGATAAATAAAATTAAAAAAATAACTACTCAGGTGTGAATCCAATATATCCGGAAGTTTGTTTATCTTTATTTTCTGAAAAATCAGGTTCAAATAATGAAATCATATATCCGTCAGGATCCAAAATTACTGCATTTTTACCAGCTTGCCGCTCTTGAACATCTCGGAATATCTCTACCTTTGTTTCCGATAATTCATGCATTGCAGAATTTAAATCGCCTACCGTTAATCCAATTAAAATTCCATTTTCTTTTGACAAGTTTGCATTAGGTGTGGTAATTGATGCAGGATGTAAACTCAATGTGCCTCCTGATTGTTGACCTAAATCCACCCAGTTCCGTCTTTCATTCTTTATCGGCATTCCTAAAATTTCATAGTAAAATTTAATGGATGCATCCAAATCTTTTACTTCCAAAATTATATTTCCAACTCGTTTAATGTTCATATCCACTTTACACCATTATTAGTTATAACATTTTATTAACTTACTTCCACCATGGTTTCAGTTCGTTCCACCCCTGGAATTTTCTGTATTTCTGTTGTAACATATTTAATTTCCGATAATTCTTTAACATCAATTACTGCCACAGCATCAAATTGACCGCTGACAGCAAATGATTCAGTGATTTTATTTATTTTTCTTAATCTTGCAGATATCAACTTTTTTGGAGATTTGACAAGTATTACAGCCCTTACCATCCTAGATCCACCTCTACTTCAATTAATGTTTCAGTGTTGACAATTTCTTTTACATTTTTTAAATCAATTACAACATTGTTAATTTCATCTAATGATGAGTTTAAAATGACTGATATGTCGGCTCTTCCAGTTACAATCATTATGTCTTTTGAAATTTTTCTTTTTTTTCTTAAAATTTGAACTACGTTATCCACCATGCCTGGTTTTACGGTAATCATGCATAATGCTTTCATGTATTAGACATCATGCAGTATTTGAAAAGGATTGCTAATCAGAACTTGCTTCTTGAGAACGAGATTCTTCAAGATATGCACGTCTCTCTTCACGTTCACTTTCTTTATCTATGGATAAGTCGTCATCAACTATTACAATTCCAGAATCTAGAGGTTCATAATCTGCTTTTTTCTTAGATATTTTTTTCGTGGTTTTTTCTACAATTTTTTTCGCAGTTTTTTTCTTTTCTACAATTTTTTTCGCAGTTTTTTTCTTTTCTACCATATGATTCGTTGAAAATCAGAATATCACGTTATTAAATATTTCATTGTAATGAAATATAATGCCGAGGGGGTGATTTGAACTCCCGACAGCCACGTCTTCAGCGTGGTGCTCTCCCAGGCTGAGCTACCTCGGCATGAAAAAATTACAAATTGATTGAAATTAAAGCGTTCCTTTCAGGGTTTCCAAATTATGTCCGATATTTTCTTTCGATTGTTAATTGAACGTGCTAAAACAAACAATAGATCTGAAATTCTATTCAAATAGATTACAGCGTCTTTGTTTATCTCTTCATTTTTTGATAGTGCAACAACATGAGTTTCTGCTCGTCTAGATATTGTTCTAGATAAATGGATGATTGATGCTAACAATGTACCTCCTGGAAGAATGAAACTAGTTAGTGGTTTCAATTGAGTTTCTAGTAAATCAATTTTTTGTTCTATGAATGTAATCATTTCAGAAGTTGTCCTAATTTTCTTATCAGACATATTTGGATTTGCAAGATCAGAGCCAACAATAAACAGATCATTTTGAATTTTGATTAAAATATCTTTAATTTCAGAATCTAATTCTAGCGATAATGCAACACCTATGGAGGAATTCAGTTCATCAATTGCGCCATATGACAATATACGCTCATCGGATTTCCAAACTCGCGAGTTATCAAACAATGAAGTTTTACCTTCATCTCCTGTTTTTGTATAAATCTTCATAAAATTTTGGTTGACGCATACGTATTAAGGGTATGTTAAAATTTGTATGGTGCCAACCATATTCGTCTTGAACAAAATTGAAGAAGGGAATGATTTATTCCTCAAAAAAAGATTTCAAGAAGCTATTGAAAAATATGAACTAGTTTTAGAAAACGATCCAAACAATTTAATCGCTTTAAACAATAAAGGATATTCTTTGAGTAAACTAAAAAAATATTCTGATGCATTATCTTGTTATAATAAATTTTTACAAATTAACCCAAACGAGAAATCTGTGTTGATAAATAAAATATCAATATTTAGAAAAACAGGTGAATTTGACAATGCAATAGAAATTTGTGATTATTTGTTAAAAAACAACCCTGATGACGCAATTATATTATATCATAAATTACGTATACTAAAAAAATTAGATAAGTTTACCGAATCAAATTCTATCTGTGCAAGATTATTGGATATTTATCCCGAAAATGGCGATGTTTTGTATGATATGGCATCAAATTTTTTAAAATTAAACAATATTGAACAATTTCTAACATTTCTTGAAAAAGCAGTTAATGTCATGCCTAATTTAAAAAATAAATCCAAAAATAATCAAGAATTCAAAAATGTTTTAGCAGATAAGAGATTTTTAGATATCACGTCATAACAAAGAACCTTATTAAAAACAAATTAAATAAAAACCATGATTTCAAAATTCTTTTTTCAGATTGCAGAATTAAAAAAATTACCTCGTTCAGGTTGGAAGATAAAAGTAGGATTAATCGATTCAGAATCAGTTGCAGAACACTCCTACATGTTGTCGGTGATGTCAATGGTATTGTCAGATATGAAGTCGCTTAATTCCGAAAAAGTACTAAAGATGTCAATTTTACATGATTGGGCTGAATCAAAAATAGGAGATTTTATGCCTGAACAAATTGAATATGACAAAAAATCAGAATTGGAAACTTTTGCAATGAGTGAAATTTTAGAATCACTCCCACAAAAAATTCAAGAAGAGTATATGAATATCTGGAAAGAATTTTTGGACAAAAATACGCCAGAATCAAAATTGGTCCATGAATTAGACAAATTGGAGATGGCATTACAGGCAAAAATATATGAAAAAGATACTGATCCTGAAAAAGTTAAACCCTTCATTATTTCAGCTGTTGAACAAATAATGGATACCGATGTAAAGAAGATCCTTATGGACATCTTAAAATAAATACAAACTTACTTTTAGTGTAGCAATAATGTCTGAAAACAATGATGAATTGGTAAAAGCACAAAATGAATTAATTGGAATTTTATTTGAAATAATAAAACGCCTCCAATCAAATAATGATTTGGATGCAGAGTATTTTCAAATTATTAGTAAAAAAGTTAGAATTGAAGATGAAAATTCAAGATTAAACGAAATTACCAAAGAGAGAGAAAATAATGCAGAAATTGTTTCAAGATTGTTAAAGCAGATAGAATCCAATTAGCTTCCACAATTACATGAATCCCCATCATCGCATGTATCATCTACAATTCTAAACTTGTTTCTTTCTTCAAATTTTGATTGTGCATAATGTGAAATATTCACAATTCTTGTCCTGACTTCTTTCACATTCCAACTACCTTCATTTTCAAACCACGATTCAATTTCATCAACATCATATCTTTCACCTTTTTTATTAATTTCTTTGAAAATTTGTTTTATGAGCGATTCATTTTCTGATGATAACTGTGATTTATCTTCAATTAGGGTTGTAATTTCATTTAAGCGTATTATTGTTGTATTTAGTAGAGGCATAGAGTTGTTAATTTATATCGCTTTTATAATATTTCTATCATATGCAATATTTCCAAGCATTAAAGATGGGTCAAAAAAGAGTGGAGGCCTCACGTGCATATCTAAACTCAATTTCAAATGATAGAGCAATGCCAGCTTTGGCATTAAGAGATAACAAAACCAATGTTTGGGAACCGGTGGGTGAAGAAAATCTGTATGCAGTAGTTGATGAATCATCAGGATTTGTGTTAACGGATTCTAGTGGGTATATTATTGCAATATGTGATTCAAAAGGTACATCAAAATCCCTAGTTCAAAGTCTTAATCAAGAACAAAAAGACAACATTGTAGAATTATTGAAAAAAGATAACATTGTAGAGTACAAAGGCAAAGTCGCTTTACCTGTGTAGATTTTATTAATACCATCTATTATCATACTAAGATGAACAAATATTCGGAAATCATCGAGGTCAAGGGACATCTTATCGATTCACTAGTTTTAACAAAAATCTTTGACAGAGTTATGGATCTTGAAGGTAAATTTGAAGTTATGAAAATCTCAGTTGGAAAACTGAAAACAGATCAAAGTTATGCAAAATTACGAATTATTGGAAAAAACACGGCACATCTGAATGAAATGATGACTGCATTACATAGAGAGGGTGCAACTACAGAAACTCAAAAAAAATGTAAAACAAAAGTAGCTATAAGGAATATGCTCTTTCCAGATAATTTCTACAGTACTACAAATAATCATACATCAATTTATCATAATAACAAATGGATTAATGTGGATGACATGATGATGGATAAATGCATCATTGTGAAAGGAAACAAGGCATCTTGTGTGCCAATTAGAGAAGTTAGAAAGGGGGACAGAGTAGTAGTTGGTGAAGATGGAATTAAAGTTTCAACTCCTGAACGTCCAAGAGAAGGGATGAATGTTTTTCAATTCATGGGAAGCGGTAGTTCAAGTGAAAGACCAACCCAACATATTGCACGTAAGGTTGCAGAAGATATTATTCGAACAAAAAAACAAGGTGGAAAAATTGTTCTAGTTGGAGGTCCAGCAATCGTACATACTGGTGCAGCTGATGCAGTTGCAGAATTAGTTAAATCAGGACACATAACCGCAATATTGGCAGGAAATGCACTGGCAGTACATGATGTTGAATATGCAACACTTGGTACTTCGTTAGGAATGAATGTTAAAGATGGAACATTAGCTGTAAGAGGTCATAGGAATCACATGGATGCTATAAACTCTGTATTCAAAGCAGGGTCTTTAAAGAAAATGGTACAACAGAAAAAATTAACAAGTGGAATAATGTATGAATGTATTAAGAAAAATATTCCATTTGTCTTAGCAGGTTCATTAAGAGATGACGGTCCATTACCAGATGTAATCACAGACATTTCAATAGCTCAAAAGGAATACAAGAAAGTTTTGAAGGATGCAAGCATGGTAATTATGGTATCTACAATGTTACATTCGATAGCTACAGGCAACATGCTTCCAGCAAACGTAAAGGTCATTGTAATTGATATCAATCAGCCAACTGTAACAAAATTAATGGATAGGGGTACTTGGCAGGCATTAGGAATTGTATCGGATGTAGGTGCATTTTTACCAATGGTTGCAAACCAGATTGGCGGTAAAAAATGACATTAAAAGAAATCGAAGATATTGATTTTGAGAAAGGAAATGGAATAATTCCAGTAATTGTTCAAGATACAAACTCAAAAGAGGTACTTACTCTGGCATATTCAAACAAAGAATCATTAGAATTAACTAAAAAAACTGGGAATTCATGGTTTTGGAGTCGCTCCAGAAATAAACTATGGATGAAAGGAGAAGAGTCAGGAAATACGCAGAAAGTAAAAAAGATACTCGTGGATTGTGATTCAGATGCAATAATTTATCTGGTAGAACCATCAGGTCCAGCATGTCATACAGGAGAACAAACCTGCTTTCATAACGATATGAAATTTTAAAATTCTTTGATCTGTTTTAACAATTCTTTATTCTTATGAAGTATATTCTCAGGATAACAATTTAACATCCAGCCATTATCTATCTTTGAAAATTTCATATCGTCACAGGTTACATCATATTCTTCATGACTGTTATCAAATTTCCAATCAAACCCATTTTTTATTGTAGTTTCAGGATAATTGTGCCCCCTTACCAAAGATATCTCCCACAACTCTTCATCAAAATTAACTTCTGCATACAATGAATTTGGATATAGATAGATCACATTTGGATGAGATGTGATTGCATCAAATTCCACAGAAGTGACATACTCGTTGTGTAGTAAAATAATTTTTTCATATTCTGAAAGAATGGCAGGATTTTGATGAATTGTAATGTCGTTTATAATTTCATAGCCTAAAAGATTTAGGACTTGAATACCATCGACACTCGATGTAAAGAGAGGACTATATTCATCTTCCAGATTAACTGTCAAACAATCATCATCTTGGAATAACACCCCTTCAAATTCTCCATTACACTCACCACGATAAAATGTGTAAAAGCCAGGTTCAGAATATGCTGCTGTAGTAAATATTGGAAAAACAACAGCTGATTTTTTATTATTTTTTAAAGTATCATAAATCATGTTATTTGATTCATCCAGCTCATAGAAAACATTACGCCAAATTTTTTGGCCGTCAATAATTTCAAAATCATCTTCATAAGCCATTACTTTGAATAATGATTGAACATTTATTTGAATTAATGTTTGAGAGTTTTCAGATTTTGATATTTGAGGATTTTTTAATATTTCTGTATTTTCATCTGACGGTACGGCAAAATATGCCACAATTATAATTATTAAGATTGCAACTGGAATTATGAATAATATTCGATTCATTGATTTAATTTCGATTTAATCAACTCAAGTGTTTTCACAGGATCTGCCTTGCCTTTTGTTTTCTGCATTACTTTTCCAACTAGGAAATTTATTGTTTCAGGACGCTCTTTGGCATCAATTACAGCTTGTTTTTCATCTTTAAAAATTTGAGAGATTAAAGTATCTATTTCAGATGAATCTGAAACTTGACCTAAATCCATTTCTTGTAAGATATCTTTCATGTCGTTACCAGATTTCATAATCTCTTGAAGTGCAATTTTTGCGGAATTTCTAGTTATTGTTTTAGAGTTTATCGCATCAATCAAATCAGATAGATGTTTTGAGGTAATCTTTGAGTTTTGTTGTTTTTCTTTGGTATCAATGAAACCTATCACATCAGTTGTTAAAAGATTTGCAATATCTTTTGCATTATGTTCAGAGTACGCATTTTCAAATAATTTGGAATAGTATCTGTCTGATGCAATAATGCCTGCAACCTGTGGTGCAATATCGAATTTTTCAACATATCTTTCTTTTTTAGAACTAATACTCTCAGGCATGTTTTCTTTTAGTGCATCTCTGGTACTTTGATCAATTTTCACCCAAGGAATATCATTTTCTAAGAAATATCTATAATCTTGATCTTCTTCTTTACTTCTAGAACTAACCGTTATCTTTCGTCTATCATCCCAATGTCTGGTTTCTTGAGCAATTTCAATATCTCTTTCAAACAAACTTTGTTGTCTTGTAATTTCAAAGTGTAACGCTTTTTCCAAATCATGAAATGAACCTATATTTTTAATTTCAACTTTATTTCCACCTTCAATTGAAACATTTCCATCTGCACGCATTGCCCCTTCCAAACCAGGTTCTGCAACCCCCAGATTTTCTAACAAATCCGATAAAATATTCAAAAATACTCTAACTTGACGTGGACTTTCAAAATCAGGGTCCGTCACAATTTCAACTAAAGGGGTTCCAGCTCGATTATAATCTACCAGCGTTATTTTGGTTCTTTCAGAGGCACCTTCGTAAATGATTCGCCCTGGATCTTCTTCTAATTGAATACGCCTAATCTTAATTTTTTTATCTTCGACATTAACATATCCCTCTCCTCCCACACTCATATTGCCATAAACATTGAGTTGTGTAATCTGAAAGTTTTTTGGGGAATCTGGATAAAAATAATTTTTTCTAAAAAATGCAATTTTTTCAGGCGTTTCGCAACTTAATGCCATGGCAATACTTGTTGCAGATTCAACTGCTTTTCGATTTAATCTCGGTAATGAGCCTGGTAATCCTATACAGATAGGACAAATGTTATGATTTGGTTCAAACTCTCGGTAATTTGCCTTACATGAACAAAACAATTTACTCTCCAACTTTGTTAATTGACAGTGAATTTCTAATCCTATTTTGGTCATAATGGAACCGCCGGTAAATTAGTTTTTGATTCTAAAGCGTATGCAGATTGCAATAGTGACTTTTCTTCCAAACTATTTCCCATAATTTGCATTCCTATAGGAAGTCCATTAACTACGCGATATGGAACTGAAATAGCAGGTTTACCGGTAAGATTTGCAGTGACCGTGTTGTAATCTAATAACATTAAAGTTACAGGATCATCAATTTTTTCTCCAAATCTAAATGGTTGTACAGGAGTAGTAGGTGCAATCAGATAATCAAAGTTTTCAAATGCCTTATTGACTTCAGATGTTAATTTTGATTTTACTTTTAGTGCCTTTAAGAAATATTTACCTGCATATCCTGCAGACGGTACGAAACCTCCCAGAATAATCCTACGTGTTACTTCTGGTCCAAATTTTGTTCGTGATTTAGAAATGTATGAATTGTATTCATATCCCTCAGATTCCAATTCATAACCATAACGTATGTTATCATAACGTGCAAGATTACTGCCCGCCTCAGTTGAAGTTATTGTATAATATGCGGCAACAGTGTAAGGAATGGTAGGAAGTGTTACCTCATCACAGGAAGCACCTAAACTCTCAAAATCTTTTATGGCATCTTTTGTAGCAGTAGCAACTTCTGAGCTTAGACCATCAATAGTCATTTCTTTTATAATTCCAATTCTCTTATCTTCAATTCCGTCTTCAATATTTTCTAGATAATTGACATTATTGTTATTGATTGTGGTGTCATCATTAGCGTCTTGACCTGCAATTATGTTTAGCAAAAATGCAGAATCTTTTACAGTTTTAGTCATTGGACCAATCTGTTCTATGCTGTTTGCATAAGAAATCAATCCATATCTGCTGATTAATCCGTATGTTGGTTTTAGACCTACAACTGAACAAAAACTAGCAGGGTTTCTAACAGATCCTCCTGTATCAGAACCTAGTGATGCAAGACATTCATTTGCAGCTACAGATGCAGCGCTTCCACCTGAAGATCCTCCTGGCACATACTTGAGATTCCACGGGTTTTTTGTAGGACCAAATGCACTAAATTCAGTAGTCAATCCCATAGCAAATTCATCCAAATTTGTTTTCCCAGTAATTACTACATCTTCATTTTGTAAACGATTTACTACAGTTGAAGTGTATGGAGCAATAAAATTTTCCAATATTTTTGAAGCACATGTAGTTTTAGTACCTGTAATGCAAATGTTGTCTTTGATTGAAATAGGAAATCCATAACCCCGACCGATTTTCTCACCAGAAGATATTTTTTTATCAATTATTTTTGCATCGTTTATTGCAGAATCATTTAATGAAAGATATGCATGTACATCTCCATCCACATCTTTAATTCGTTGTAAAGTTGCAGCAGTAAATTCTTCAACAGTAAAAGTTCCAGATTTAACATCTTCGATGTATTTTAAAATAGAAGTATTCAGATTCATCTAATTCATCTTTGGTGCACGAACATAATGTTCGCGAAAGTTTTTTAATGATTCGATTAGTTTTTTATCATTTGGAATAAATTCATCTTTTCGTAATTCATTTAGAGATTTTTGTTGAGACGTAATTTCTTCAGAAGATAGATCAATTTGGTCCAAAATATCAAAATATTCAAGCATTTTTTTTATACGGCTCACATGCTCACCATGATCCTCGAGATCAATTTTCATTAATTTTGCTACTTTGATTATTTCTTCTTCATCAA
>LFEZ01000022.1 GCA_001510295.1 Thaumarchaeota archaeon casp-thauma4 | reverse complement strand
CATCATTGATGTTTGCATCGCCGTATGTTGCTTTAATTTTGTATTCTCCGTCATATTTCATTAAAGGACTTGCAGTGTTGATGTCAAATGAGAAACTTCCATCTGAAGAAGGAGTAATCTGTTTGATTGTTACTACTCCATTTGCACCTGTTACAATTAATGTTACATCTGTTCCCACTCTTATCGTTCCAACTTGACCAGTTATCTCAATTGTAGAGTAATGATCAAATGTTACACCATTAGACTCTATTGATAGAGGTACTGGTGTAGCGGCTGCAAAAGCCTGTGATGCGGCTCCCATACTTCCTACTGCCATAATGGTCACCAAAAGTACGATAGATTGAACGTTCATCTTGAAAATTGTTTTAATTCTCATTATTTATACATTTCAAACTTTATTTTTGAACTACATTTTTGGAATAAAAATTTGCTTATTCTTTGTCGAAATTAAGATAATTGAAGAAATTGCTATCACTAGAACTAGTGCTGCAATTGTACCAAATTCCGGAATAACAAATGTTCCAATAATTTCAATTTCTTCAGAACCATATGAGAATGGTATTGTTAAAGTCCAAAATTCACCAACTGATGATGCATTGTGATCAGTTTCATCTCCGTCAACTAAAATAAGGAATCCGTTTTCGTCTGTATCTATAACTTCTTTTGGTAATGTGATAGCTAATTCTCCATCACAATCTGTTTTAATTTTTATTATCAGTGATTTATTTTCAGTATCAGGTGTAATTCCAAGAATTTCTGCACAAGCTATTTGATATTCTAAAGAATGATCTCCTACCATAATTATTTTCTTTTGACCACCTGCATATATCGATCCTCCATATTCAAATTCAACTTGTGTTGAGTTCTTTCCATAATTTACCATTATTGTATAAGTTCCAGCCTCTTTCCACAATCCACCTATTGATGTTTTAATAGTTTTAGAAAAACTTCCATCAGATTCAACATCAATTTGTGAAATGTCAATTTTATTTCCCATTGGATTAATAACTTGAATAATTGCTTCAATTTCTGCAAGTCTAATCTCGACAAGTCCTAAAATTACAATTGGTTCTCCAGATGCATAGGATTCTTTTTCCGTTGTAACTGTCAATACTTGATTGGATTGAGCAAATGATTCTCCGCCCAAAAATGGCAATAAAATTAAACTAGCAATTACAAGAACCGAAATCTCTTTTGATTTCAACAATTCTGTAACATTTGGATCATATTTAACCGGTTTGTATAAAAAAAACCAATTAGAATGGAAAATTTTTGAAATTCCTGAAAAATTTCTAATTAAATATATATTGCGCTCATAGAAAATTTGTTCAGTTTGTATCAATCTTTCTTTTCTATAACTAATGTTATGCGTGGGGGATTGAATTAGATGGCAACCAAGAAAATTCCAGTTTTAGTACCAGATCACATTTATGTCCCAAAACATGAAATTATCACAAAAAAAGATGCACAAAAAGTTTTAGACGAATTCAATTGTAAGCCAACAGAATTACCATTAATTTTTGTAACAGATCCTGCAATTCTTGGACTAGGTGTTAAACCAGGTGACATGATAAGAATTACAAGAAAAAGTGGAACTGCTGGAGAATCTACCTATTACAGATACGTGGTGGAAACTTAATGACAGAAAATTTTACTCAACGATGGCCAGTCATTCAAGACATACTTCGAAGAGAAGGTATTGCACGACAACATCTTACATCTTTTGATGAATTTTTAGATAATGGATTACAAAGTATCATTGAAGAAGTTGGGAAAATTGAAATTGAAAATACAGAATATCCTTACAAAATTCAACTTGGAAAACTTAAACTTCAACAACCACGTATGATGGAGCTAGATGGCTCCATCACTCATGTAACTCCTGCAGAAGCACGATTGAGAAATATTTCATATGTTGCCCCAATCATGATGGAAGCAAGTGTTGTCGAAGATGGTAAAACTCTTGAAACACGTTTCGTTCACATTGGTGATATGCCAGTAATGGTCAAATCACATGCATGCATTCTAAATACATTTAATGATCAAAAATTAATTGAACATCAAGAAGATCCAAAGGATCCTGGCGGATACTTTATCATTAATGGTTCTGAAAGAGTTGTAGTTGGACTAGAAGATCTTTCTTACAATAAAATTATTGTCGAAAAAGAAAAAGTGGGAGGAAAATTAGTTTTCAAGGCCAAAGTTTATTCTTCTATCATTGGTTATCGAGCAAAATTAGAATTAATCTTGAAAGATGATGGAATGATTGTCGCAAAAATTCCTGGTTCTCCTGTAGATATTCCTGTTGTAACTTTAATGCGTGCGCTTGGATTGGAATCTGATAAAGATATTGCAGGTGCAGTATCACTTGTTGATGAAATACAAAATCACTTGGAAGGTTCATTTGAAAAAGCAGGTGATGTTCCAACCTCAAAAGATGCAATTGTTTACATCAGTAAAAGAATTGCACCTGGAATGTTAGAAGAATTTCAAATTAAAAGAGCTGAAACACTTCTTGATTGGGGCCTATTGCCTCATTTGGGTAAACATCCTGAAAACAGAAAAGAAAAGGCTCATTTTATGGGCGAGGCTGCATGTAAATTATTAGAATTAAAGTTAGGATGGATTGAACCAGACGACAAAGATCATTATGGAAATAAAGTTATCAAATTTGCAGGTCAGATGCTTGCTGATTTGTTTAGAACCGCATTCCGTAATTTAGTTCGAGATATGAAATATCAATTAGAACGCTCTGGTCAGAAACGTGGAATTAATGCAGTTGCTGCAGCCATAAGACCGGGAATTGTTTCTGATAAATTAAACAATGCAATTGCTACTGGAAACTGGGGTCGAGGACGTGTTGGTGTTACGCAATTACTTGATAGAACCAATTATCTTTCAACTATCAGTCATTTAAGAAGAGTACAATCCCCTCTAAGTAGAACTCAACCAAACTTTGAAGCAAGAGATCTTCATTCAACACACTTTGGTAGAATTTGCCCAAGTGAAACGCCTGAAGGTTCAAACTGTGGTCTGGTAAAGAATTTAGCATTATCTGCAATTATCTCTCAAAATGTGCCATCTGAGGAAATTGTTGAAAAATTATTTGATATCGGTGTATCTGATTTAGTATCCACATCAAATGATGTTAAAAAAGATGGTACTAGAATATTCGTTGATGGAAAATTGATTGGATTCCATAAAGATGGAAAAAATTTGGTTGAACAAATGCGTGACTTTAGAAGAAGTTCAAAGATTCATCCACATGTTGGAATTTCTATACACAAACCTGAAGCAAAAGGTGCAACTCAAAGATTGTATGTTAACTGCAATGCAGGTCGTGTACTTAGACCTCTTGTAATAATTAAAGACGGTAAAAATCTACTTTCACAAGATATTCTTGAAAAAATATCCAAGAAATTAATTTCTTGGAATGATCTTATAAGAATGGGTGTTATTGAATTACTAGATGCAAATGAAGAAGAAAATTGTTATGTAACATTTGATGATAAAAATACAAAAAAATTCACACATATGGAAATTTTCCCATCTGCAATTCTCGGTGCAGGCGCATCAATAATTCCTTATCCTGAACATAATCAATCTCCAAGAAATACTTACGAATCTGCAATGGCAAAACAAAGTCTTGGATTCTCAACTCCTATGATGAATACTAGTACATACGTTCGTCAACATTTAATGTTGTATCCACAAGGTCCAATTGTTTCAACACGTGCAATGAACTTACTTGGAATGGAAGAAAGACCTGCAGGAGTAAATTGTACTGTTGCGGTATTGCCATTTGATGGATATAACATTGAAGATGCAATTGTATTGAATCGTTCCTCCGTAGATAGAGGATTGTTCAGAACCTTCTTTTATAGAATTTATGATACCGAAGCTAAACAATATCCTGGTGGAATGAGAGATAACTTTGAGGTTCCAAACGCAGATGATAATGTTAGAGGATACAAAGGTGAAAAAGCATACAGAATGTTAGAAGATGATGGAATTGTAGCAACTGAATCCACTGTTGAAGGCGGTGACATTTTAATTGGAAAAACTAGTCCTCCAAGATTTATGGAAGAGTACAAAGAATTTGAAACAAGTGGTCCATACAGACGTGATACATCAGTTGGTGTAAGACCTTCTGAACATGGCGTTGTTGACACTGTTGTAATGACTCAATCAAATGAAGGTGGAAAAATGTATAAAATTCGTGTACGTGATATGAGAATTCCAGAAATTGGTGATAAATTTGCATCAAGACATGGACAAAAAGGTGTACTTGGAATTTTAGCAAAACAAGAAGATCTCCCATACACCGAACAAGGAATTCAACCAGATGTTTTGATTAATCCACACGCATTTCCATCCAGAATGACTGTTGGAATGATGATGGAATCTGTATGTGGAAAAGCTGCAGCACTTAGAGGAAAACAATTTGATGGTTCTGCATTTGTTGGAGAAAAAATGGATATTGCAAGAGAAATTCTTGATAGAGAGGGTTTCAAGTATTCTGGTAAAGAAAAAATGTATGATGGTCGAACTGGCAAATCATTTGAAGTTGAAACATTTATCGGAGTTGTATATTATCAAAAACTTCATCACATGGTTGCTGATAAGATACATGCTAGAGCAAGAGGTCAAGTTCAAATGCTTACAAAACAACCAACTGAAGGTCGCGCTCGTGGTGGTGGTTTGAGATTTGGTGAAATGGAACGTGATTGTTTAATTGCATATGGTGCATCAATGCTTCTAAAAGATAGATTGTTAGATGAATCTGATAAGACTGATATTTTATTGTGTGAAAAATGTGGATTAACAGGTTATCATGATGCGCGAAAAAGAAAATTCGTTTGTGCTCAATGTGGTGAAAATGCACCTATATCCTCTGTTTCAGTTGCATATGCTTTCAAATTACTCTTACAGGAAATTCTCAGTCTTAACATTGCACCAAGATTGAAACTAAAGGAGCGAGTATAATGTCTGTTACATCCACAAAAATAATTGATTCAATTACGTTTGCAGTTTGGTCTCCTCAAGAAATTAGAAAATATTCAGTTGTTGAAATTACACAACCTGAAACATATGATGAAGATGGTATGGCTGTACAAGGAGGTTTAATGGATGGTAGACTTGGTGTCTTAGAACCTGGACAAAAATGTCTCACTGACGGTAACACCGCTGCTAGAAGTCCTGGACATTTTGGTCATATTGAATTAGCAGAACCTGTTTTACACATTGCATTTGTTGATAATATTTACAAATTATTACAATGTACATGCCGTACTTGTGGACGAATCAAGATGTCACCTGAGGATATTGCAGAATTTTCTAAAATTAAAGAACGTCAAGCCTCATATACTGTCTTATCTCAAAAAAGAATTCCAGAACAAATTCAAGAAAAGGCAAAAAAACAAAAAGACTGTCCTCATTGCGGAAAGTCACAATACGACTTAATTTTTACAAAACCAACAACCTTTGTAGAAAAAACCGAAATTGGAGAAAATAGATTACTGCCTATTACAATTAGAGAAAGATTATCAACAATTCTTGATAGTGATCTTTTATTATTGGGATATGATCCTAAAACTGCTCGTCCAGAATGGTTTGTTTTACAAGCATTACCAGTACCTCCAGTAACTGTAAGACCTTCAATCATTCTAGAAACTGGAATTCGTTCTGAAGACGATCTTACTCACAAATTAGTTGATATTATTCGTGTAAATCAAAGACTAAAAGAAAGTAAAGAGGCTGGAACTCCTCCACTAATTGTACAAGATTTAGTTGATCTATTACAGTATCACGTTACAACCTATTTTGATAATGAAGTTAGCGGAATACCACAAGCACATCATCGTTCTGGACGTCCACTAAAAACACTAACTCAAAGATTAAAAGGAAAAGAAGGACGATTTAGAGGTTCATTATCTGGAAAACGTGTTGACTTTTCAAGTAGAACTGTCATTTCTCCAGATCCAAATTTAGATTTATCTGAAGTTGGTGTGCCTGAAATTGTAGCAAAAAAATTAACAATTCCTGAAATTGTAACTGATTGGAATATTGAAAAATTAAAAAAACTAGTAATCAATGGTCCGTCAACTTTCCCTGGTGTTAATTACATTACCCGTCCTGACGGTGTAAAAATTAGACTAGACTTTGTTGAAGATCGTTCGTTAATTGCTGAATCTTTAGAAATTGGATTTTTGGTTGAAAGACATTTGATGGATGGTGATATTGTATTATTTAACAGACAACCATCACTTCATCAAATGTCTATAATGGCTCATTATGTTCACGTTTTACCTGGAAAAACTTTCAGATTACATCCATCAGTATGTCCTCCATACAATGCTGACTTTGATGGTGATGAGATGAATCTTCATGTACCTCAAAGTGAAGAAGCACGTTCTGAAGCAATTCTGCTAATGAGAGTTCAAGATCAATTAATCTCTCCAAGATTTGGAGGTCCAATCATTGGTGGTCTTCGTGACTTTATCACTGGAGCATATCTCTTAACAAAAGATGGAACAACTCTATCTAGTCAAGAATTTGCAAATCTTGCAATGCTTGGAGGATTTACTGGAAAACTACCAGAACCTGAAAACAAGAAAGAAAATCTTTACACTGGTAAACAATTATTCTCAATATTCCTTCCTGAAGATTTCAATTATGTGATGACTTCAAAGTGGTCTAAAGGTACTAAAGGAAAAGAAAAAGACGTTGTAATTAAAAATGGTCAATTAATCAGTGGTGTAATTGATAAATCATCAATTGGTGCTGAAGAACCAGAAAGTGTACTACATAGAATTGCTAAAGATTATGGTAACGAAAAAGCAAAAATTTTCTTAAACTCTGAATTAATTGTTATCAAACAATTCATCACTCATTATGGATTTAGTTATGGATATGGTGACTTGGAAGTACCAGAAAAAGATCGTCAAGGAATTATTGCTGACATAAATCAAACATATGACGAAGTTTTAGATTTGATTAGTCAAGAAAAGAAAGGAACACTAAAGGCAACTAGAGGAATGACTACTCAAGAAACTCTTGAAGCATATATTGTAAATAATTTAGGTAAACTAAGAGATAGAGCTGCTACTACTGCTAATCTCTCATTGGATGATGATAATGCAGGTAAAATTATGGCAACAACTGGTGCTAGAGGTTCATCATTGAATGTAGGACAAATGGCAGGTGCTTTAGGCCAACAGTCACGAAGAGGAAACCGTCTTAACAAGGGTTACAATAACAGAGTTCTAACTCACTTTGAACAACATGAAAACGATCCTGACGCACATGGATTTGTAAAATCAAATTATCGTGATGGTCTATCTACTCTTGAATTTTTCTTCCATGCTATGGGTGGTAGAGAAGGTCTTGTAGATACTGCTGTAAGAACACAACAAAGTGGATACATGCAGCGAAGATTGATCAATGCATTAGAGCACATTAAACTTGAATATGATGGAACTGTAAGAGATCCACACGGACATATTATTCAATTTTTGTATGGTGAAGATGGAATTGATGTAGCAAAAAGTGATCACGGTGAAGCATTTAACGTTGATAGATTGATTGAATCTGAAAGCATTATAGATTCTGGTAAGGTTGCAACTAAAGATGAGATTGCACCAATTATTAAAAAATACACTGCTACATTTAATCCTCGTTTATCAAAAATTGTAAGTAAATCATTAGAAAATTCAAAACTAAGTAAAGACGGTGTTGAAAAAGTAGCCAAAAAAGGATTATCATTATACAATAGTGCACAAGCAGAACCTGGTCAAGCTGTAGGAATTGTGACTGCACAATCAATCGGCGAACCTGGAACTCAGATGACCTTAAGAACATTCCACTTTGCAGGAATTGCCGAAAGAAACGTTACTTTGGGTCTTCCAAGACTAATTGAATTAGTAGATGCAAGAAAAAATCCTGTTACTCCAACAATGGATATTTACTTATCTGGCGATGCAAAAACAGATCAAGCAAAAACTATCCAAGTTGCACGAAATATTTTACAAACCACTGTCAATGATCTCATTATTAGTGCTGATACTGACTACAAAACTAAAATTACATTAAATATGAATGAAAGAAAATTATCTGACCGTGGTTGTACATTAGATGATGTCAAAGTAGCATTAGAATCTAACAAAAAATTCAAAATAGAAGATAATGGAATTAATTCTGTTGTTCTTAAATTAGTTGATGAAGAGGCTGATGCACCTACTGTCATTGTAGTAAAAAACAAGATTCTAAAGACTACTGTAAAAGGTGTTCCTGATATTGAACGTGTTACAATTGTGAAAAAAAATGATGAATATGTTATACAAACCACAGGCTCTAATCTTTCTAAAGTTTTGGAAGTTGAAGGAATTGATAAAACTAATGTCAGAACAAACAATGTTTCTGAAATTGCAGAAACACTTGGAATCGAAGCTGCAAGAAATGCTTTGATTAATGAATTAAGTAATACACTAGAGGATCAGGGTCTAGAAGTTGACCAGAGATATCTTATGTTGGTATCTGATTTAATGTGTCATCGTGGTTATATGCAGCAAATTGGACGTCATGGAATTGCAGGTACAAAAGATAGTGTATTGGCACGTGCTGCATTTGAGATTACTGTACCAACAATTGCAGGAGCAGCAAGAACCGGAGAGATCGAACAACTTAGAGGAATTACAGAAAATGTAATTGTTGGAAGCCAAATCCCAATTGGAAGTGGAACTGTTGATTTGTACATGCAAGTTGCTAAGAAACGTGGTTCAGATAAATCCTAAAAAAATAATAACTAAGAAAATTAGATAAAATTATGTTAGAAACTTGGGTAAATAAAATTAGAACAAACGATCCTAAACAAGTAGTGTCATTATATCATAATGATGGACTACTACTTGGAACGTTTTCTGATATAGAACTAAAAGGGCATGATCTTATTTTAAAATATTTTGAAAATTTACTAAAATCTCAAGTTTATGTTGAAATTGTTACACAACATAAACATGAAACTGAATCATTAATGACAAATTCTGGTCTCTACAACTTTATCGTAGACGGTAAAACTGTAAATGCAAGATTCTCATTTGTTTTCATAAAAACTGGCGATGATTGGAAAATCTTATCCCATCACTCTTCAGTTCTACCTGAAAGTCACTAAGACTTTTAATCACAACAAACTTTTGAAAAATATTGGTTAAGAAAAATTCTGATTATAAAAAACCTCAAGACCCAAAAAGTTTTAGAGCTTTTCTTAAGAAAAGAGCACCAATCTATCTTGGATTAATTGGATTATTTTTGCTGTTTGTATATCCTGCATTAACTGAAAAAGATCTTAATTCAATACTTGATGACTCCTTTGAAGGTAATGAAAAAATTGCTATTGATATGGTAAGATTTTATTCCGGACTAAATGATTCAGGAATTACTATTCTAGAAGTCATTGAAGAAAAAATTAATGAAAAACATGAAGGTCAAAAAATATTTGATGATGAAAATACACATGCAACATTTTTTGTTGATCCCATTCCACCATTTCTAGAAGCAAACAATGAATTCACTCATCAGGTAACTTTTACCTTTGATGCTGAGAATAATCAATCATTGGTTTATAGCTGGTTTGTTAATATTGAAAATGGAGAGGTTTCTCCAATTGATGATGATGCAAAAAATATACAACAAACCGTCGATTATTCTGACTAATTTCTTTAGGTATTAATTATCATTAATCTTTGTAAACATATGAAAACACGTTTAGGCGTATCATTTGAGATTGACTTTGCTCATACACTAAGAGGTCACCCAAAATGTGGCAAACCACACGGTCATACTTCTAGAATAATAGTTGAAGTTCAAGGTGATGTCAAAAAAGGTGCTTCATATGAAGAAAACATGGTAATCGAGTTTGATAAAATGAAGAAACTCTGTTGGGAAACAATTGAACAACTTGATCATAGAAATCTCAATGATTTATTTGATTTTCCAACATCAGAAAATATTGCTGAATGGATATTTGAAAATTTAAAAGATAAAATTCCATTACACTCTGTAAAGTTTTTTGAAGGAACAAACAAATATTGTGAAATTACTTCTGATTAAAAATTACTGAATAAAGATTTCTGTAGAAACTGATTCTGTTAATGGAATTGCACCTTGAATAGAATTCCATACAAATCTTTCAATTGAATATTTACCTGGCTCTTGTGGCATCCATGACACCGACATACCAAGTTCCTGTAATGGTATTGTCTTACCTGTTACCCATGACAATGATATGACGTTATTATCTTGATTTTTGATTTGTACAATGTACGCGAATTCTTGAGTAAAATCTATTGTATTCTTAACTTTGGAAAATATCATTCCAGTTTGTCCTATTTCTAATTTTTCGATTAATTCTCCAGTTTGTCCTAAAATTCCTATTTCATTCATGTTTAACCTCTCAATTGTAGGTATGTTTGAAATAACAATTTCTTGTGCTAAAATATCTAAATCATCATTAGTATTGTATGGTTTTGGTAATGTTCTATCTGTATATTTTGCAGTAATTTGTGAATATGGTAATGCATAAAGACGATTGCCACTTGATTTGTCATCTTTTACAATTGATATTATTCCCTCAAAAATTCCTGAATCTTCTGTAGTTTCTGCAATTTCTAATTTTATCCCTGCATTATCATTCTCAGAAAACACTTCAATATTTATTGTATCAATGCTCTCTGGGTTTAGGTTCATATCTCTTTCAAACAATTTTATTTTTGCAGACTCTTCTGTTACGTCAACTATTCGTAAATCTCCTACATTCCACTCTATTTTTGCTGATTCTATTAGAACAACTCCATCTGCAAATTCAAATGAAACTGTAATTCCTGAATCTTCCTCATTTTGCAAATATCCTCCGTTTGGACCTTCACCCAATGTTCTTGGATTTGTATCATTTTTTCCATCTCCATTAGCATCGTGAAGAAATCCTGTCAGAATAATTTTCCCTGTAAAAATTCCACTTGAAGGATCTGTTTCGTATAATTTGTACTGTTTTAATTGATGATTGTTTGTGTAAACATTCACTGAATAATTTGGATCGCCCCCGATACTGTCAATTAGATTTATTCCTGTATTCCAACTTGGAGCAATTATTGTAATCTCTACTTTTTCAGTCCAACTGTAAATTGGTTTGTTGAAAAAGATTGGTGCATATGGTTTGTTATAATCTGGAATTTGTTCTGCAAATGCAAATTGTGTTATTGGAATTAAAAGTAATACTAGAAAAATTTGCTTTAGCATACCCTTGATATGCTTTAATATTATTTATACAAGAGTAACTCGTATAAATTGAAAAATTCTGAATTACGGAAATTAATCTCTGATTACACCTTACTAAAAATTAAATCAGAAAAACATGATGTAAATAAAAAATTAAAAGAAATAGAGCATAGATATTTTCATGAAACTGGTAGAAATATCTTTGATGATGTTATTTAGGTTAAATCGCCATCTTTGAGTTTTTGAAGCTCCAAAATTCTAACACATTCTTCAAGTTCTTCGGGTAGATGATCATTGATTGCTCGTTGACAATTTTTACAAATTGTACCTTCCATATCTGAATTTGGTTTTGCCATCATAATTATCGCCAATCCTTAGTATTTGTTGTACATTTCGGACATTTAACCCCGTTTGTCACTGTACCGCATTTGTCACATTTTGCTGAATATCCGATCATATCATCTTTTCCAGTTTTTGTATATTTGAAAATTAATATGAATGCAGTCAAAATACCAATTGCTGCTCCTGCGACCCATAACAACATGATATTGTATGGACTGTATTCAATTAAAAACTAGCTATAGTCTAGAATTTCCTTGAATCTCCTTCAAGTAAGCCTGGACCAATA
>LFEZ01000021.1 GCA_001510295.1 Thaumarchaeota archaeon casp-thauma4 | reverse complement strand
TAAATAAATATTATCTAGGAAATATTCTTCTAACTAGTGGAAAACAAATTCCAAAAAATGTTGGAACACGCATACGATCTTGCAGAAGATCAGGAATATGAAGAAGCTTTACTGCTATATGATGAAGTTCTAAATTCTGATCCAAAAAATATTCCTGCATTGTTAGACAAAGCCGCAACCTTACAAAGAATGGGAAAAAATTCCCAATCATTTCAGGTTTACAATTCTGTTTTAAAGGAAGATTCAAAAAATTTGGATGCATTAATCGGAAAAGGAACCTTGCTTCATGCAAAGTCTAAATTTTCAGATGCCATAGATTGTTATGATTCTGCATTAAAGATCAAACCTCGGTTTGCAATGGCACTTGCATGTAAGGGGATGTCGTTGGGTGAAATCGGTAAACTTGATTATGCTCTGGTTTGCTTCAAAAAGGCGCTTGCTATTGACAAGGATTACGATTTGGCAAATATGGGCAAACAAAAAGCACTAGAACTATTAGAATCACAAAAATCTAAAAAATAGAGACGTCGCCTGGTGCGGGGCCTCTCTTCTTATTGTGAAATTCAAAATAATCCTTATGTTTTGTTTCTTGATGTTTTCGTAAATTATCGTAGTCATCAAATGTATCGTGACACAAAAAGCACTTTGGTTTATCCTCATCAATTAATGGTAATACCATACTAAAGCTTGGGGTGCATTGTTTTATATTTTCACTGTTATCAAATGAATCATGCTAGAAGAGTTGGTTGGAACCTCGACTGCAATTGAACATGCCATAAATGACGAAGAACTGACATTTGATGATGGCATGGAAATCCTAAATGATGATAATCTACACGTTATTGGCGCAGCGGCTGATATTGTCAGGAAAAAACTGGTAGGCGACACTGTCTCATTTGCATCATCATATTACATGAACTATACTAATCTATGTGCTGCTAGCTGTCAAATGTGTGCATTTTATCGTAAAGGTGGAGAAGACGATGCTTACACACTCACTCCTGAACAAATAGAAAAAAGAGTTACAGCTGCAAAAGATTTGGGTGCAACTGAAGTACACATTGTAGGAGGGTTTCATCCTGATTTGCAACTTGATTATTATGAACAAATGATGTCTGCAATAAAACAAAAACATCCTGATATGACTATCAAGGCATTCACTGCAGCAGAAATTTTCTTTCTCTCAAAATTAACAAAAAACTCTGTCACTGAAATCTTATCTAGGCTAAAAGATGCCGGTCTTGATTCAATGCCTGGAGGTGGAGCTGAATTGTTCCATCCTGATGTTAGAACAAAAATTATTCGAGGAAAGTGTACTGGTCAACAATGGCTTGATACAATTGAAATTGCACATAATCTTGGAATTAAAAGTAATGTAACAATGCTTTATGGTCATATAGAAAAACCAGAACACATTGTTGATCATCTCATAAAGATTAGAGAGTTACAAAAAAAGACTAACGGATTCATCACTTTGATTCCATTAAAGTTTAGTCTAGACAATACTGAACTTGAAAAGAAACACATGGTAACTCATGAATCCTCTTCCATTTATGATCTAAAGATTATTGCACTATCAAGATTAATGCTCGCACAGACCCTCAAGAATATCTCGGTATACTGGGTCGCTTATGGAACAAAACTTGCTCAGGTTGCATTATCTCATGGAGGAAATGATTTGGTGGGAACTGCATTTTCTGAGGAAATTTATCGTGCAGCGGGTAAGCCTACTAATTCTTCATTATTGGAATTAGCAAGTCTGGCAAAAGAAATTGGCCGTATACCTATTCAACGAAATACATTCTTTGAGACACTTCGAACTTTTACTTAGTTACAGGTTTCTTTTCAATTTTCTTTGCACCGCCTTTTCTTTTTCTGCGTGCCCCAAAACTAATCAAAATTAGTAAAAATCCAATTCCAACCAAAATACCTGAAAGTGTTTTAAAATCTTCGTTTTCTCTTTCATTAACCATCAATTCATACTTTTCTTCTTCAGTCATTCCTTCTCTGCCAATTGGTGTCATGTCTGTTAGTACTCCTGAAAGTATAATTCCAACGATAATCATCGTCGCGCCTCCTGCTAAAATTTTCTTATCTACTAACATAACTTCATTTAGGAAATGTAGATTTAATATATAATTCTGAAGAACTTATCATATGTCACAACTTCCACATTTCACAAGTAAAGCATTTCTGGCTCCAATGGCGGGCGTAAGTGATCCTGCACTACGTATAATGTGTAAAAGGATGGGTGCAGGACTTGTTGTTACAGAATTAACCAGCGTAAATGCAATAGTTGCAAAACATGAACAACTAGAATCTAAATCCAAAAATATTACTGAATTTATTGAATTTTCTGAAAAAGAACGTCCGTTGGCTGTTCAATTATTTGGCTCTGATATTACTGCATTAGAAAAGGCTGCAAAAATTGTGGAACCTCATTTTGACATGATTGATTACAATATGGGATGTCCTGCTCCTCATATTACAAAACAAATGGCAGGCGGTGCGTTATTACAAAACTCTGATCTAACTAGAGAAATATTTCGGACACTAGTAAATACGGTGAAAAAACCTGTATCCCTAAAAATGCGCATTGGTGTCACTGACGAAAATAAATATCTCTTTCTAGAAATTTCAAAAATTGCAGAACAAGAAGGAATACAATTAATCACATTACATCCGCGAACTGTATCTCAGGGATATTCTGGACATTCGGACTGGGATATGATTAAAAAATTGAAACAAAATGTTTCTGTTCCTGTAGTTGGAAATGGTGACATCACTTCACCTGAAATTGCAAAAAAGGTTCTTGATTACACTGGATGTGATTATCTAATGATTGGAAGAGGTGCAATGGGCAACCCATTTATTTTTGAACAAATCAATGATTATCTTGAGCATGGGGCTTACAAACAGTATTCTCTTACCGATAGGCTAGAAGCATTTGTTACATACCTTGAATTGACAGAAAAATATAACATTAGATTTGCAAATATCAAGCAACAGGCTATCCGATTTACAAAAGGAACTGTTGGGGGAGGACAACTTCGCAATAGGCTAAGTACAGCAAAAAATACAGATGATCTTAAAGAACTACTATTGCAGAAAGTGACAGTCTAATTACTTGTAAAGGTCAAACTCTGGACTTCTTTGTTGACTTTTTACTTCTGACATTACTGCTTTAACAACCTCATTGTGATTGTATGTCAAATGTCTCAAGAATTTTGCTGATACATCTGCTCTTATTTCATCGTCTGTAAAAAGCATCTCTTCAGATGACAATTCAGTCATCATATCTTTGCATTCAAAACAAGGAACAAAGTCTAAGTAAAGCTTCATGGACAATTAATGTCTCCACATAATAAATACTAGATGTTGATTTGATAGGCTCAGAATTAAAATTCTTCGTCATCAATGAAAAGTCCAGAGTAATCATATACTGAATCATTATTTTGGTTTGTTTTCATGTATTGTGTAAGCGAATTTTGGATATAAGCTATATGAACAATTTATCTTTGATTCTTTTTTTTACAATGGTTTTGAAATTTTCAATTCAAATTCTGGAACAAGTCCTTTTTGTTTTGCCATCTCGAACATCAATTTGACAGCCTTCTCTCCGGATTCACCCATGTCCACAGTAACCTCATTTACATACATGAGTACAAATTTTTCAATTAACTCTCTTGATTTTCCTCTACTGTATTTCATTGCATAATCAATTCCATCTTTTATGTTATTTCTTGCAAATTTGATGGACTCTTGTAAATACAAATCAAATTTATTAATCAATTCTGGACCGAGTTCTTCGTTCATCACATTAACTCCTAATGGAACTGGCAATCCCCCTGATTCTTTATCCCACCATTCACCTACATCCAGAATTTTTTGTATTCCCTCTTCTTCAAATGAAAGCTGTGTTTCATGAATCACTAATCCGACATCAACCTTACCACTTCTTACAGCTTCTGGAATATCGCTAAAGTTCATTTCGACGTAATCGAATTTACCAATCATTAGTTGTAATAGCAAATATGCCGAAGTCATCTCTCCTGGAATCGCAATCTTTGATTTTTTTATCTCTTCAATTGTCATAGGTTTTGTTGCAGTGACAATTGGACCATAGTTAATTCCAAAACTTCCGCCGCTTCTTAAGATGACATAATTTGGAATGTATGCACATGCATGAACTGAAACTGCAGTAACGTCTAATTCTGGATTCTTTGCTTTTCTATTCAATTTTTCAATATCTTCTATAACATGAGTGACACTGAAATCATCGGATTTCACTTTACCCGTAAACATTCCATAAAACATGAATGCATCGTCTGAATCTGGAGTATGTCCTACAGAAATATCCACAATTTTGAAGTATCCATATCGTAATAATAACTACAGTTTTCGACAAATATTAATACAAAATTGTAATTATACAATCAATCATGATATGTTCTAGTTGTGAGAATCATAAACACTTTGAGTGTATTGATTGTCAAAATAATCATACTACTGACCTTTGTAATTGTGATTGCCATTTGACAGCACATGAACATGTCGATTAGTATAATTAGTTCAAAAAATAATTTTTACTATGGACGAAGATCCTCATTCAGATAAAGAAATTTTAGAAATTTTGAAGATGAAAAAGATTGCTGTAGTGGGAATGTCAAAAAATCCAGACAAGGCTGCACACTATGTACCAAAATATTTACATGAAAATGGGTATGATATTACTCCTGTAAACCCAAATGCAGATGTCATATTGAAAAAACAATGTTATGATAAAATTATTGATGTCCCTGATGAGGTTGATATTGTAGATGTATTCAGACCTTCAGAACAGATTTTACCAATAATTAAAGAAGCAATAAAGAAAAAACCCAAAGTCATTTGGCTTCAAGAAGGAATACACAACGAAGAAGCAGAACAATTGGCACGTGATGCTGGAATTGATGTTGTCTACAATAGATGTATGTTAGCAGAACACAGTCGGTTGTTATAATGTCTGATAATTCATTTCAAGCATTTTATGATGAGCTTCAACTTTTAGTAGAAAAATTTGAGAAAAAACAGACTCAGATAAAGATGGAATCTAACCTTGATTATGATTCTGTGAAAATTTTTGGCGAAAAGATGGATTCTGTTACAAGAGCGAAACTTGGGGTTGATGATGTAGCAGAATTGGCATATACAACTGCAGAACATCATCCATACTGGACAGTTTTATACAATTGTACTGAAATTACAAAAACAATGCTTGAAAAATGGCATGATGAGATTACTCTTGAACAATTAGATGAGATTAAATGGAATCTAAAAGAAATTCAAAATTCAATATCACACATAGAAAACAAACTCAAAAAATAATCAGATAAATACAATAAAATGGAAAATAATTCATGACAATAAAGATTGGAATTATAGGTAAAACGAATACTGGTAAAACTACCTTCTTTAACTCTGCAACATTAGCATCTAATGAAATCTCCACATATCCATTTACAACAAAAAAACCACAAACTGGAACTGGGCAGGCAATTACTTTGTGTGTTCATATGGAGTTTAACGTCCAAGATGAACCAAACAATTCAAAATGTGTTGATGGATGGCGTTACATTCCTATCGAATTAATTGATTTACCTGGATTAATCAAAGATGCATGGAAGGGAAAAGGATTGGGAAATCGATTTCTCTCTATTGCTGCACAATCTGATGCATTGTTACACGTTGTTGATTGCTCTGGAAGTATAGATGCAACAGGAAAAATAACTGAACCTGGTTCTGGTGATCCTGTATCTGACTTTGCTGACATTGAAGAAGAGTTGGTAATGTGGTATCAAAAAATTCTTGAAGGAAATCGAGATAAACTTTCTAAAAATATTCGTGATGGCACAAAACAAGTTGACGCATTAACTGAACTCTACCAAGGAATTGGTGTTAAAAAATCACATGTGATTCAGGCACTAAAAACTACAAATTTGGAAGAAATTGCTTTTGATGATTTTGATATGGGACAAACCAAAGAATTTGCAAAAGTCTTACGTGAAATGTCAAAGCCTACTTTGATAGTTGCAAACAAAATAGATATTCCTGGCGCTGATAAAAATTTCAATCGTCTTCGTGAGCGATATAATGAAGTTATCACAGTTCCTGCAAGTGCTGATAGTGAGTTAACTTTAAGACGTGCAGAACAACAAGATTTAATAAAATATTCTCCAGGATCTGAGCAGTTTGATATTGTTAAACCTGAAGAATTAAACGATAAGCAAACACACGCACTTAATTTTATCAAACAAGATATCATGGGCGAATATATGCGAACTGGAGTTCAATTTGCAATCAATGTTACCGTTTTCAAATTATTAAAAATGAATGCAGTTTATCCAGTTGCTGATGAGACAAAACTTTCTGATAAAAAAGGACACATACTTCCTGATTTGATTTTACTCAAAGATGGCGCAACCGTAAAAGACCTGGCAAATGAAATTCACACTGGATTATCAAAGGGGCTATTGCATGCAAAAGACGTGAGATATAAACTTCGATTGCCAACTCACTATCAATTGCGAGATAGAGATGTCATTTCTCTAGTAAGCGCAACAAAGAAAGCCTCTGGATAAAATTAGTGGTTATCCATGGAGTCTGTAAATTTTGTAATCTTAGGTGACCAGTCAATTGCAACTGACTTTGGGAAAAAAGGAACATCTACTGATCTAACGTTATTTGATAGAAAAGAAGCAGAAAAAATTTACACGTTTGTTATTCCAAATGGATTTCCAGAAAAAATTCAACCTCTATTTCAGGCAATAGCTCTGGCAGAATATGTAATTTTTCATGTAAATGCACTAGACAAATTCACAGGTGAACAAATTCTTGCATTAGATGCGCTTGGGAAAAAAGAGGGAATCTTAACTCACTCATTTGATGTTGATGAGGCCAGATTGGATTTAATGATTAAAGGAACTGTACTTGAAGGATACAAAAAAGTTGAACAAGATAAACTCAAAGAAGAGTTGGCAAATTTTCCTGCTGTAAAAAAAGATGGAAGTACTAGTGTTGTAATTGATCATACCTTTGATGTTAAAGGCGTGGGAACTGTAGCATTAGGGAAGGTTCTATCTGGAAAAATCACTCAATATGACAAGATTCAGCACTATCCATCTGAAATTGAAGTGATAGTAAAATCAATTCAGATGCATGACGATGATGTAAAAGAATCTATTTCTCCTGCCAGAGTTGGGTTATCTCTCAAAAATATCAAACATGATGAGATAACTCGTGGTGATGTGTTATCAAATGACACTTTAATCAAAATTATAACTGAAATTACTATAGACTTTAAGCAAAACCAGTTCTTCAAGGCAACTTTGGCAGAAAATCAAATGTGTCTTGTAAGTGTAGGTCTTCAGATAAAGGCTGCAAAATTTGCATCTATATCTCCTATGAAACTTACATTTGAAAAACCGGTCATTGTAATGCCTGGGGATGTCTGTGTCTTATTAAAGCCTGAATCAAATACTGTTCGTATAATTGGAAGCGGTGCTCCACAATGAAATCTGCAAGAGCATGTCCAATATGTCCTGAATGTGGTTCTAAAAAATTTGAAAGACTAGAAGATGATAATGTGAAGGTTCAATGTGCAAATTGCAAAAAAATTATTACTATCTAGATAAACACTCTGACAAATCTTCATGAAATTTACTTGCCTGATAATCGCTTAGATTGTCATCTCTGTCTTCTAATGCAAATTTTTCCATCTCATCACACGTCCATTCCTCCCATATCCGAGGATTTGTAACATTTTTCTCAAACATGTTAATTCCTATAATGCTGAGAGGAACTACAATTGCAAATGTTATAATTATTAACAACTTTACAAACTTTGGATTATCTGTAATAATGAGTATTGTTAGTTAATAGATTATATTTGCTTAACTTGGGATTTCAATATGGCAAAGATATGGAAAGACGCAGACATTAGTCTTGACCCTATCAAAGACCAAATTATTGCAGTAATTGGATATGGTATCCAAGGAGATGCACAGGCAAACAACATGAAAGACTCTGGTCTCAAAGTTATTGTTGGACTAAGAAAAGGTAGTCCAACTTGGAATAAAGCAAAAGATGATGGTCACGAGGTCATGTCCGTAGCCGATGCCACAAAAAAAGCAGACATTGTTCACATTTTAATTCCTGATATGATTCAAGCCAAAGTGTACAAAGAAGAGATTGGTCCAAATCTTTCAGATGGAAAAGCATTATCGTTTTCACACGCAGCAGCAATTTACTGGAAATGGATTGATGCACCAGAAAACGTTGATCTAATTATGGTTGCACCAAAAGGTCCAGGTTCTAAAGTAAGAGAAACATATCTACAAAACTTTGGAACCCCCTCAATTGTTGCAGTAGAACAAGACAAAACTGGAAAAGCGTGGGATAGAACATTAGGAATTGCAAAAGCAATTGGTAGTGCTCGTGCAGGATTAATTCAAACAACATTCAAAGAAGAAGTAGAAACCGATTGGTTTGGAGAACAAGCAGATTTGTGTGGAGGCTCTGCATCAATGGTGGTTAATGCATTTGAAACTTTAGTAGAAGCAGGCTATCAACCAGAAATTGCATATTTTGAGGTATTACATGAATTAAAATTAATTGTAGACATGATTCAAAGATATGGAATTAATGGAATGTGGAGACGTGTTTCAGAGACTGCAAGGTATGGTGGATTAACAAGAGGTCCAATGGTAATGACATCTGATACAAAGAAAAACATGAAAAAAGTTCTAACCATGATTCAAGACGGAACATTCAACAAAGAATGGATTGATAACTATCAAAATGAAGGAAAGGCCGCATTTGCTAAATACATGAAAGACTTGGATGGTCATAAAATCGAAACTGTAGGAAAACAGATGAGAAAGATGATGTGGCCTGACTCTACTGAATAAAATTATAATTTTCTTAGTTTAGAAACGCCTTTTGTTATATGATCAATTATCAAATCTAATGAGGTACCTGGACCAAAGTTTCCTGACACTCCTGCCTTTTCTAATGCCTTTTTATCATCTTCAGGGATAACTCCTCCGCCAACAACTAGTACGTCTGTGATCTTTTTCTTTTTCAATTCTTTAACAACTCTTGGAAATAATGTTCCATGAGCTCCATTAAGCAAACTTAATGCAACAGCATCTGCATCTTCGTCTTCTACGATTTGTGCAATTCTGTCCGGGGTTGCAAACAATCCTGAATATATTACCTCCATTCCTGCATCTCTAAATGCCCTACATAGGATTAGAGCCCCTCTATCATGACCGTCTAGACCCAATTTTGCAACTAGAATTTTGACGCGTCGTGATTGTGCCTTTTGCTTCATGGTTTAATTCCTAAAATTTGGCTTTAAAATCTTTCTTTACATCTAAGATTTTTAATCAAGGGATGAGAAGGTTTTGTATGACAATGCTTACAGATTTAAAAAAAGCAAAGCGAGGTGCAATTGCAAAGGCTATTTCCATTATGGAAAATGACCCAAAAGAGGCACGTCAATTAATCAAAAAAATCTACAAAGTATCTGGTAATGCAATTGTAATAGGAATCACAGGACCTGCTGGTGCTGGAAAATCATCTATCATAAACAAATTATCAATTGAGATGAAAAAATTAAAACTAAACCCTGCTGTATTGGCAGTTGACCCTACTAGCCATATTACAGGCGGTGCCATTTTAGGTGACCGTGTTAGAATGTCGGAATCAACTGATACTGGAACATACATTCGAAGTATTGCATCAAGAGGTGCAACAGGAGCTATCGCACATTCAGTAAGGAATAGTTTGCGTGTACTAGAATATGCTGGATTCAATCCAATCATAATTGAAAGTGTTGGAGCGGGTCAAACAGAAGTTGATATTTCAAAGATTGCAGATATTACAGTTGTTACATTTAATCCGCATACAGGAGATAGCATTCAAACCATAAAAGCAGGAATTACAGAAATCGGTGATATCTATTTGGTAAACAAGAGTGACTTGGATGGTGCAACACAACTATTTCAGGCATTACAGGACTTCATTGGAACTGCAGAAAAAGAGGTTATAATTCTCAAAACATCTGTGAACAAAAATAAGGGAATTAAAGAGTTAGCTGGAAAACTAAAGGAACTGATGAAACAAAAAATAAAGGACAAAAAGAGTTCAGAGAAATCTCGTATAGAATCTGAATTGGAAGATATTATTTTAAATAACGTTAGACAGGAAATTTCAACAATGATTCATAAAAGTAAGTCATTTTCATCTTATTTGAAAAAGATACAAGATAAAAAGATGGATCCGTTTGAGGCAGCAGACAAGCTGACAAAAAATTTCATAAAGTGATCATACATATGGCAGCAAAAAAGAAAATAAAATCAGCAGAAAAAAAATACGTAACAGATTCTAGTATTCCGATTAAACCATTTTATGTAAAATCTACTAAAACGCATACAGAAGAGATTCCAGGAAAATTTCCATATACAAGAGGCATTCATCAAGGAATGTATCGAGATAGATTTTGGACTATGCGTCAGTATGCTGGATTTGGTGATGCTGCACAAAGTAACAAGAGATACAAATTCATGCTAGACAAGGGGCAGACCGGAATCTCAATGGCATTTGACTTACCAACACAAATTGGTTATGACCCAGATGCACCACAAGCAGAAGGAGAGGTAGGAAAGGTTGGTGTATCAATCTCATCTCTAAAAGACATGCAGACAGTATTTGATGGAATTAAACTAGGAAAGGTTTCAACATCAATGACAATTAATGCAACCGCCTCTACACTACTTGCATATTATATTGCAGTAGGACAATCACAAGGATTTTCAAGCAAACAATTACGTGGAACAACACAAAATGACATTCTCAAAGAATACATTGCAAGAAACACGTACATCTATCCTCCAGAACCATCAATGCGTATAATTGGTGATATGATTGGATATTGTGCTACAGAGGTTCCGCAATGGTATCCTATTTCAATCTCTGGCTATCACATTAGAGAAGCAGGATCAAATGCAGTACAAGAAATTGCATTTACAATAGCTAATGCCATTCAATATATTGAAACCTGCATAGAACAGGGATTAAAAATTGACGAGTTTGCTCCAAGATTATCATTTTTCTTTTGTTGTACTATAGAGTTCTTTGAAGAAATAGCAAAGTTTAGAGTTGCAAGAAAAGTTTACGCAAAAATCCTAAAAGAAAGATTCCATGCTAAAAATGAAAAATCATTACAATTAAAATTCCACACACAAACAAGTGGTGAATCACTTACGGCACAGCAACCAGACAATAATATTGTTCGTGTTGCAATGCAAACAATGGCCGCCGTATTAGGTGGAACACAATCACTTCACACAAACTCGAGAGATGAGGCACTTGCATTACCAACTGAAGAGTCTGCAAAGATTGCATTACGAACACAACAAATTGTTGCATCTGAATCAGGCATCACAAAAACAGTAGATCCAATGGCAGGTTCACATTATCTGGAAGAATTATGTGATGAGATTGAAGAGCAGACATGGGCATATCTCAAAAAGATTGACAAGATGGGCGGTTCACTCAAAGCAATCGAAAAAGGATTCTTTCAAGCAGAGATTAGACAAAATGCATATCGTATCAAAAAAGAGGTAGATGATTCTTCACGAGTTTTAGTTGGTGTAAACAAATTTGTAGATCAGGTTGAGGCAAAACAAAAACTACTGCGAATTGATGATTCACTAGGTACAAAACAAGAAAAGGCAATCAAGGCATTACGAAAATCACGTGATAACAAAAAAACCAATACTGCATTATCAAAACTACAGGCAGCAGCAGAGACAGACAAAAATCTTATGCCATTCATACTAGATTCCGTGAAAACAAATGCTACCACTGGAGAAATTAGTAACACATTACGAGCGGTCTTTGGCGAGTATAGACCAAAGGAGATATTTTAGATGAAAATTGATCATATCGCAATTGCGGTAAATGATGTAGAAGAATCAGCCAAGGTATATCAAAAAGCACTT
>LFEZ01000020.1 GCA_001510295.1 Thaumarchaeota archaeon casp-thauma4 | reverse complement strand
ATCTCCTGACGTTGATGCATCAAAAGTAAATTTTTTATCTCTAAATCTGACATTTTCTGCAGGTAAATAACCGTCAAGAAATACATTAATTCCAACTTTGGTTGATAGTATAGTTGAAACAATTCCATATACAGCAGGTACGCCATACAATACCTCGATGTAGTCACTAAGATAGTCTAGTAACGTTAGATCGTGTTCTACTACCATCACGCTTTTTCCTTCTTCAGCAAGTTTGTGAATTACCTTTGCGACACCTGTTCTTTGAAAAATATCATTGTATGATGATGGCTCATCAAAAAAGTAAAAGTCTGAATCTCTTGATGCTACAGTTGCAACCGACAATCTTTGAAGCTCTCCTCCACTAAGTTCCTTAAGATTTTGCTCTAAAGATTTTTCTAATCCTAATTGTCTAACCAGTTCGCGAGAAACTCCTCTTTGATCAAATTTATCTAAAAGTTCTTTCCCGGTTCCATCAAATGCATCTGCAATAATATGCACTTGCTGTGGTTTAACCGATGCTTTAATCTCACCATTTTTTATTTTTTCAAAATGAGCTTTTAACTCCGTACCTTTGTAATATTTTAAAATGTCATCCCATTCTGGTGGTTGTTCATAATTTCCAAGATTTGGTTTTAAAACACCTGAAAGAATATTGACAACCGTACTTTTCCCCATCCCGTTTCTTCCAAGTAATCCTACAACCTCTCCTTTTTTTGGGGTTGGAAGTTTGTATAGTCTAAAAGAGTTAATTCCATACTGGTGAATCTTGTCTGTTTTCAATTCACTAGCCAAATTCACAATTGTAATTGCGTCAAATGGACAAACTTTAACACAAATTCCACAACCATTACAAATATCCTCATCTATTCTTGCCTTTTTGCTCTCTTCATTGAGAACAATACACTCTGCACCTGATTTATTCACTGGGCAATATTTGATGCATTCTAAACCACATTTTTTGGGTTGGCATAATTCTTTGTCTAATACTGCAACACGATGTGTCATAACGTTATTCGCTTTCGGTTTAATTTATAGTTCTATGAATAATATTTATACAAAAAATCTGTTCACGATTTTTTAGTTAGCTTATTATGAAAGATAATTTGTTGAAATAATAAGCCGGCCATAGCGTTTGGGTGCGACCCAATCCCATTCCGAACTTGGAAGTCAAACCAAATGTCGCTGCTGTGTTACTAACATGCGAAAGCCGTTGGGAAGCAACAGTGCTGGCATCTTTTTAATTCAATTAACTATAAGTTACTGCCATATTCTATCAAAATATGGCAAATTGTTCTGTATGTGGTGAAAAATTTGATAATGATATACGATTTTTAAATCACATGATGGAAAAACATGGATTTAGAAATCCTAACATAGACAAGCCAGATCGTAACAGTCGCGGATACTAACTTCAATAATTTATAAGTCACTAAAATTGCGTTGTTCGTACAAGCAACATGATAAAAAAACAACTTGAAAAGACACTCAAAGATGCAATCAAAGAAGATGCATACATTATTGGTACAAAACAAGTTTCTGGTAGTATTTCAAAATCCAAACTTGTACTTCTTTCAAAATCTGTACCACGTCATATCAGTGAAAAAATACGAGATGACGCAAAAAAATCAAATGTTTCAACAATTTCGTACGATGACACCTCTGTTAACCTTGGAAAACTCTGTGGATTACAATTTAGAGTTTCAGCCATTTCTCTAACCAACATCGCTAATGCTGATATCAAAACACTACAAAAAGAAACAGAATCACAATGATATTGTCAAAAACTTATACAAAATCTAAAACCAATGAAGGTTTAAATGAGACTGAAAATTTTTTTGAATAATTAGAATAATTATGACACAAGAAATCAAACCTATCTCACAAGAAATTAAATTAACAATTGATCAAATGAAGTTAATGGCATTATTCCAAAACATTACTAAAGCAACTGCACGTGATTGTATTGAAGATGAAAAACGTGATAGAATCATCTTTGTCGTAAATGAAGGTAAAATGGGTCTTGCAATTGGTAAAGGTGGGGCACACATCAAATCACTTCAAAATAAAATTGATAGAGCAGTTGAGCTTGTAGAATACAACGAAGATCCAATCAGACTTTTAAAAAATATATTAAACGGAAAATACATCACTGACATTAAAATATCTGAAAGACTAGATGGTTCCTTTCAAGCTAATGTAGAAGTTGACGGTGCAAAAAAAGGAGTCGTGGTTGGACGAGAAGGTCGTAATGCTGAAAAAGCTAGAATCCTTTGTAGACGATATTTCAACATTACATATGTAATGATTAATAGTAAGGAACAAGCTTTCGAGTGGTAATAATGGCAAAATCACCTTTAGGATTATTTGCAGGACGAGATCTTCGAAATAAGAAGAAACAACAGCGTTGGTCTATCTCAACTTACAAAAGAAGAGAATTAGGATTAGATAGAAAATCAAACCCATTTGCAGGTGCTCCTCAAGCAAGAGGAATTGTTTTAGAAAAAGTTGGTATTGAAGCAAAACAACCAAATTCTGCTGTAAGAAAATGTGTTAGGGTACAATTAATTAAAAATGGAAAAACAATCACTGCATTTCTTCCACGTGACGGTGCAATGAACTACATTGATGAACACGACGAAGTACATGTTGAAGGTATGGGTGCAACTCAAGGTGGTGCAATGGGAGATATTCCAGGTGTAAGATTCAAGGTTTTCAAAGTTAACAATACATCATTACGTCAATTAGTTGAAGGAAAGAAAGAAAAACCACGAAGATAGAGACATGACTGAAAAAAAATTACTTTTATTTAGAAAGTGGGATACTTCTGAAATTAAGATTAAAGATTTAGGTCTACAAACACGTGTAGTTGGTGACAAAACACTATCTTCAATTTCACTAAAACCATTAATTTATCCAATCGACTATGGTCGTTCAGCATTAAAGAGATTCAATAAAGGTGAAGTTCACATTGTAGAGCGATTAGCAAACAAACTAATGCATTTTGGTAAAAAATATGCAAAAAATACTGGAAGGCAAGGTGGTAAAAAACAACATTCTATCAACATAATTAAATTAGCATTTGAAATTATTAATCTAAAAACTGGTCAAAATCCAGTAGAAATACTAGTACGTGCAGTTGAAAATTCTGCACCAAATGAAGATACAACTAGAATCGTTTACGGTGGAACTGTTTACCATGTTTCAGTCGATGTTGCACCAATCCGTCGTGTTGATTTAGCACTAAGATTTATTGCAGATTCAATTAGGGATGCAACCTACTCAAATCCAAAACCAATTGAAGAATATATTGCAGAACATTTGATATTGGCTGCAAATAATGATCCTTCTGCTCCTTCTGTAAAAAAGAAGAATGAATTAGAAAGAGTTGCACAAGCTTCTAGATAGTAACTACATTTTCTTAATTTTTAAGTATAAAGTACGTCATTTTTTATAAAATAAAGTTAAAAAAGTAGCCCGGCCCGGACTCGAACCGAGGTCAAAGGCTCCAGAAGCCCCTATGCTTGCCACTACACTACCGGGCTATATGGAAAATTACAAAATGTTTGAATATATTTATTATCATAGAACTTATCTGATTTTAATCTCATGTAAAGCAGTTCCATAATCAACTTCCGCTTTTAATCTCATGTATGGAATTAATCTATAATGAATAAAATATGATTGATTTTCTTTGTAAAGCAATCCTCTTTGAATCAATGACGCTAATCCTCTTGATAATACATTAACTGAAACTCCATATTTTACGCATATTTCATCACGTTTTTTCTGATATTGCAGTAAAGTAAATTCGGCATTATTTACTTGTATAATGAGTGGCCAAATAATTTCTTTCCAGACAAATCTTCTATTCTCGGTTGCAGATGCATATTTGCCTTTTTCACTCAACATTATAATATCAAACTTTATGAATATAAGAAATAATGTCTCAAAAAGAAATTCAAGAGTCTTTAGATTTACTTGAAAAAGATTGGGATGTTGATCCAATTTTACATGATTTTGTTCTAGGAAAATATACCGATGTTACAGATTTCACATTGATTGTAAAAAATGTTGTATTTCATATTCCATATTTACCAAAAGAAAAAAAATACATTTTATGGAAATGTTATTGGCCTGACTGCCATAATTGCTGTGATAGACAAGGACGTTTACCTCTAACTTTTGACGATCTAATTCAAATTGGTCAAGGTTTGAAATATAAAAAAACATCCGAGTTTGTAAAAAATGAAACTCTGGTAGCAACTCATGATGAGCCTACTCCATTTGGTGGATTTTCTGTAATGACAAATATTAGTCTAAAAAGAAAAACCGATGAAACCGAAGATGATGATGGAACGCATATATCTTGTAGATTTTTAGATGGGGAAGGTGGATGTGGAATTCATCCTACGCGCCCAGGTGTTTGTTACATGTATCCTTTTTCAACATGGGCACAAAATGAAAAAGGCCGTGCACGTGTTCATGCAACATTCCAATTTACAGGAGATTGCCCAGGATTCTATCTTTCTGAATCACTTGATTCAATGAAAGAAGTCTTAGATAATTATTCTACAACAATTTATGATTATAATATGAAATCAAGTCGAACTTTAAAAGAAGGATTTGGTTCTCTTAGCATGTCTTAGGCTTTTGCCACTTTTAACAAATCTGCAATTTTAATATGCATGCCAAATCTGTCTTCATTCTTTTTCATGTATCTGAATATTGCTATAAAGTCTGGTAATGCTTTCAAGAAACTGAAATCGTTATGAATTTTTGCTCTTACAAAGTTAAACACTTTTGCATAAACTCTATAATGTTTCTCAATTGCTTTTTCATATGCTTTGAAATCGTTCATATTTTCTAAGAAAATTTCCACACATTGCATAGATGGGATAATTCCTTCTCCTAACAATGCATAGACTGTTCCAATTGATTCTCCAACACCTACAACTTTTCCAGAATAATATGGCTTGCACCTATCTGGTGTTGCTAATCTAATTGGACGTCCTTTAGTTGCAATAACTTTTCCACCATGTTTTTCTAGAAATTCATCAGTCGCTTTGATATGTTTTTTATTATAATCTCCTGCTCCAATATGTGCATATTTTTCCCCTAATGGAAAGTACCAGAAATATCCGGACATACCTGGGAATGGCTCAATGTAAAAATCATCATAAGGTACTCCGTTTTCATATTCAACTTTATACTCATATGTTGGTAAATAGAAATCCTGTTCTATTTTCGGTAGATAACTTCTGTTAAATCCTGTACAATCAACTATCATGTCATACTCTTTTTCAATTTCCTTTAGTCTAGGAGCCTTGCCATAAATTACATTACAATCTTTTATGAAATCTTTTATCAATCCAAGTTTATTATATGTACAAAGTCCCTTCAAACCAATATCAAATTTTACATCAGTGTTCATTTTAACATGCATTTGTTTTCCGTCATGAATTAAAAAATCATCAAAATTTCTACCTGTTTTTTTACAAAAATTAGTTAATTCTTTTTTTATTGTGCCCCATGCACAAATAGAGTCGTGTCTTTCTATAGGCATTCTTTCATATCCGACAACTTCGTGTTCAGAATTTTTTAATCTAGCCATGAGATAACTTCCTGCAACTCCCATTCCCATAACTGCAATTTTCATTTGATCTAACAAGTGCTTAACCTAATAAATACAATTCCAGTTTTATTCAATCAAAATTGCTGGTTTGTATGGTCTTGCATGTCTTGCTTTTCCTTTAGGATCATAAACATCATTATCTGATTCAGAATACACTTGTATATCTACTCCAAACTCTTTTCGTCCAATACTAGATAATTCCGAGAATAGAAATTCTTTCTCATTAAATGATTCTGACTCTAGCTTCATTTTTTTGATTGATTCTGATTCTGAATGTAAGTCTTTGATCACTTTTTGAACATAGTCTGGTATCTTTTTAGCATCAGTAGTTTCAGGATCTGCAATTAATTCTTTCATCACAACTCCCATATTATTTTGACCTCCTACCATTATGTTCAAAATTTTACGATAGATCTTTGATTTTACACTATCTGAATTTACATAAATTACAATTTTTTGTGGATTAATTTTTGTAACTTTTAGAATATTTGCAATATCTTCTATAGTTGACTTTAACAATTCTTCAGCTTGAATTGTACTTGCATCAATTTTATCTGGAGAATATTCTGGCCAAGATGATTTTGATACTGGTTCAGTATTTCCTAATTTTTCCCACATTTCTTCTGCTATGTGTGGCGCAAATGGAGAAAGCATTGCAACTCTAGCTGAATTTATCTGATGTAAAATCCCGGAGACGTTGTTTCTTTCTTTAGCTTGAATTCTTTTTTGATACCAGCTCAAATCACTCTCAAATGTAAATAAAATATCATGTAGTGCTTCTCGCAGTCTCATTTTTTCTACAGCCATTGTAACTTCTGCAATCTTGCTTTGAGTTTTAGATAAAATCCACCTATCTTCTGTTTGTAAATCTCCAATTTCACCTTTTTTTAGCGTAGAGCACTCCTCTAATAGCGATTCTAACTTACTTTTAATACCTGAAACTGATTCCATATTAAAATCTGCATCTTGGAGTAGCTCTGCTGATAAAATTATTGCTAATCTAATTGGGTCTGCACCATGATCTCGTATTGCAGTACGAAGTGGAATTATATTTCCCATACTCTTAGACATTTTAGCTCCATTCATCATGACACTTCCATTAACAACAATTTCCTTTGGCCATAATTTTTCCTCAAAGATTGCAACATGATTCAAAACAAAAAATGACAAGTGATTCTGTACTAAATCTCGACCTGAATGTCTTGAATCAACTGGATAAAAATACTGAAACTCTTTTTTCATTGTATTGATAATATCTTCACTGAGGTTGGAGGAACTTGCAACTGTACTTAACTCCCCTTTATCTAAGAAAACATAGTCAAAGAACTCTTTGGTGAGATTATCTGCTTCTACTGTTTTATCATTTACAAATCGTGATATAGTGTAATATGCCATGTAAATTACACTGTCTGATAATGATTCAACAATCCAGTCCTTATCCCATGGGAGTTTAGTTCCAAGTCCTTGTTGTCTTGCACATGCTCGCTCATGTAACCAATTAATCACATCGTGAAATTCTGTTTTGATTTTATTTGGAAGAATATTCATACTATCGAGACAGTTTCTTGCCAATTTTTTCCATTCTTCATCTCCATAATTTAGAAACCATTGGTTGTTCAAGATTTTAACAACACATTCGGCTCCACAACGACATCTAATTGGAGCATTTTGAAGAGTAGGGAATGATTCCAATTGATTTTTATCTATTAACCAATCCTTAACCTTGTTCCGTCCAAATTCGACTTTTTCATTAACAAAATCTCCACATTTCTCATTTAATTTTCCATTAACAAACTCCTTAAGATACAATTCTTCAGTTGCTTCTTCTAATTTTGTATCAATTTGATCAGTAACTCCTAATCTTTCACACAAATCTTTAGCTGGAATATTTCCATATCCTTCTGTTACTATGATTGGTATTGGTTCAATTTTTGATGCTAACTCATGATTTTTTGATTTTAAATCCATCAATGCTTGATAGTCTTTAGGTGCATGTGCTGGTACTGACATAACCACACCTGTCCCCATTCCAGGTTCAACAAACTCTGCTTCAAAAATTGGAATTTCTTGTTCTGTATGTGGTGCTTTTGCAAATTTACCTATTATCTCCGTTCCTTTGATGTCTCCTTCAATAGTAATTTCTTTTCCAAAAAATTCTAATTTTTCTGCACACTCTTGTGAAACAATCCATTTTTCATTATCTGCTTTAATTTTTTTATATGTGATATTTGGATTGACCCAGAGATTCGTAATACCAAAAATTGTCTCAGGTCTTAATGTTGTAATTGGAAATACAAATTCATCTAGTCTGAATTTGATAAGGTAGTTTTCATCATTAATCTTTGGCTCAACATCTCCCATTGTATCGTGTTGTGATACTGGGTTTTGATCAACTGGACACCATCCAACTGGATGAGAACCTTGGATAATTCTATTATTATCTCGTAAAGTAGTAATCTGCCACTCGATAAACTTTTGATAACCTGGAACTATGGTTGTAAATTCTCGTCTCCAGTCAATGGAATAACCCATCTCAATCATTCCAGATTTTATTTCCTCATGGAAATAATCTGCAATTTTAATTGGTTCAACAAAAGTCTTGATTGCATCTTCTGGAACATGGTATACATTTCGTAATCCATCAAGTATTTCTTTTTCCTCTGCTTGAATTCTTTTTGCCATTCCAAGAACAGGAGTTCCAGTGTAATGAAATCCCATTGGGAATAATACATTGAACCCTTTCATTCTGTAAAATCTTGCATGAACATCAGCTAGTGTGTATGTCCGTCCATGTCCTATGTGTTGAGGTGAGTTTGGATATGGGTATGCAACTGTAATGAATTTTTTTGGTTTTTCATTAGGATTAGTTTCAAAGTCTTTATCTTTGTGCCACTTGCTTCTCCATTTTTCATCTAGTTGATTCCAGTTTATTTCCATCTTGTTTACCTATTCGATAATCATGGACTTCGCATTTTTAATTGCATCTTCTTTCTTTGATTTATCGGTTCCTCCACCTTGAGCAAATTTTGAACTTCCTCCTCCTGCCCCTCCTAAAATTTGAGAAATACTCTTGACAATTTCTCCTGCACTCTTCTCTTTTGAGATATCTTCTCCTGCGTAAACTATAACTCGAATCTTTTCTCCCTGTTCAAATAATCCACAATACACCAATTTAGGATCTGCATTACAGAGAGATTCACCTAATCCAATATGAAAAACGTCATCATAATTATCGCTTGTTGAATAACAAAAGTTTACTTTTCCGGAATCTGCTAATTCCATTGTAATGTCATCAATGGTAATTGTCCCTTGTTTACATTCTAATAGTGATTTTGCTATAACTGGTATTCTTTCTTTAGCAAGTTGTCTTTGTTCTATTCTTTTTTCTTTTTCTTGCTCTTTCGTCTTTTCTTCCTTTTCTTTAGTTTCTGAATCTTGTTGTTTCTTTTTGACAAATTCTTTTGCGCTATTTCCTGAAACAAACTCAATTCTTACGACTCCATCTTGAATTCTTTTTGTTTTTGTGATCTTAATCTGTTCAATATCTGAAGTGTTTGCTACATGTGTTCCACCACATGCTTCTATGTCTAAATCCCCTATCGATACAATTCTGACTGATTTGACAGGTACAACTCCTCCTTGGTAAATTCTAAATCCATATTTTTGTTCTGCAGTACTACGATCAAAATTTTCTATTTTTACAGGTATGGACTTTTCAATAATTGAGTTAGCTGTCTGTTCAATTTTTATCACCTCTTCATCTGTTAATGCAGAATGATGTGTGATGTCGAGTCTTGCATGATCTTCTTCTTTAAATGCAGAGTGTTGCCATACCCATGAACCTAGAACACTTCTTGCTGAAGTATTGATAATGTGTGTACTTGTATGATTTTTTGTAATCCCATCTCTCCTCTTTGCATCTACTATACATGAAACCGTATCACCTTCGTTTGGAATATCTCCTTTTATTTCGTGAACTACAATGTTTCCATGTTTTGTAATATCTATGATTTCTTGACCTCCAATGTTTCCATAATCAGGTTCTTGACCTCCTCCTCTTGCATAAAATGCAGTTTTATCTAAAATGACAAAATTTTTAAATGTTTTCAATACTTTTGCATTAAATTCTCTTGGGTCATCTCCGTAGAATAGAAGTTCTGTATCTGGAATTCCTTCTAATGGTAAGTTTACTTGTTCTTTTTGTTTTTTAGATTGGTGTAAATCAGAAAGTTTTGCATAAAATGTTGATGGAATCTCTGATATCACTTTCATTTCTTTTAGATATTCTGGTGTAACTCCATCTGATTCGTAAAGTGTTATCAAATCTTCAACTTTTGGTTCTTTGTTTAATTTACTGACAATTTTTTGCATTCTTTGTTTTGAACTATCATATCTTCCTGTTTCAATTGATATTATCTCTTTGACATCTTCTCTAGTCTCTTCTAATTCTGGGTATGTATTTTTCAAATAATCAATCTGTATGTCTATTATTTCATCCAAGTCAAATTTTAGTTTCAATCTGTCCATGGTTGAAACTATTCTTCTCAGCATTATTCGAAGATTATAGCCTCCTCCAACATTACTAGGAAGTGCTCCATCTGAAATTGCAAAGATTAGTGTTCTGATATGATCAATTATTAGATAAATTCCCTCTAATGGAGTAATAATACTATTAATCTGTTCATCAGATAATCCTATTGTTTTGATAGCATTTTTCCTTACTTGGGATAAATCTTCATACAACTCCAAATTTTTTGCTATTTCGGTGAAATATGGAACCAGTATTGAGGAATCCGTATCTATTCCTGTCTTTTGAATTAATTTTTGTGTAATTGGTCCAAAACAACAATCGTATGCTGTAGGCGTTCCCATTGTAATCCATGCAAATCTTTCAAGACCTGCACCCATGTCAATTATTCTTTGATCAAGTGTTTTGTAATTTGAGAGGTCACCTTGAAATTCTGTAAACACTGCATTACCCAGTTCTAAGCCTCTTACAAAATATTCCAACGATGAACCAAAAGAACCTCCTCCTTCCCACACATCTTCTACAAATGTAATTTCTTTTTTTGCAATCCCAAATTGCTGTGTCAATAAATTAAAATCAAGATTGACACACTCATCTTTCCAATAACCATTTTCATTTGGAATACTATGTTGTCCTATCATACAAAATGATGAAAAGTGTCTACCAGTCACTCCTACATTTTCTAAATCTTTGAATCTTAGACATATTTGTGGAACAACAAGTGGATTTGCAGGAAATTCAAATACGACTTTACTTCCCATAACTCTTTGAAAATTAACAATTGATGCAATTGTAAAATAAAGATCATCTCGCCATCTACATACAACTGGATATCTATTAATCGACGTATGATTATTTTTTACAAAAAATGATTCTACCTCTTTCCATGATTGTGTATAATCAAATCTTTTTGATGTAGGTGGGTCTCCAATGAATGAATATGGATCATCAGAATGGTTTGGACACTTTACTCTCTCTGAATCTAAAGTCCAAAAGAATCTGCTACATTCATTACATGTTCTACGTTCGAATCCTTGATCTTCAAAAAGATTTACATTATAATATCTTTGAGGGTCTGCTGAAAATTTCTCAAGAATTTCTTTTTTATTCACTAAATTTTTGACCTAGTGCCGATATTAAGGACTGTCGATTCAACCATTAAATATAGAAAAATGTTGAAACATTTCATGTTCGGAAGAAAAAAGGGTGAAGTAAAAGAGGGCGATTTTGTATTTACTTCGAGAAAAGATGATGGTGATTACAACAATATCATATTTGGAACTGTTACTGGTGTTGATGGTAATAAAATTGGTGTAAATGGTTTCTTTGTCAATCCTGTTGGATTAAAAAATAAAGTTTCTCAAGGAAAAGCAGGTTCACGCTCAAAAGAGATTCTTACTAATCCTACTTCTGAAAATTGTATTTTTGCATTAATTTATAGAATTGAATATGAAAACTTTACACAAGTCTTGGATATTAGCTCTGATAAAGTTGAATTTATTTCAAAAAAAGTTTTCACTATTTTTGATGGCTGGATAAGAGAATCATTATCTGAATTAATCAATAATGTACTATCTCTTCCAGAGGGATCAGAACAAGAACATGCAAGAAGAATCCTAAAACAGAAAATGGAGAATCTTTATGATAAGGAATTGAAGAAAAATCTCTATTCTGTTTGTCGAAGCCTAAAGATTCTGATCTAAAGACAATTTTTGATAGCTTTTTATTATGCCTGACAGCTTTTTTCTACATGGAATATGTTTACGCTGCCTTAATGTTGCACAAACTCAAGAAAGAAGTCAACGAAGCAAACGTTGCAAGCGTAGTTAAAGCAACTGGCGCAGAAGTTAACGAAGCACAAGTCAAAGCACTTGTAGCATCATTGGCTGATGTTAACATTGAAGACGCTATTAAAGCAGCACCTGTAGCAGTTGCAGCAGCACCAGCAGCAGGCGGAGATGCACCTAAACAAGAAAAGAAAGCAGAACCACCAAGTGCAAAACAGGAAGAAGCAGCAATGGAAGGTTTATCCGCTCTATTTGGCTAAATAAGTTCAAAACTCTCTTAA
>LFEZ01000019.1 GCA_001510295.1 Thaumarchaeota archaeon casp-thauma4 | reverse complement strand
GGATGCTTTAGGCCCAATAATCATCCTGACCACTTGAGGTGCTGGTTTTACCGCGGCGGCTGACACCAGAACTTGCCCACCCCTTATTCAATAGTGGTTCTACGACTAACAAAAGGTTCCTTTAGCAGGAACCACTCAGATTAACCTTGTCGAGCTTTCGCGCATTGCAAAGTTTTCTCGCCTGCTGCGCCCCATAGGGCCTGGGTCCTTGTCTCAGTACCCATCTCCGGGCTACTCCTCTCAGAGCCCGTAGCTGTAATAGCCTTGGTGGGCCATTACCTCACCAACAAGCTGATAGCCCGCAGTCCCATCCTATGGCAATAAATTATTTGAGTCATAAACCATTCCAGGCATAATGACCTATCGGGTATTATTCTCAGTTTCCCGAGGTTATCTCCGTCCATAAGTTAGGTTGACTACGTGTTACTGAGCCGTCTGCCTTGTATTACTACAACGACTAACATGGCTTAGTATCAATCTGATAGCAGTCAGGTCCGTCAGGATCAAACGGATTCTATATTATTTTATTTTCAAAGTACATTTTTTGCACAACTAATTTTTATTATTGGAATTAACGGAATGCACATAATCTTCACATCTCAGATTTGATCTTTTGATCAGATCCTCATTTTGTATGCGTAACTGGAGGCCTCTAAATCACAAAATGGCATCTTGCCATACTTCATCAAAGGCGCCGCCAAAGCGTTACGTATGCGTAAATTTGAGTTACAGAAGACATTATAAACCATTCAAAAAGTAGGCGTAAACAATCGTTATTGGCGATCAGTAATATAATGAAAGAAAATAAAATAAATAAGTTATGAGCAGCATACAAGAAATTTACAAGGGTAACACCAGAAAATCTTTCAAACTATTTGCAAAATCAAAAAAGATTCACATCAACGGGGTTCATCACAATATTAGATTTTTTGAGCCATACCCATTTATCACAAAATCTGCAGAAGGTAAATTTCTCAAAGATGTTGATTCGAACAAATATGTAGATTATTGGATGGGGCATTGGAGTTTAATTTTAGGGCATGCTCAAAAAAAAGTTCAGAAAAAAGCAGCTATACAATTGAAAAAAGGATGGATGTATGGAACATCAAATGAAAATGCAATTTTGCTATCAGAAAAAATTTCAAAAGTAGTTCCAGTAGCAGAGAAAATTCGTTATGCGTCAACAGGTACCGAAGCTACAATGTATTCAGTCAGATTAGCACGTGCAGTGACAGGTAAAAGAATTATTGCAAAAATTGATGGAGGATGGCATGGATATACAACCGATTTACTCAAAACAGTAAACTGGCCATTTGATGTTTCTGAAAGTCAAGGATTAATAGATGAAAAATATATCGTATCGTTACCGTTAAATAATTTGGAAGAATCATTAAGAATTTTAGAGTCAGTGAAAAAAGATTTGGCAGGAGTTTTAGTTGAACCGGTATTAGGAGGGGGTGGTGCAATTCCTGCAACAGAAGAATACTTGAAAGGAATACAAGAGATGGCGAAATCAAATAACGCATTATTCATGCTAGATGAGATTGTAACAGGATTTAGATTTAGATATGGATGCATTTATCCAACTATGAAACTTGACCCAGACATTGTTACACTTGGAAAAATTGTTGGGGGAGGATTTCCAATTGGAGTAATTTGCGGAAAAGATGAAATTATGGAACATGCCAACACATCGATAAACTCTAAAAAAAGTAGAACGTATATCGGAGGAGGTACATTTTCTGCAAATCCATTATCAATGATTGCAGGAGATACAACACTTGATATTTTGAAAAATAAAAAGAATGTACTTTACAAAAAACTAGATGGACTTGGAAATGAAACAACAAAAATGTTGAAAAAAATCTTTTCAGAAGAAGTAATAGTTACAGGAAAAGGGTCATTATTTATGACACATTTCCCAAGAAATGGGGTGACTGAAATTAACAATGCAGCAGATGCAGCAAAATGTGATTCTAAAAAACTATTCAATTATCATTTTGAGATGATAGCAAGAAATGGCATATTCTTCTTACCAGGCAAACTTGGAGCATTTTCAGATGCACATTCAAGTGCAGATGTAAAAAATATGAAAAAGGCTACAGAAAGTTTCGTATCAAATTTAAAAAGATAGGGAAATTTTTTATCCCAATGATTATAGGAAAATTATGGATAAGAAAATAGACACCACACGTGCGTGGCCTAAAGGATACGAGCCAGTGGAAGAGTCAGACAATGATTTGTCGGTTAGGCTAGGATTAATGACAAGTATTCTAAACAAAAAAACAGAGAAAAAGCTAAATACAGATATCTTCAAGGTCATGGCAACTCGAAGATCAACTAGAAAATTTTCCACAAATCCTATAGAAAAATGGAAAATTGATAAAATTTTAGCTGCTGCAGATACTGCACCAACAGCAGGTAATTTTCAAGGATTTGAGATTTTTTACATTAGCGATAAAGATACGAAAGAAGAGCTTGTTAAAGCGGCAAACAACCAATCCTATGTCAATACGCCACTAGTACTAGTATTTTGTATGAACCCATCAAGGGTAAAACTTGACTTTCCTGCAAAAGTTATAATGAAATTTTCAATGCAGGATGCAACACTTGCTGCAGCATATTCTCAATTGGCCGCATCAGCATTAGGATTAAGCAGTATATGGATAGGTATGTTTGATGAAGATAGAGTAAAGGAAATCATAGGAACAGATCTCAGACCTACATCATTTCTGTGTGTTGGATATCCAATTAAGAAAAGACCTGCAAAACAAAGAAGACAATTAAAAGAGCTTATTCACGTAGTAGAGAAAAAAGACTAGTCGTCAGCAAGCGTCTTTGTGAATCCAGACGAATCTGAGAAAATTTTAACTACATTTTGAGCTAAATTTTCTATATCAAGACCAGGTTCAGCAGATATCAAAAGTATGTTAGTCGTAACAGGAAATGGAAAACTGATTAAAATTACTTTGTCCCGTCTTGACGCAATGTAGTTTAATGCACCAAGTGAATTTTTTAATTCGTCAGTTCTTAGAGAAACGGTTAGTGCAAATTTGTAAAAGTCATGTAACTTTGTTTCATTTCCTTCATATGGAGTAACACCTTCGGTAAAGCCACCAGCAATTTTCTCTCCATTATGATTAATGATTGCTGCAAATCTAACACCTTTATGTTTTTGAATTTCTTTACATCTTGGATCAAAAACTGAATCGGTCATAATGGATCTAAGACTATTGAGTATAATAATTATAGTGAGGACAGAGTGGCATCTGCCGTTTACGCAGGAGTTAACGCGTATTGGATTTTAAGCAAAGTTGCCCCTCACTAAATTACATTGATCGTGTCTCTAATAAAAAGTAAAGCATTACTGAACAGCGATTAATTTTTCTTTTTTGTCTTTAGATTCTCTTCTCATTTTTGCAATTACATTTGCAAGCATTTGTTGTTGGATTGCTTCTAAATCTTCACAAACGCTACCCATCTTCATCTTCATCTACGAATTGCCAGTTTTTCATTAATTGTTTTCGCAATGTTTCAACTTGTTTTTCATCTAGAGCTTTACCTGTGTTTTTATCAACTGGGACCACTTTCATTCCATAAAGTTTGTACTCTACATCAAAAAGTGATAATTTTGTTTTTTCCTGTAAAACCGGAACCCCTACTTCGTCAATAGCACGGTCCACATCAAATGGTTCTTCTTCATCCATATCTCGATGCATGTAACTGGATGTTACCACACCTTTTTTTGGAATAAATTTCTTGGCTATTTCCTTTTCAATATCTAAAGTGGTTTCATTTTCATGGTACAAACGTCTTCCAGTTTCTTCTTCAATAAATTCAGGCATAATTGTCGTCTAACTCGTATGTATTTAATTTTTGGCGTCTCTGAAAAAGAACTTGAAAAGCGCATCTCTTCATCCTTTTTTACTCAAATTTCTTGTCAGAATACGATATATCCCATATGCTAATCAAAGTGATACACGATTGTATAGCAGATACATGAGGAATTTTCATAACAAGGAGTTCCAATAATTTTATTTTTTATCGCAAACATAGAGGGAAGCAAGATTGAACCCAGACCACATGAATTAATTCTAATTTTTTACAACTTTCACTTGCTGACCATGTTGCGCTTTCATGATGTAACGATCACGAATTTTAACACTTGCCCAATCAATTGCAAGAACAGCAATCAACACTACAAGCATAAAGACTGCAGCTTTTCCATATTCAAAGAATTTGATATAATTGATAATGTAAAATCCAATTCCGCCTGCACCGACAATTCCAAGAATGCTTGTTTGTCTGACGTTATAATCAAACATGTACAGTATCTGGCTTAGAAGATGGGGTGCAGATTCAGGAATTATTACATATCTGATTAATTGAATTTTTGATAAACCTATTGCGGTGGTTGCCTCTACAGGATCATAATCTATAGCCTCAATTGATTCGTATTGTAATTTGCTTATGAATCCAATTGTGTATAATGTGATAGCAAGAATTCCTGCAAAAGATCCAAGACCAACTACAATTACAAAAAGAATTGCCCATAAGATTGAGGGAAATGTTCTAGTTGCAGCTAGTAATGCACGTAATGGTCCATAGACATATTTGCTTGAGACATTTCTTGCGGCAAAGATACTTAGTGGTAAAGATATTACAACACCAAGAATAGTACCGATAAACGCCATCTCAATTGTTTCAAGCATTGCCCAAAATGCAGTTCCCCAATGCTCAGATTCAAACTCAGTCATTTCTTTAAGAACAATTCCAAGATTTGGTAACCCCTCAACAAATGCAATAGGATCTACACCAACGTCATAAGACATTACAACAACAACAGCAATTACTGCACCAATTAAGAGATTATTTTTAGGGTTCATTATACATCTCCAAAATTTCTTCTTGTGTTAGATTACCTGTTTGAAAATCTATAATTTGTTCACCTTCAACACCAATCTCAAGTACTTTATCACCATCTTTGATTACTGCAACTCGATTTGCGTATTCTAAAGCCAAATTCATGTCATGGTGTATCATTATTGCAGTTAGATTGAATTTTTTTTGTGCATCTTTTATTACGTCCATTATTTCTCTAGCAGTTACAGAGTCTAACTCGGATACAATTTCATCTGCCAATAAAATATCAGGTTTTTGCATTAATGCACGTGCAATTGCAACACGACGTTTTTCACCACCACTAAGCATGTGAACCTTACGATTAGATTTCTCATCCAATCCTACTAATTTTAAAACTTTATGCGCATGTTCAAGTTCTTCTTTTGGAAATAATTTGAAAAATGAATTAAAAAAACTTAGTCTTGGCAAACCGCCAATCATCACATTATCCAATACACTAGAATTTTTTACCAATCCCAACGTTTGTGAGATATATCCAATTTTTGAAATTGACTTTCGGTATTGCCTATTTTTTAGATCTGGTTTTTGGTAGTTATACAACACAACACCACCACTTGGGATCATCATCCCATTCATCAATTTTAATAACGTGGATTTGCCAGAACCAGAAGCACCGACAATTGCATAATTTGTACCTCGTTTAACATTCATCGATACGTTTTTCAGAACGAAACTTTTCGAATCATACGAAGCTGACACATTTCTCATTTGAATAATCGACAAAGTTGCAATAGATGAAAAAGAAGCAGTTTTCGACATATCCATAACGAACAAGATTCATCAAAAAATCTAGAAAATAAATCTACATCAAATTGATTCTTATTCTAAGAATATAGAATGAGAATTTATGCGTGACAAATACAAATTAAGATAAAAAAAGAAAAATAACTATTTTGGTGCGTCGTAGTTTTTCTCATCAAATGTTGCTTTTTCAATTCCAGGCAACAAATCAAGATATTGCCCAAAGTTTCCTATGTGCATTTCAGCAGTTGTTGGTAACAAAGCATCAGCGCCATAAACGTCTTTGAGAATTTGATTGTTATCTTGATGATTAAGTTTGACCATGGAATCTACCAAATGTTGTTTTGTCTCAGATGATAAATCATTAGATACGACAAATACATGAGATGGAACTAATCCAAGTGTTTCTACTTTTTTGAGTTGAGATTGTTGATCAGTGGTTAGATATTGTTCAGGTGCGATATCAGAGCCGAAAGCCATTTCAACAGAACCATTCAAAAGCAATTCCAAGGCTGCTTTGTATCCACCAGCAAATGTATGATACTCAAATGAGTTATCCAATGCTTGTTTCAATGCAATAATATCATCGCCTTCGACATCGATTAATCCACGATCGACTAGAGTTCCGAGTGGTCTGATGAATCCGGAGGAGCCAGTAATGCTAGTAAATGCAACCTTATTTCCAATTGCTTCATCAATAGATGAATAATTAGAATCAGATCTCTGCCAAACTGTTGCATAATATCCGACTTTGCCATTCTTTACTTCAGCCATTACAACTTCAGCATTTGCTCTATCATGTGCAATCCAGCCAGGTCCAGTATCCATAAATGCTGCATGGATATGTCCAAATCTTAATCCTTCAATTATTGTTTCATAGTTAGATGGAACGACAATATCAACATCGACTTTACCGTCAAATTCAGATTCTAAGAAACGTGCAAGTGATTCAGCTTTTGACGTGAGTTCATCTGCGTTCTCAGAAGGAATGAATCCAATTGTTATTTTGTCAATGCCATAATCTACTGATTCAGTCTGCATTATAGGCACTGGTACAGTTTGTTCAATTCCAGAATCATTTGGTATGAAAAATCCTATTGCAATACCAATGGCAAGTGTACCAATGGCAATTCCTGCAATTTTTCCACTAGACATGAAAATTTTACTTAGTCAAAGCTAATTAAACTAATACTGAATTCTTATTTTATATTCTAATAATTTAGAATAAGATTAACTGATAAAACTCTATTCTATAGTTACTGATCCTTGCATCAAAGGATGTAATTGACAATACTAGTCATACGATCCTGTAACATCAAATGTATTCTCAAATGTATCGTCAAAAGACATGAAACCATTATCAAATCCATTTGGGTATCTAAACCAACAGCATCTACAAAATTAGAAGTGGCATCTCAATAACTGTGATAATTAATCATAGTATTTTTTTTAATCAATCACGTATCGTTTTGCACGCTGTACATGTTGTTCATCAAGATGTTTAGCCATCATCACCCCAAGCATGTAAGAACGTGCTGCTGCATCATCAGGATTATTATCTAAGGTTTTGGCGTTAATTTCAAATCCATCTGCTGCTATTTTTTTAAAATCAGTCATACTATACGAATTAATCAACTCATTTTAAGATCTTTCGGTTTTTCAGATATGTGATAAGTAAATAAATTCCACCTAAGACGAATCCAATACTTGAAACAATAACTATTACAGTAGTAGTAGTTTGATAACTAGTTCCAGCATCGTATGCTGAATAAGCTCCAACAAAAATAAAAAACATTCCTAGAACAAGATACGTTCTTTGATAAAATAGATTCATCTAGATTGAGATTATCTGTAATTGTGAGTTTTCAGTTATAGAATGTTCATCAACATATCCAGATGTCATTTCAAGAACATATTGTGCATTATCAGCAGAAACACCATCGGATTTACAGCTCATTACTTCAACAGGAGTTATACATGGAGGAACATTTTTTTTAATTTCAACCACGGCACCAGTTTCATTAAACCAAATGATGTCAAGATGAAATTGCATATTTTTCATCCACATTGAACGATTTCCAGGTTCATCAAATACAAACAGCATTCCTTTATCATCAGCAAGGAAACTCTGAGTCTCCCACATCAGACCACGCATTCTACGTGGATCATTATCCGCAATGTATACTTGAATAATTTCATCATCTAATTGTACAACGCCCATTAGGAAATTTGAATTTGCGTCAAGTTTTACTTCAGAAGGAAGTGATATCATTCCTGCAGCACCAACTATTATAGCAGCAACACCAATTGGGATCAAAACTTGAAGACGTGTTGGCATATCTTATGTAATATGAGATAAAATAAAAACTAAAGCAATTAGAATGACGTTGTGAATTGATTAATCGAGGATATTGTTTCACGAGTACTTTGACCAATATCTTTCAATGTAGCGCCATTGTATTTTTTATCAAAATATCTACCTGCCAATACCATTGGAGCCCCAGCTGCAATTGTTACTCCGGTAGGTTCAGGGATCCATATCAGGATAAATCCTAGTTTTTGCATTTTTTTACCAGGAGCAGATGCATGATTTAATGCATGCATGGATTGTGCAGTTTTTTTATCATCCAATTTTCCCATATCACTATACAAATCAGAACGTCTAGATACGGATTCTCTCACTATTCGTAATCTTCCGATTTTTTCATTGAGTGAATCAGTCATTTATTGATGTTTTAGGAAATATAGTTAACAGCCAGTGATCAAAATACACTACATTCAAGTCAAGATTTTATCACAATAATTTCCAATTTATATAAAAGGAAATTCTTATTGCCATAATGAAAAACAAGACTTCACGTAGATTAGATTCAATCAAAGCAGCACATGAATCTGAAAGACCCATTTCTTCAAGAGTTGAAGACTATTTGGAGGTCATTTCAGAACTAGTAGATATGAAAGGATATGCTGCAACGCTAGATATTTCAAGATACATGAACGTCAGTGCACCAAGTGTAACAAAAATGCTCAAGAAATTGGATGCAGATGGATATTTGGAATATGAGAAATATTATGGAATTAAGCTAACAGAAAAAGGTCAGAAAATTGCGGACATGATAAAACAAAAACATGGAATTTTACTAGAGTTTTTCGAGATTTTAGGAATTGGTAAAGAAATTGCAAATCAAGATGCAGAAGGAATCGAACACCATCTTAATCCAAAAACAATTAGACAGATTAGAAAATTTGTGACATTTTTCAAAGCAGATCCAAAGATAAGGAATAGTTTTGAAAAATTCTAATAGAACTATATAGATGGGCTTGTTTCATTGTCAATGGTTTTAATTCATGCCTTATTTGATTTAATTTATGGCAAACATGTTTTCTTGGGTAAAATCAAATGATAAAGAAATTTTATTGATTCTTGATAATTTAGGTAAAAAAGCAGTTGAAACTGCTGAAGCACTAGTTGTTTTGTTTTCAGATCTTAGCAATGTGGAACAACATGCAAAAATCAAACAACTTGAAACCGAAGCTGATGTTCTTACTCGTGATATTTTTGCTGAATTAAATAAAACATTCATCACTTATTTAGATCGTGAAGACATGCAAAGAATAGCCTCAAAAATAGACGATGTGATTGATTTCATGGATGGAATTTCTTCAAGAACCCATAGTTACAAAATTACAACTACCCCACCGTATGCACTAGAAATGGCAAGAGAGCTAGTTAACGCAACAAAAGAAGTTCATTATATAGTATCAAAATTAAACAATTTTAAAAATGCTCAAGATATGATATTGCATTGCAGAACAACAAGTAAAATTGAGCATACCGTTGATGACTTGTATCGACAATCTATTGAAAAACTTTTTGAAAGCAATGACGCAATTCACATAATTAAATTAAAAGATATTTACGAAACAATGGAAACTGCATCTGATAGATGTGTGGATGTGGCAGACGTCATTGAAGATATAGTTCTAAAATACACTTAGTGATGTTATGTATGAATTAGCTATAGGTGCAATAATAGCAGCATTAATTTTTGATTTTGTAAATGGTTTTAATGACGCTGCTAATTCTGTAGCTACTGTTATTGGTACTAGAGTTTTAAAACCAATACACGCCGTTATGTTGTCTGCAATAGCAAATTTTGCAGGACCTTTTATTTTTGGAGTTGCAGTTGCCATGACAATATCAAAGGGAATAATCAATCCTGACGATGTTACCATCTACATGATTCTTGGTGGACTATCTGCAGCAATTACTTGGGGTGCTGTCTGTACTCATTTGGGTTTGCCAATTTCAAACAGCCACTCTTTGATTGGAGGATTAATAGGAGCGGGCATTGCCGGAGTGGGAATTGAAAACTTAATTTTAGATGGATTGACTAAAACACTGACCGGAATTATAGTGTCTCCTCTGGGAGGTATGGCCATTGGATTTCTTTTTGCTGGAATAATTATTGCAGTGTTTGCATCAAAACCTCCTCAAAAAGTAAATTACTCGTTTGGAAAATTACAGCTGATATCATCTGCATGGTTTGCATTAACTCATGGTGCAAACGATGGGCAGAAAGTAATGGGCATAATCGTTTTAATTTTATTCTCTGAGGGATTGGTAACTGACGTTACAGATGTACCTGTATGGGTAATACTTGCGGCTGCATCTGCCATTGCACTTGGAACGTTCTTTGGTGGCTACAAAGTAATCAAGACGCTAGGGATGAAAATTGCTAGGTTGAGGCCTTATCAGGGTTTTGCAGCAGAAACTGGTGGAGGAATTGTGTTGGCAATATTTGCATTCCTTGGAATACCTGCTAGTACAACTCATGCTATTACCGGCTCAATTATGGGTGCAGGTGCAGTTAAGAGAAGACGTGCAGTACGTTGGGAAGTTGGAAAAAGAATTGTATTTGCTTGGTTGATTACTATTCCTGGTGCTGCTGCAATTGCATATGTGGTTACAATGATTATTCAGTATTTTGTGCAGTAAGGCGTATTTCTGTAGTTAGGTGGGGAATAGGCAAAAGAATAGTTTGGGCATGGATTGTTACGATCCCTGCAAGTGCTGGAGTTGCATATTTGTCAATGCTTTTGATCAAACTTTTTGTGTGATTTCAAATCTTGTGATGTCATTATGAAAAAAATTAGCTGAATTCTAATCTCTTTTTAGAAATATTTCCATATTATCATCATGATTAACAAATCTAGAAAAACGCTTACCCTCAGTAGAACGCTTCAGAATTTTGATTTTGCCTTTTTTGCCAATCCTAGACGAAAATAGAAATTCATCATTTACAACAAAGTTTGCAATATTTCCAGTATACTGTCTATCTACCTCAAATATTAGAGCAGTTCCAGATTCACCATAATCATATGATAAAGATTGAGATGGAAGAACTTGTTGTGCTCCATGTTCTTCAACATCAATGTGTAAACCAAGAGATTTTTCTAATTCCTGAATAGTTTTCCCTGCTTTTCCAATTAGTGCAGGAATAGAATCTTTTGAAACAAAAATTTTGATTCTGCCAGGACTGAGAAATTCAACTTTAGGGTGAGAATCAAATCTATATAATCGGTCTAGAATTTTTTCTTCAGCTAAATGTTCTAGTCCAGTTTTTTGTGAACCATTTTCAGTTACAGGAATTATGATGTTTTCCTCACCAAAGGTATAAACTTCATATTCCAAAGTGTTTGTTTCAAAATCAGATATCATAATTACAGGTCGTGCTAAATCTTGTTCAACCATTCCAGATGGAACCTTTACTTTTAATTCAAGTTGGTAAACTTTGGAAATGCCTCCATCTTTTACATAAATTACAGTGTCAAGTATATTTGGAATAATTCCAAGTTCAATTTTTCCAATAAATCTCTGAATTGCATCAATTGGGGCATTTGCATGGACAACTCCAACCATGCCAACTCCAGTCAATCTAAGATCACTGAAAATTCTAAAATCTTCTCTTCGTCTAACCTCATCAAATATTGTATAATCTGGTCTAACAAGCAACAAGATGTCTGCAGAATTTTCAAAACTTCCATCTAACTTATTGTACTGAGTTACTCCAGGATCAACTTGTAAATCACGGGGAGATTCAAATGTTTTAACAATGTTTCCAGAGCGATTAAAAAAGTTTGCAATTCCTGATGCAAGTGTACTTTTTCCAGAACCAGGAGCACCAGAAATAAGAATTCCTTCGGCTTGTTGTTTCAATCTATTCATCAGTTTCTCAGATGGATGATAATCCTCTAATGACATTTGTTTAATTGGGTGAACTATTGTGATTTCTAAAAGTTCAGAAAACGGAGGTCTCGTTATGACAATTCTATAGTCTCTATACTGTATTACTAAAGCACCATGTTTTGATATTTCGGTATTTCCAAGAGTTTCATCATCTATTACCGATAAAATTTGATTTGTTATAATTTCAAGATAATCACGGTCAAGTGTTTTTGTATCAAGTTCCACTAACTCAAAACTTCCAGGCATTCCTTTCTTGCCAAGAGGTTTTTGATTTTCTTTGAGATGAATGCTCATTGTAGTAGGGTCAAAGAATTTCAGGAACTCTAAATCAGGGGTCTTTTGTTCATGGATAATAAACTCTGATCCAGATTTTTGTAAATCACTCATAATTGAAATTTAGGCTTGGTTCTATTATGTATTCTTTTAATGCGTAAAACAATCTACATTGTTTAACAAATTATTCTCACAAAGCCAAACATAAGAATTGTTTTAGATCGGCATGTATGCCAGGTCAAAATAATACCAATTTACAATTTCACTCAGATTGCGGTAATTACTTTAATTCATTAAGAGAAAAGGGTGAAACTGACTTTGAGTTTGAAGATGAGTATTTCTTTACTTTACCTGCAATATCTCAAATGAGTTTAGATTAATTATTCAGTAGTTCCTCAAATTATACATATGCACAAGCTGGATTCAATTGCAGAAAATGTCAAAGAGTGTCAAAAATGTGAATTGTGTGAAACAAGAACAAAGGCAGTTCCAGGTAAAGGAAATTTTAATGCAGATGTAATTTTTGTAGGAGAAGCACCAGGAAAAAATGAGGATATTTATGGTGAACCATTTGTTGGCGCGGCTGGAAAAAGACTTGATATGATTTTAAAAGATACTGGGATAAATAGAGAAGATGTCTATATCACAAATATCGTAAAGTGTAGACCTCCAAAAAATAGAGTTCCATCAAAAAAAGAAGAGGAATCGTGTAATGATTTTATCAATCAAGAAATCGAGATAATTAATCCAAAAATCATATGCGTTATGGGAAATACCGCATACGGTACTTTATTGGATGGAAAAGAGATAACAAAGAATCACGGTAAAATTGTAGAAAAAGATGGAAGAAAGTTTTTTGTTACATTTCATCCTGCTGCAACAATTTACAATCAAAAACTAGTCGAGGAATTAAAAAATGATTTTAGAAAATTAGCAAAGTTTCTAGCAACGAAAGACCAACCAAAACAGTATGAAGAAAGACGATGTGATTACTGTATGTCTAAAACAAAACACGAGGTGGTAGTTATGCCAAAAGTGGTCACAAGAAAACGAAGATGGTTATTCAAATGTGTAGAATGTAATCATGAAAGATGGCTTCAACCTTACAGAACGGTTGCAGAAAGTTTGTACTAATTATCTAATACAGATGACTTTGTAAGTCAATTTGTTCTTCAGCAGAAATTATTCCTTTTCTAACTAAGATGTAAAGCATATCTTTAAACAACTGTTTTTGCTCTTCAGACATTCCACCTGTTGGACCTTTGTCACCAGGCATACCAGGTGGACCGCGTGGGCCTTTATCACCAACAGGACCTTGTGGACCTTTATCACCAGGAGAACCTTGTAATCCTTGTTTACCTTGTTCGCCTTGTGGACCTTGAATTCCTTGTGGACCTGGAATACCAGTTATTCCTTTGTCACCAGGAATACCCTGTGGACCGCGTGTGCCTTTATCACCAATAGGACCTGTGATTCCAATTATTCCTTTTTCGCCTTGTGGACCTTGTGGACCAATAGGACCTTTGTCGCCAATAGGTCCGGTAACACCTTTGTCACCTTTGTCACCAGGAGGACCAGGAACACCTTTGTCACCTTTGTCACCAGGAGGACCAGTAGGACCTTTGTCACCTGAAACACCACGTAGCCCAGTTAATCCTTTATCACCAGAGAGACCTTGAACACCAAGAGGACCTTTGTCACCTGAAACACCACGTAGCCCAGTTAATCCTTTATCACCAGAGAGACCTTGAACACCAAGAGGACCTTTGTCACCTCTTTCACCAGGAGGACCAGGAACACCTTTGTCACCTTTGTCACCTTTGTCACCAGGAGGACCAGGAACACCTTTGTCACCGTTACTAGAAGAACGTGGCATATGTTTTGTTTTTGAATTAGTTTGATCGAATTTTGGTATTTGAGAAACCGGCCTCATTGTTTCAGGAACTTGAAATTCAAATGATGAACCGACTGATGAGAATTGATCAACTAGTATTATCCAAACAGTGGTAAATGTGGAAATTTGTTCAGGTAATGGATTTGATTGAGAGCCTAACGTTGCTTCAAATTCTCCATTTTTAATATTTAGATGAGATTTTTCACGCCAGATTGGAAGAAAGGATTTTTGTGAAATTTGTTCATCAGTAGGTTTTGCAGCAGTAATAGCAAACTCCACCTCAAAGACACCGTTTTTTTGTTTGTATGGTGATTGACCTTTAACAGCAAAGTGCGCAGATGACGGCATAATCATTTCTTTCAATATCTAGTATTTATTTACGTTTTACAGATACATTAGGCATAGATTTAGCACTAATAGCAGCTTGATATTTATCCGTTAAATTCAGTAATCTAATTTATGAAGGATGAAAAAAATGATACATCTCTAAGTAAAAAAAATGAGACGAGTTTAACAAATGTAAATTATCAACGAGATAGACTTTTCAAAAAAGGCATCAATCTGATGGCAGATGAAAAATTAGAAGAAGCTGTGATAAATTTTGAAATGATATTAAGAGCAGACCCAAATGATGTAGAAGCTATGCTCAAACTAGGATATTCACGATTTCATTTAGACGACCATTCAGAAGCAATGAGAGTTTATGATAAAATTTTAGATATCGATATAACAAATCCAGAAGCATGGAACTTAAAATCATTAGTAAATTATGAAAAAAAGAATTATGCTAAAGCATTAGACTGTGTTGAGAAAGCAATAGATTCAGACCCAACGTACGGCATGGCATGGTATAACAAAGGATGTTATCTTTCAATGTTAAATCAAGTTACAGAGTCATTAGAAGCATTAAAACGCTCAATTGAGATTGATGTTAAAAATGCAAGAAAAGCAGTTAAAGACAAAGACTTTGCAAATGTAAGATCAGAAGAAGGTTTTAAACGAATTATTGAAGTTGTGTTAATTGAATCATTAAGACAAGGGTATCATACGATTGGAGCAATTGTGTGGACAACATTCCTAGGAAAAGAAGACACTATCAAAGGATTAGATGAATTAATTTTGAAAGGCGTAGTTGTTAAAAATGAAAAGAGACAAGGATTCAACCAGATCATACCAATTTATGATTTGATTCCAGATGTTGCAAAAAAACTTGGTGCAAAGAGAAGAGGATTACTTGGTCCAAAAGAAATGGGAAAAATTCCAACACCTGTTAAAAGTCTAAAAGAGATTGGATTGGCCGTTCAAACAACAATGTCTGCAATAGAAAATGAAGATTTAGAGAAAGTAGTTGACAGTTTTGATACATATATCAATCCGGCAAAATGCGGTACACGAATGATTGAAGAATTTCTGGATGAACATAGAGAGATTAGATTATTTAAAATTAGATTAGATGATAAAGGTAAAGATTACCTAATCGATAACAAAAAGAAAATGTTAGAGTTATTTGAAAATATAGAAATTACAGTTACAAAGAAATTAAGAGCAAGCGTTCCACAAAATTAAGTCATAGAATCTTTTTCTTTTTTGATAATTGGAATTCCATCAATTATTGATACATCGTCTGCTTCATAGATGGTATGCCAACGTCCATTATGAGGAAATAAATTGTTTAATTCTTCAATTTTTTTATTAGTAGGTTTTTTGTTAAGTAATGCACCCCATTTCATATTTTGAACCTTTGGCATTACATCATTGATATCTCTCATTTCATATCACTCTGCAGAAAGATCCCAATAATTGGCATTTTCTTGTTTAACAATTGGTTTTTCAAGACTTTTCCATTCTTTAAAGGAGTGAACGTAAAGTTTGACGTTTTGCACTCCTATTGATTTTAGAGCATAATATGCTAATCCAGACAATGTCCCTACACTTCCACAATATGTAATTATTTCTGCGTCCTCAGAAATACCTCTATTTTTTAGAAGGGTTTTCATTCCCTCTTTTGTTCTAATAATTTTTCCTTCAGTTGCAAGTGTTCTGTATGGAATGTTTATTGCACCAGGAATATGTTGCTCAAGATAATTTAGACGTTCACGATTATCAATGATTACCACATTTTTGTTTTCTTTTACTTTTTCAAGATATTCTGCAGTAGCCATAATTTCAGAATTAATTTTCACAGAATGAATTGCAGGTTCGATCTTCGGTACTTCAGTGGAGATTTCATATCCAAGATCTGTCCATTGTGAAAATGTTACATCCAACAATTTTACATCTACATGTCCTATGTATTGTAAAGCCCAAACAACTCTAGATGATAATGCACCAAATGTGTCATCATAAATTACGGTAGGAGTTTCATCGGAGATTCCTAAATCCTGTGCAATTTTTTGTATAGATTCTGAACTATCATCAGCAAGAAGTTTTGCTAGAGGGAGATTTACAGCATTTGTTATATGACCTTGCTGATATTCTTGTTCTCGCCTAACATCAATAATTCTAATTGAGTTTTCTTGAATTTTTTCACGAAGAAGTTTTGAATTAATTATAGGAACATCAGAATCAATCATGCAGCACATTCACCTTTTCCAGTTACAGTATGATAATTGGTATCGCTTCCATAATCCATATAGAAATCAGGTTCATCTTCAATATTTGGAGGAACTATAAGAGGAGCCAGTGCTTTTTTGATATCTTCAACTCCTGTAATTTTTGAAGATTCATTTCCATTAACAACTCTGTCAACCCATTTAGCAAGTGTATCATCAGACTGTTTATTTTCTTTAAACAATTCAATGATTTTTAGAATTACAGGAATTATACGTTTTACAGGAACACGAGTTGTGTGGTGACCAAGCATTGTATCTTCATCAAATTTACCTCCTAACGACATAGTATAATTTGGAAACATGTTAGTTCCATGTCTACCACCACCACCATAGAATCCAATTGTTGCAATTTGGTGTTGTCCACAAGAGTTAGGACATCCACTAATTTTAATGGTAGAATCTTTCAAGTCATCATCTTCATCAAAATTCAACTCTAAGAATTTTCTTTGTACCTCTTTTGCCAACCTATGAGAATTGGTTAATGCGAGATTACACGATGTCGTGCCAGAGCATCCTACTGCAGATGCCATTGTCAATGAGCCGGTTTTAGCAAGACCTGTTTCAAGTAATTTTGAGTACATTGATTTGAGATCATCATCGTGAACATAGCGAATTACAATATTTTGTGAAAATCCATTTCTAGCAAAACCCTCAGCTGAATAATCACGAATTATTTCTGCAACACTTCGTAATTGATTAGCTGTAATATCACCAGCCTCCAATCCAATGAATACAGAATTAAAACCAGATTGAGATTGTTTTTCAACATTAGTTTTTTCCCATCTTGCATACCCATCAGGAACAGAAGCAGATTCATCAGTGATAGATATTGGTCTTTGAATTTCATTTACACTATCATCAAGGTTTAATTTAACAATCACAGATTGAGTTGCTTTTACAACAGATCTTTCTTTTAAGACAAGGTTTTGAAATTTTTCCCAACCCAAATCATTTACTAGATAACGCATTCTATTTCGTGACATATTTTTTCTGTCACCCATTCTATCAAAAATTCTGATTACAGCCATCGAGGTGTAAAGTAAATCTTCAACAGGAGTGAAATCTTCTAATTGATGACCAACAAATGAACGATTTCCTAATCCACCACCTAAGAAAATTTTAAAGCCTTTTCTTTTTTCTCCATTAATTTCTTGGATTTGAGGTAAAAGACCAACATCAACAATTCGTATCATTCCGTGTTTTTCACAGCACGTAAAATTAAATTTGAATTTTCGTGGAAGTGCTTGACAAATTGGATTTCTAAGCAGAAATCTTGCAATTGCTAATGCGTATGGAGTTGCATCAAAAATTTCATCTTTACAAACACCAGACATAGGACTACACATTACATTTCTTACACTGTTGCCACATGCTTCACGAGAGGTCATTCCAACATCAGCAAGTGATTGCATTATTTCAGAAACATCTTCTAGTATTACCCAATGAAGTTGAATATTTTCACGAGTTGAAAAATGTGCACTACCTATAGAGTACATCTCACTTAACTGAGCAATTTTTTCTAATTGATATGGATATATTTGCCCTGCAGGAACTTTGATTCTAACCATTGCATAATCATCAGTCATACGTGTACCATATGCACCATGTTGTAGACGATATCTACGAAACATGTCATCATTAATCTTGCCTTGCCTGAATAACTTCACAGTTTCAGCAAAATTTTCTGCTTCTTGTCTTCTTGACCAATCAATCTTTGACTGTTTATCAGCCGGTTTTGATGGTCTTAGCTGTTGTGCCATCTACTTAATTTTGATCGCAGTGTAGTTATAAGTTTTTGATATAGGTAATGTTACACACATCGATTAAACAAAGTATACATTTTTGCCGGTTTATGTTAGTATAACCTAATTTTGAATAATAATACCCAAAGCTATTAATGAGTTTGAGAATGAAAAAATTCATGCAAGAATCAGTTAATGAACAAAGACCTGACAAAATTTTTGCAGATGCAAAAGAAGTAGAAATTACCAGAGCAATAGCAAAAGAATTTTACGATGTTTTACAAGATAGAGCAGAAAGTGATATCATAGTTATAGGCGCTGGACCTGCAGGATTAACTGCATCTAGAGAATTATCATTAATGGGGTACAAAGTTTTAGTCATTGAACAAAATAATTATCTAGGCGGAGGATATTGGCTTGGAGGTTACATGATGAACCCTGTAACAGTACGTGCACCAGCACAAAAAATTTGGGATGAATTAGGAATTCCTTACAAAAAGGTAGGAGAAGGACTATACCTCACACCAGGTCCACATGCAGTTTCTAAATTAATTGGAGCGACATGTGATGCAGGAGTAAAATTCTTGAATCTAACGAAATTTGATGACTTGGTTATGAGACACGGAAGAGTTGCAGGAATTGTCGTCAACTGGATGCCAGTTTCAGCATTACCAAGAAACATCACATGTGTAGATCCTATTGCATTAGAAGCAAAAATGATTATTGATGCATCAGGCCACGATTCAGTTGCAGTTAAGAGACTAGTTGACAGACAACTAGTAGAATGGAAAGGAATGGACCCAATGTGGGTAGAAGATGGAGAAGAACACGTAGTACACAAAACAGGAGAAGTGTATCCAGGATTAGTTGTTGCAGGAATGTCAGTTACAGAGACTTATGGATTAGCGAGAATGGGACCAACATTTGGTTCAATGTTATACTCTGGAAAAAAGGCAGCAGAGATAACTGATCAAAAGATTAAAGAATTTGATAATAAGATTCCAAAATAATCTATTTGAACTTTAAAAAAATTATATTATACAAAGAACCAGCAATTTCAGAAATTAATATTGAGAAATTAATCAAGTTTTTAGAAGATAACTTTCCGTTTGAAGTTGAAATAAAAGATAATATTTTCAAAGAATTTAGCCTCAAAAATATTAAAGAATTATCAAACATTCGAATTACAGATATTAAAAATAAATTTTTAAGATATGAGTCAAGTGATAATGAGATTAAATTTGAAGCGCAATTATGTAGAAACTCCTCACTGATGGATTCAACAACAAAAGTAGAAGATGCACAAGAAATAAGTCAGGTTTTCATGTACGATGGTTTTGAGTTACAAAGAATTCTAAGATATCTTAATGAAGATAATCAAACATTGCATGTAGTCCTGACAAATAGATTAACATGTACATTTGATGAAAATGATAAAAGGTATCATGCAAGAGCAGTAATTTGTGCCAATCCTTCAATTATTTCTACTACAGGAATAGTAGAAGCCCCTGCAAAACCAAAAGAATACTACTTCGAGGTAATGAAGTTGAAAACCCAAGGTTTGAATATAAAATATGCTAAAGAAAAGTACAAAGATAAATTTTTAGAATATAACGATAAAAGATTGACTGTAATTTTAGAAGGATATCTCTTACAAATCATTTTTTATAATTTAACAGGAGAATCATTTTGTGAAGATATCAAATGCAGATTGAATAACGCGCATTGGCAAAAGGATCTTTTGTTCTCACAACTCGAAATAAGTAAACTATGTAAAAAACACAATGAGATCTTGATAAATCTAAATTGATTTAAATTATAATCATAGAGTAAGTTATTATGATGTCAGGTGATGATAGTTCACTCGTTATGGAAGATAGAGGTTCAAATGATGAACCAAAGACTCCAGATTTTCCAAAAAAATCAAAGATATCATATGATGTAATTATAATTGGTGCAGGACCTGCAGGATACACTGCAGGAATTTATTGTTCAAGAGCAAGACATGATACGCTAATAATTTCAGGACTTTTACCAGGGGGCCAACTAATGAATACAACAGATGTTGAAAATTATCCAGGATTTGAAGAAGGCATAATGGGGCCAGATTTAATGTTGACCATGAGAAAACAAGCAGAAAGAATGAACACCACAATTATTGACGATGTAGTTGTGAATGTTGATTTTCGTGTAAAACCATTCAAGGTTTTAACAGGCTCGGAGGAGTATGAAGCAAAAGCTGTGATAGTTTGTACTGGTGCAACACCAAAAAAAATCGGGATAGAAGGGGAACAGACATTTAGTGGGAAAGGAGTTTCGTATTGTGCAACATGCGATGGTGCATTTTTCAGAAATCAAAACATTGCAGTTGTAGGAGGAGGAGATACATGTATGGAAGAGGCAATATTTCTAACTAAGTTTGCATCAAAGGTTCACATTATTCACAGACGAGATGCATTCAGAGCAAGCAAAATAATGCAAGACCGTGCACTAAGTAATAAGAATATTGAAGTTCATTGGAATAGTGTAATTGAAGATATCAAAGGGGACCAAAAAGTACAGCAAATAATTTTAAAAGATACAAAAACTGGAGAGAATAAAACTCTGGGAATGGGAGGCGTTTTCGTAGCAATAGGTCATGAGCCAAACACAGAATTATTTAAGAGTCAATTAGAAATGGATGAAAACGGATACATCATTCAGAAAGAAAATACAGAAACAAGTGTAAAAGGAGTTTTTGCCGCAGGGGATGTTCATGATCACAGATACAGACAAGCAGTTACAGCAGCAGGATTTGGATGCATGTCAGCAATTGATGTTGACAAATATCTATCAGAACAAAAATAGAATTATTTTATCTTTTTAATTGTAAATTCTAAATCACTGCCATTTTTTTTCAATTCCATTAGTTCATGGCCACGTGTTCTACACAAATCTGAAATATCATCTTCAGCAGCAGGATCATCAGCTAATACAAGAAGTATTTGACCAACCTGCATTTTTGATAATTCAACTACAGTTTGCATTGCAGGCGATGGACAATACAATCCTCTTACATCTAGTGTTTTTTCTGGTTTTAACATTTTATACTAATAAAAATTATCATGTCTATATTAAAATCTAATTCTTTTTAGCTTTGCCTGTAGAGATTAAAATATCATTTTAGTTATTGCCGGAATATCACGGGTCCTAAACGCATATGGATCATATCCTTCAAAATTAATCTTATAAGAAATTCGTTTTAAACCAAATAAAGCAAGCTTAAAAGTAATATTCCAAATGAGTGATTTTTTAGTAAACATGTAAAATTTGTACATTGAATTGAATAATGAGAAGTACTTGGGATAAAATTCCTTCACGTAATAATCTATGTATTCTTTAGAATTTTCAATTTTATACTGGATATGTTCTAAAACCTCACTGGGGGTTACGTATTCCATTTTTTCAATTGAGATTTTTCCTTTTTTCATTGCATATAGTATGTCGTCAAGATTATTTTCAGAATTTATCAAATTAGTACATCGCCCGATAGTAGATGCAATATGAGAGTCACTCCCAGCAGTGGTTAACAAATTATTTTCCTTTGCAAAAATTTCTGCCTTTTTATTAGAATAGATATCAACGTTTGAGCTGTTAAAAACTTCAAATAAATCACATTTTGATGAATCATTACGTAAAGCATCAACCAAACTAAAAGGATGAGGAGCGATCGTTACAGCATCTTGTGATTTTGCAGCATCAATAATTTCATCTATACTTTGAAAGGATTTAATTTCCTCCTGTAGACCATACACAAGAACATGTGCTTCTTTGTCAGTAGTTACTTCTACAGCAGGATACACATTTAGATTTGAAAATTTTTCATGGTTATTTTTATAATCGGTTATTTGTTTAAACCCATCTAACGTGTTATGGTTTGTAACAAATAATATATCAAGTTTAGATTTTAAGGATTTTTCTAATTGTTCATTTATTGTGACATTAGAATCAAAAGGAGGTTCCAAATTACCTACATGCCCATTTGAGTAAACATTATGACAATGAAGTTCTGCACGTAACATTTCTAACATTTTGTATAAGATTTTACTTTTTTTATAATTATCGGAATAATTCGTCTTCTTTTGAACGAAGTATGCTCTGAATATTTCCAGTATTTTCTTTAAATTCAAAATTTTTGATGATTGCGGCAGGACACTTTTTGGTTTTACCCATTACAAGTTCTGCAGCAGAACTAAGTTCATCAACTATAGCAATTGCAGTAACTCGTAAAATTTTACCAAAAGTATCAGGTGTACCTTCATAATGTAATAATGTATCAATACCAGATACACCGATGGCATGATCAGTTTGCCCCAGTCTAAAAGGACGACCAAATGTATCTGAAATTATTACCGCTATTTTTTTCCCAGTTTGCTGTAAAATTTTCAATCGTATTTCTTGTGCAGATTTATCAGAATCTTTTGGAAGTAATGTGGCATAACCATTTTCTACATTGCTTTCATCTATTCCTGCATTTGCGCAAATGAAACCATGATTAGTTTGAACAATTATTACACCATGCTCCATCCTAACAATTCTTTTAGATTCAGATAAAATAGCTTGAACTAGTTTTGGATCCTTATCATATGCAGATGCAATACCAATAGATAATTCAGATGGAATGATAGAGTCTAGATTTACAACACGTCCTTCATGTTTTGATATAATTTTTTGTGAAATTACTAGTACATCCCCATTTTCAAGAGATGTTTTTGAAGAGGATAGTAAAAGGCCAACCAAATCATCATTAGGTTGAATATCATTTTTTATATGAATTGGCATTATTTGTAACATTAACAATTAAGAGAGAAATTTGCTATAATTGAGTTTTTCCAATACTATGAAAATGCAGGTGTAGAGAGACTGATAGAAAAATGTTCATTAATTATAGGAATTATTTTTGTGAGATCTTTTTCATCTAAAATAGTGGTTGCAAGATTTTTGACTAATTCTTGTGCACAATATGCAATGCCAAGATTACATATATCAAATAATTTTATATCATTAGCGCCATCAACAATAACTAAAATTTGATCTTTAGGAATATTCCATTCTTCAATTTTAACTCTAGCTGATTTTGCTTTATCTGAATCAACATTAATTTTTACACCATCCAATTTTCCATCTTTAAAAATTAATTCATTTGCATAAATATGATCAAGATTTAGTTCGTCTTTTAATCTATCAGTCATAATAGTGAACCCTCCAGATACAGCCATTAATTTCCATCCTGCATCTTTCAAAGTTTTACATGCTTTTCGTGCACCAGGCATTATGGGTAAGGAATCAGCAACTTGTTTACAAGTTTCAAAATCAATACCTTTCAAAAGTTCAATTCTTTTAGTCAATCCTTCTTCCCAATTTATTGAACCTTGAATACCTTTTTTCGTAATAGCCCAAATCTCCTCTTCTTTGTTTATTGTTCTAGCAAGAGTTGGCAAATATTCTGCATCATATAAAACCCCTTCAACATCAAAAATCGCTAGCAATTATTTTCTATTTTGACAAAAAAAGGTCAGCATATAAAAGTTGAACAAGATACTCCGATCTGCAATAGTTATTAATAAATCAGCCTTCATAGAAAATGCAACATGGTTGATGAATTAGAACATAAATACGAAGTAAAAATTCAAGCAAAAGAAGAACTACAAAAGATTCCAAACGATGTAAAAGAAATTCTGAAAGAAGGCGGAATGATGGACGAGAAAGGAAAATTGAAGTTGAAAGGAGTTAGCCCAAAAATGCTGAAAAAAATGAAACAGGAATTTGTTGAATGCCCAGTCTTAAAAGATGATGTTAATTTCATTCAATGTTTTGTATGCCCAAACTTTCAAAGTAGAGTTATGGGAAGCGTCTTGTGTAAAGGCGATGAACTCAAAGATTGATAGCAATTTGCTTAATCTGAGAAACAATTTTCATTTTTCGTTGTATTGTTAATTCAGGTTCCATCGTAACGAAGATGGTTTTTCTTGGAGTGTAGATAACAAACTGAGTGACTTTTTCACGTTCAACATGAACATATCTCACTTTTCCAAGAGGACGATCAAACTCTTTTCTCATTTTACGTCTTTGGGATACCTGTTGGCAAAAATGTTCTTCTTGACGTTGTGTTTCAAGTGAAGTCTTACCAGATTTCATAATTCCTTCAACAATGTTACCTTTTAGATCAATTATAGATGCAAACCTCATTTGAGAATCTAAAGAAATAATTTTTTCAACTATACTAAGAAGATCTTGTTTTGTCATATCTAATTTAACCCATGATTTTCAATATAATTCTAGGTTTCAAATGTATAGAAACAAGACTAAATAATTACAAAATTCTTGTCTTTTCAAATGGGAAAAGAGATTGGAATAACTGTAAAAAAATCAGAGGATTTCAGTGAATGGTATACACAAACGGTCATAAAATCAGAGCTTGTGGATTATGCTCCAGTCAAAGGATTCATTGTTCTAAGACCAGATGGGTATTCAATTTGGGAATCAATAAAATCATCACTTGATAAAAAATTTGCAGCGACAGGTCATAGAAATGGATTTTTGCCAACTTTAATTCCAGAATCACTCTTAACAAAAGAAAAGGATCATTTTGCAGGATTTAATCCTGAGGTATTTTGGGTAACTAAATCAGGTGAAAGTGAACTAGGAGATAGATTAGCATTAAGACCAACCTCAGAAACTTTAGCTTATACATTATTTTCAAAATGGATTAGAAGTTGGAGAGATTTACCATTGAAAATTAACTTTTGGAATACAGCACTAAGAGCAGAAATTAAAGCAACAAAACCATTTTTGAGAACATCAGAATTTCTATGGCAAGAAGGACATACAGTTCACACAAACAGCGATGAAGCAGAAAAAGAAGTTATGGATATTTTGGAATTATATAAAAAAACAGTTGAAGACGAATTAGCAATTCCCGTAATTATCGGAAAAAAATCAGAAAAAGAAAAATTTGTAGGTGCGGTTTACACTTTCACTATGGAGTCGCTAATGCCAGATGGCAAGGCATTACAGATGGGCACATCACATTTTCTTGGACAAAATTTTTCAAAACCATTTGAGGTCAAATTTGCAGATAAACAAAATGTAGAGAGTTATGCATGGCAAACATCATGGGGAGTTTCATGGAGATTGATCGGAGGTATGATTATGGTTCATGGAGATGATAGAGGATTAGTTTTACCACCAAGAGTAGCACCAATTCAAGTAATTATAATTCCAATTTATTATTCAGATGAAGATAAAGAAAAAATTCAGAAGATATCAAAAGAAATTGAAGATAAATTAAGAGATGCCAAAATTAGAGTTCAAGTTGATAATAGAGAACAGCTTACGCCTGGTTTCAAATTTAATGATTGGGAAATGAAAGGAATTCCATTAAGAATTGAAATCGGGCCAAAAGATTTAGAAAAAAATCAAGTGATATTTGCAAGAAGACATAATCGTCAGAAAGACGAACAAATGATTATAGGTCTTGTGGAGCGAGTAGTTTCAGAATTAGATAGAATTCATCAAGATATGTTTTCAGATGCTAAAAAGATTTTAGAAGATAGAACAGTAGAAGTCAACACATATGATGACTTCAAGATGGAATTGGAAAAAGGACGACTGATTAAGGCTCCAATTTGTAATAACCCAGAGTGTGAAGAGAAGATTAAGGAAGAAACAAGTGCAGATGTGAGAGTGATTACTGAAGATGCAAGCGACACAAGTTCAAAATGTATAAAATGTTCAAATCAGAGTATCGTCAGACCCCTATTTGCAAGAGGATACTAATTACAAATATGTGAATTGAGTTAACTTTCAATCCCAATTGTATATTTCTTATACAAATCAGATATCTACATCTAAAAATCACAATTAGAAGAGAATGCAAGAAAAAAAGAGAAAAGAATTACCTGTAATCGATTCTAGAGAGATTCCAGAATCACTTGATTGTACTACCTGTTTTTTGCCCATGCAATATCAAAATAAAGAAAAAGGAAAATTTGTTTGGCAGTGTTTTAGATGTGGAAAAAAATATTTTGTTTACACTGAAAATGGAAAAACCACTATTGAAGAAACATGGGGACCTCCAAGATAACTTCATGTATAGTAAAATTAATGATAAATCATGAGAGAATCAGAAACTTTTGGTTCAGAAAATGGTTCTGGAGATGAACTTGTACAATGGCTTAACGAAGAAGCAAAGAAACGAAAAATGAAATTTGAAGCTAGATTGTACGATTACGTGATTAAAACAGAAAATTTTGGTACATTTGAAATGTTTGCATGGATGGGAGATGTAAAGACAGCAAGAAGTTTAATCGTTAAAGCAAGTAAAAAATTTAGAGTTAAAGTCATAGAAGGAGGATACAAGGCTAAAGAGAAAGTTTACAGTACAAAAAAAGCTGATTTTGCAATGGTCAGAAAAGGAGATAGAATTATAGGTCATTTGAAATTCACTGCACCAAGAATTGGAAAAGGCGATTGGGAACTAGTAGAGGAAGAAAGAAGATAATGAAAATAGGCATTGTAGGAACAGGAATTTTAGGAGAAGCGGTAGGGTTGCATTTACTTGATGTAGGTTACGAGGTGGTAGTTTTTAACAGAACTAAGCAAAAAACTGAAAATCTTAAAAAAAATGGAGCGACAGTTGTTAAATCCCCCAAACATGTTGCGGAGAATTCAGATTTAGTGATAACAGTAGTGAAAGATGGAGATGCGCTGAATGATGTAATTTTTAGTGATTCTGGAATAATAGCAGGAAGACATGATGGAATGTGTATTGCAGATATGAGTACAGTAAATCCAAATTCAACCAAAGAGATTTCAGAAAAAGTTACTATAACAGGCACAGATTACTTGGAAATTCCTGTCATGGGAGGCCCAAATGTTGCAATTGATGGAAGATTAGTATTAATGGCATCAGGAGAGAAAAGAATTTTTGAAAAATTTAAAAAAGTTTTTGATTCAATAGCAGAACAAACGTTTTACTTGGGAAATACAGGTACGGCGCATTCAATTAAACTTGCAATGAATTTACAAATTTCTATGCTTGCATTATCGCTTTCAGAAGGAATTACATTAACAAAGAAAGCAGGGTATGATCCAGAAATATTTTTGAAAATTTTGAATTCAACTTATTTTAAAACAGGTATGAGTGAAGGCAAAGCCTATAAGATGATCAAAGAGAGTTATGAACCAACATTTACACTTGCTAATTTGAAAAAAGATCTCGATACAATTAACGATACAGCAGATTCATGTAATGCAGAACTACCAATGGCCAAACTTGCAAGAAAAGTTTACGCAGATGCAAAAGATGCAGGATTTGGGGATATAGATTACACAGGAATTATAGCATACATTGCAAAATTATCAGAAAAATAACTATTGCTGACTTTCTAGAGAAGATAATAATCGCTTATCTTTGTATTTTACAACATGTGATACACCATGTTTTGGGAATACACCATAAATTAGACGTGCTTTTTCTACAACAGAATCCTTAAGTGAAACCATAATGAATTGACTACCTTCAGATCTTTCTTTAATTATATTAGATAATTTTTCAGTATTTGGTGCATCAAGATGTGCATCAACTTCATCAAACAGGTAGAATGGAGAGGGATTTAATTTTTGAAGTGCCAATATAAAGACAGTTGCGGCAAGAGTTTTTTCACCACCACTAATTGATGTGGATTCTCTTTTTGGTTTTCCAGGGAATTGAATCATATAATTTAATCCAGAATTAAAGATATCATCTTCATTTTCAAGTTCAAGCCATGCACTTCCACCAGTCATCTTTGAGAATGCATCTTTTACTTGAGTGTCAACCGTATCAAATGCATCCAAAAATGTTTGTCTCTTGTCCTTTTCAACAGATTCAATAAATGCAACTATAAAATTACGTTCCCTTTCAAGCATATTCTTTTTAGATGATGAGGATTTGTATCCATTTGAAATTTCTACATATTGTAATGGTGCACCAGCATTAAGAGAATTTTTTATACGATTTTGTTCAGATTCGAGAGAGGAAATGGTGGATTCAACATCAAATACATCTATAGTATTATCAAATCCAAATGTAGCAAGAAGTGAGGTTATTTTAGATTCTTTTTGACGTAGATCAGTAAGATCACGATTCAAGGCATCAGTGTTTCGTTCATGAGAGGTAATTTCTTTTGTCAAATCACGTTCCTTAGAATTCAAATTATCAAGACTATTATCAAATTTAGACATTGTTTCTACAGAAGTACCGGAAGTCAAAATAAGTTTTTGTTCCTCATCACGTAGTTTGACAAGTTCAGATTCAGCAGTTTCTTTATCTTTTGTTGCCCGTCGTATATCAACTTCTAAATGATATTTTTCTTGGCTCATCGATGAACATGTATGTTGGAGATTTTTCTTTTCCGTAGTAATTTTTGTATCATGTGCCATCAACTCAGCAAGATGAGATTGTTTTTGTTTTAGTTCACTTTGTATTGGAGCTAGTTTTGTGTCTTGTTCAACAATTTCCTCATTAACAAATGTAAGTTCATTTGCAATTCTATCCATTTGAGGTTCTGCATAATTATCTTTAACAAGTTTAGTTTGAGATTGCAAAGATTCTAAATGAGATTTGCGATTAATTAATTCTCTGGAAAATCGTTCTTGTGTTCTTTGCAGGTGATTAATTCTAGATTCAAATGATTTTTGGTTATTCGATATTTGAGACATTCGAGTTTTCAATTCAGAAAGACTATCGATAGTAGTTGCCAGTCCAACTTCAGATAAAGAAAGTCTTTTTTCATAATTTTTTACGAGTAAATCCAGCTTTATTGCACGATTTTTCTTTTTTGTGACTGTTTGCCTTAATGCAGCAATCATTTGTTGAAGTCCTTCAACTGAATCACTCATGTTGATAATTTTGGTCAATTTTGAGATTTTTGAGTTATTGTCAATAGTAACAGCAGTTATTTTTGCTTCAAAATATTCGCCAGAGATAGTAATTGTTTTGAATCCAGATTTTGATAATTGAATTGCAGTATTTCGTGATTCAACCAATACCACATTTCCAAAAAGGAAATTTTTGAGCGGCAGAAATTTTGGTTCACATTTAACGTAATCAGACAAGATACCTAACACACCAGTTTGTTTTGGAGATTCAATTTGTACTTCAGGAATTGATCCTAATGGAATAATTTTGAGTTTTGGTAGTTTTTTGTCTGTAACAAATTCAGCGAGAGAAATAAGAGATTCAAAATCTTTTACAACTACAGCTTTTATCCAATTAGAACAAACTGCAAGAGATGCACGCTCATATTTTTTATCCCAAGAAAGTATTTCATAAACTAAACCTTCTATTCCGAAATCTTGTGTACTATGCTTAAGTTTTGAGATTGAATAGTCTTCATGCATTATTCCTTTTGCAAACTTAATTTTTGTTTCATATTTGTTTGCACCTTTAGATGATGCATCTATTAATTCAGACAGTTCATTTATGTCATGTTCAGATCTTGCTTTATCATCAATGAATTTTTTTATTCGTAAATTGATTTCAGATATAGAATTTTTATGATTTTCAATTATACGTTCAAGTTTTATTTTTTGTTTTTCTAATGTTTCAAAACTCTGTAAAAGTGTATTATATTTTTCTTTATTAGATGAAAGTTTTTCAGTTATATTTGTAGACGCAGATACAAATTCTCCAACTCCCAATTTTGTTTCAGTTATTTTATCAGTTAAGCGTTGGATTTTTTGATCAACGTCATGTTTTTGAGTTATAACTTGAGATTGTTTTCGTAACGCTTCAGTTTTTTGAATTCTGAGATGGTTTGTTTTCTCATCAAAAGATTTTTCAGTTTCACGAAGATTATTTATTTTATCTTTAAAATATGATATTTGAGATTCAGAAAATGATTTTTGTATTTGTAAATTATCAAGATTCGCTTTGTGATTTGGCAGATTACTGTCAATTACAGTTAAACGATTTGTACTTGTTTTGATTAAACTGTCTGCGTCATCAAAGTTTCGTCGTTCATGGCTTAATTTTGTCTCTATTTCAGATTTTGATTTATTATATGCATTAACTTCACCCATGAATTCAGTTTTTTGTTTTCTAATTTCTGCGGCGTCTTTTCTAAGATCAGCCCGTTCTTCTTCAAGGTGTTTTATTTCAGAATTTAATGAGTTTAGGGTCTTATCTTTAGATATTTTTTCAGATTGGATTGTTTTTAGGTTTGCTGCAGCAGATATCGCACGATAACGATTTAATTCACGTTCAAGTAAGTCGTGTCGAAGTTTTTTATTTCGTTCTTCTTCTAATTCATCAATTCTTTTCTTTACTTCACCCATCTTAGCCATTGCAATCTCTAGTTTATGATCTGCATCTGTCAATTGTTTTTCGGCGTCCTTTTTCTTTTCATCAAAAGTAGAAAGACCAATTAAATCCTCTATTACAATTCTTTTTTCTTCAGAGGTCATTTCAGAAATTCTGGTAACAGTTCCTTGTTGGACGTTGTTAATTTGATTTAAACCAGCATTTGTAATTTCCATAAGATCGAGAATTTTTGAACGTATGGCTTGCTTTTTGTTAAGATAGTAAATGCTATCTCCTTTTTCATTCATTTCTCTTGTAATTGTAACAATATCCGAATCAACTGGAATTTTTCTATCTAGATTATTAAAATGAACACTAGTTCTAGCAATTTTTGGTCCGCGTCTTGTTGTGCCTTCAACATCATGTATAAGACCACGTAAATTTGGTGCACGCATTACCTTTGCTCTATTTTCTCCAAGTGCAAAAGTAATTGCATCTAATATGTTACTTTTACCGGAACCATTAGGTCCAGAAATGGATACCAAACCAGGTTCAAAATCTATAATCGTATTCGTGAATCCAAATGATTTGAAACCAAAGATCTCAACTTTTTCCACATGAACCATTACAGATCTTAGCATGTAGAGTTGCATAATTTACATTAACAAGTAATTTTGACTTTGCTAACAAACTTTGTAGTGTTGTGAATAAGATTAGATGAGTTATTTGCCTTTTACAAAATTTTCGACTTCAGTTTTTGCAACAGGATCTGTCATTTGTTGTATTGGATGTTTCATTAGATATGCAGATGCAGATATGATTGGACCACCCATACCACGATCAAGAGCGATTTTTGCAAGTCTTATAGCATCAATAACTATTCCAGCAGAATTTGCCTTGTCATCTACCTCTAAACGGACTTCCATATTATACGGAATATTTGCCCATTGTCTACCTTCAATTCTCATGAACATGAGTTTTGTATTACCTAAGAAAGGAATAAAGTCTGAAGGTCCTACATAGATATTATCATCATCTAATCTATCAATCAGTTGACTTTGAACGCTCTCGGTTTTAGATATTTTTTTACTAACAAGACGCTCTTGTTCTTTCATGTTCAAAAAATCCGTATTTCCGCCAACGTTAATTTGATAAGTTTTTTCTATCTTCGTTCCACGTTCAACACATAATCGTGCAAGAGTTCTATGAACAATAGTTGCTCCAACCTGACCTTTAATGTCATCACCAATAATTGGAATATTCTTATCAGTGAACTTCTGAGCCCATTCCTTATCAGATGCAATAAATGCAGGCATGCAATTAACAAATGCAGTATTTGTATCCAAACAAACTTGAGCCCAAAATTGAGTTGCCTTTTCAGACCCTACAGGAAGATATGAAACTATAATTTCAACACCAGTTTCTTTTAAAATTTTGATTATTTCTTCACGTAATTCAGAGTCAGATTTTCCACTTTCAATTGGTTTGACCTTGTTTTCCACCCATATGCCAACACCGTCAAGAGCAGGACTTTCATAGACATTTCCGTTTGCTTTAGGCATGTCATTTTTATCAATCCAATTTACCATATTTGGCGATTCATAAATGGCATCATTGATTGGTTTTCCAACCTTATTTGCACCGACATCAAATCCAGCAACAAATTCAATATCATGAATAGTATAATCACATAAATTTTCATGTATTATACCAGTTACCTTCTGAGAAGGGTTTTTAGAATAATATTCAATTCCTTGAATAAGCCCAGAAAAACAGTTTCCCAAACCAACTAATCCAACTTTAATTTTTTCAGGCATTCGTCAAATTGTGAATTACTTGTAGTTTAAAGTTTTCCTAGAAAGATAAATTATTTTATATGCGATATATTGAGTATAGTATGAGTAATGATATAGAAATTAAAGAGATTGTACCAATAAATTTGGAAGGAGGTACACTCGTTAACGGATTCCCATCATCTGGAATGACAAGTGCAATAGCTACAGAATCTTTGATTAATACAGATAATTTTGAGCTACAGGCAAATATTGATTCAGACAAATTTCCACCAATTAGTATTATTAAAAATGGCATGCCATATTATGCAACCAATATATTTGTAAATAAGGCTTTAAAGGTCGGAATATTTTCATCGTATCTAGCACTTGATGTAACAATGCACAGAGCTGCTGCAAGAATGATGTTAGATTGGGCAGAAGAAAAAAAATGTTCAACTATTATCAGTAGTATAACAATCAAAGGTTCAAACGAACTAGATGTATTTGGAGTTGCGTCAACAGGAAATGCACGAGGAAAACTTGTTGAGAGTGGAATCACATTGGCAGATCATGCAACAATTCCAGGTATATCAGGAATATTATTGAATGAAGGAGCAACACGAGGGTTAGATGTCATCGTATTATTAGTAAGTTCAAATAAAGAGATTCCAGATTTCAAGGCTACATCTAATTTATGTGAAACATTTTCTAAGATTATCCCAGGCATATCTTGTAACTTGACAAAACTAGAGAATGAATCAAAAATTATTGAAGAACAATTACAACAAGCAATGCAAAATACAAAAGATTTAGGCGACCACATCTATCGTTAATATTTACATTAAATTCAATTTAATATGCAAGAAATATTTAGTTTTTTAGGATTGGTGATAATAATTTCTGCATCAGGTGTGATGTCACCAGGTCCATTATTTGCAGCAAATGTGATGTATGGATTACGTGAAGGAAAAATATCTGGGATAAAAATAGCTGTAGGACATACACTTGTAGAATTTCCATTAATACTTTTGTTAGGGATAGGATTTTTTTCTATTGAAAATATTCCAGAGATTAGAACTTCAATTACAGCATTAGGCGCCATAGGATTATTTGGATTTGCTTTATTACAAATTAGAGCAGTAACAAAACAGAAATTTAGTTTAGAAACAAATCCAGGTCAAGGACCATTTGTTACAGGAATTCTTCTTAGTGCATTAAATCCATTTTTCATTATATGGTGGTTAACAATTGGTTTAGTACTAATTTCAGAATCAATACAAATTTTTGGAATTATCGGAATTGTAATTCTGTTTTTATTTCATATCTGGATGGATTATGCGTGGTTATTTACTGTCGCATCTTTTTCTTCAAAAGCAAAAAATTATCTCTCAAAAAGAAATTTTAAGATTATAATTGTAGGATTAAGCATAGTTTTAATCTATTTTGGAATAGAATTTCTATTAAAATTGTAGCGATTATTTGGAGATATCAATCTCAATGGTAGAAACATTACGGGTTTTTCCATCTCTAGATTCTAGTGCATCAGATGAAATTCTTACATCAGATATATGATAACCAATAGAATACATACGTTTCATAATGAATTGGGATACATCTACAGCCTGAGTAATAAGTTGGCCTCTTGCTTTAATTGTTACAGTAGGCAAAGTCGATAATTGCATTAATGTTGAATTGACATATGTGATCAAAGGTTTCATGCCTACCAAAATTAATTTTCGCGTAGGTTTTTCTTCTCGAGTAAATGGTTTTTTTGTAAAGTTTGTGTCATCTGCAGATTGTGGTTCAGGTGTGCTTGTAGGTTGTGGTTCTGGTGTGCTTGTAGGTTGTGGTTCTGGTGTGCTTGTAGGTTGTGGTTCAGATTGTGGTTCAGGTGTGCTTGTAGATTGTGGTTCAGATTGTGGTTCAGGTGTGCTTGTAGGTTTTTTTGAATACTCCAATATTTCATCAAGAATGTCAGATGCATCAGAATTTGAACTCATTAATACATTAAGGCAAGTTTATTGTTTTTTAAGCTTCTCTTTTTCAATATAAGATTCAAGTATAGAATGTACATCATCATCTTTTGAAGATTTGATTTTGTCGACTATTTCCTTTTCTTCTATTTCAAAACAATTCAAAAATTCTTGGTGATCCTTGAAAACTAAAATCACTTTGTCCTTGAAAATACAATGGTAAAATTTTTCATTTTCCATAATTTCAGGATTTACTTTAACACCATCGTCGTTTACTTCAATTGCCGAATCCATCAATAGATGCTTAGTTCAGATTCAGATATAAAATTACGTAATTGTAATAAGAATTGAGTTTTAAAACAAATTATGGAAAAACGGATTGTATTTCATGTTGATTTTGACTATTTTTATGCACAATGTGAAGAAATTAGAGATTCAAAAATAAAAGGAAAATGTGTCGCAGTTTGTATTTTTTCAGATAGAGGAGGAGATAGTGGAGCCATAGCTACAGCAAACTACAATGCAAGAAAATTTGGAGTGAAATCTGGAATACCTATTATGCTTGCAAAAAATAAATTAAAAGAAGAAGATGCAGTGTTTTTGTCAGCAGATTTTGATTATTATTCAGACATGTCATCAAAAGCAATGGAAATAATTGAAAAGTATGCAGATGTGTTTGAATATGTTGGTAGAGATGAAGCATATCTAGATGTTACAAAAAAAACTGAAATGAATTTTCATAATGCAGAACATCTCGCACAACAATTAAAAAATGAAATAAGAAATAATTTAAAACTTACATGTTCTGTTGGAATTACGCCAAACAAATTACTGTCAAAAATTGCTTCAAATTATAAGAAACCAGATGGATTGACAACAGTGAGACCAGAACAGATTGAGGAGTTTTTATCACCACTTAAAATTAGAGAAATTCCAGGAATAGGTAAAAAAACAGAAGAGGTGTTTACACAAATGAATGTTCATACAATAGAAGAATTAAGAAAAATTAATGTTTTTGATTTGAATAAAATGTTTGGAAGAAAAACTGGAGGGTATATTTTTAATTCTTCGAAAGGAATAGACACAGAAATAGTTAAAGAAAGACCTCCAACAATTCAATTTAGTAAGATTGTTACTTTAAAGAAAAATTCTAAAGAAATTAAATTTCTACAAGAAAATGTAATCGAGTTATGCGTACAATTGAACAGTATTGCAATTGAAAATAATAAAATGTATCGCTCAATTGGAATTCAATTTGTGAATGAAGATTTAACAACAAAAACCAAATCAAGAATGCTAAAAAATCCAGTAAACAGTGAACTCGAACTGAAAAAAGTTGTAAATCAATTACTAGAGGACGCATTAGTTGAACAAGTAATGCTAGTTAGAAGAATTGGAGTAAGAATTTCAGAGTTTTCAGACGTTGAAGGTCAAAGTAGTATTACAAATTATTTTTAGATTCTAGTTTCTTGAGTCTTTTTGTTTCAATTGCGGTAACAACCAATAAGAATATGAATAGCCAAGGAAGGAACATTATTTCCCCAGCTACGGAATGAAATTCTTCCCAAGCTTGAGGATCAGTAGTTACTTTTAGTGCGTAAACAGATAATGAAAATATTCGAATCATATTTACAAAAATAGTTCCAAGAATACCTAAAACAAAATATATAATTTTACGATTTCGTGGAATTCTCATTTTTATGAGAAATGCCATCATTACTAGCGAATAGATGATTATACTATGTACGCCTGCAGAGGGCCAAAATACTTGTAATGCAAATGGACCAAAGTCACCATTAAGGAACATTAAGTTATCACGTCCAGTTGCAACCCCAAGATCAAGTACATTGATTACCCAAACATTGGCTTGTACAAAATAGGGTACAATGTATTGTAATGGTCCAAGTGTATCATATGGAAAGAATGAGTCTAATGCCAAGATTATGGCATTACCAGCTAAAAATATTGGGCCAGCAGGTCCTATTCTAATCCATTTTCTTCCAAATAAGATTGCAAGTGAAGCGGTAACAAAAATTGTCATTACTGTGAAATCAAATAACCATTCCCAAGAATATTCTAAGACACCAAAAACATCAACTAAACTCATGATATAGTCTCTAACACCAAATTGAAGAGATATGAAATACGTTATTGTAAGTCCAATTAACGGAATGCAGTAAAAGAAACGCTTTTTTGGAATTATGAATTTTAAACCAATTAATTCTGCTGCAATGAATGCGGCTGCAAAAAGAAATCCACCTCTACCCTGATTCCAGCTAAGACTGAAACTGTCAGGATATATTGCCATTGTGAATAGGATTGGAGATAAAACAAGAAGAATTGCTATCATGACACTTTTGTTTTCCATTGAATGTGCTTTGTAGTCTCTCAATAAATATGCAAATATTAGAAAAAATCAGACATGTTTGTTTGATCTAAAAGTTTAAGCATATTTCCATGAGCAATCCATTCATTTTTACTAATACTCATACGTTTTGTTGCAAGAATAATTGCTTCATTCAATGAATTTGTTTCTTGAGGAGTTTTTTTCATTGCTTCCCTAATTCCTTCACGTACTTGCCAAACACCAACAGGTACAGCATATTCAGGTTGAATTTCTCTCAATATCATAACACCGGATTGTTTTTTAATTTTTTGCAAATACTCTGTTACTGCCAATTTACCTGCAAAATATGCACCTGCAATAGATGGTGGATGATCAATTCCATTTGCATTTTCATAGTCAGTTCCAAATCCTATAGAATTTTTGTCATTCCATGCTTCTTGCATTTCAAAAATCCATCTATGAGGAAATAATATTACTGAGAATAAATTTCCAAGATGATCAAAACTGAATACATCATATTTGTCAATTAGATCAAATTCAAGTATATTATGCATTAAATCATTAGATATTATTTGATCTGTTGCAGTGATACTCCATTTTGTTGGAACTAATTTTCTATTTTTTCCAAACATCCCAATACTGAAACATTTTTGAATTTTAGAAATTTCAATTCCAGAATTATAAAGTTTCATTATTGCATCTTCAGCTTTTAAATCAGTGTCATAGTATGCGTTTTCTATTGACTTGATAGCTGAGTTTGGAGAAAATTTTGCACTCTTTATTTCACCAATAGGACCAAAAGGCGGATTTTGTCCATCAATAGATGGAATTGGCGTAGGTTTTTTCAAGAATTTTATTTCTGAATCAATAGAACCAGATGACATTGCTAATTCATGAAGACTTTCGATATAACGACCAGAGGTATCTTCAATTCTTGCTTTTTGTATTCCACGTACAAGATTTAATCTATAATTAACAATTTCTTCAAGATTTTTTCCAAGCCATCTTTCAGGTGAATCTAAAAGTGTAGTATCCCCATGAACAGGAGGTAACATAGGACCAATACCAACTTTTGGGTACCCGTATGAGCCTACAAAAACAGAGGGTGGACTAGAGCCATGTATTTCATTAGAAGAGAAAAGATTAGCATACTTTGAAAGATATTCATGCCAATTTTGTTCAATACCTTTTCTAATATCAGAACCTGTTCTAGACACATATTTCCAAGAAATTTATGAATAATAAATAATTCATCTAGTAAAAAATTGACACAAAGTTAAAAATAACTAGAGATGCAATAATTTCAAATGAAGTGTAAACGGATTATTTCATTTTTGCCTAGCGCAACAGAATTAATTTATGAATTAGGAGCACAAGAAAAATTATTCGGTGTGACTCATGAATGCAATTATCCTATCGATGCAGTAAGTAAACCAAGAGTAATAGAAAGTGTCTTTGACCCAGAAAATATGTCAAGCCAAGAAATTGATGATAAAATTTGTAGTCTCTCAGAGAGAGGAGAGGATATTTACAAATTAGTAACACAAAATGTGTCCATTGCAAAACCAGATCTAATTATTTCACAGGAAATTTGTGAGGTGTGTTCAGCATATACTAATCAAGTAAAAAATGCAATCGAAATTCTCGATGAGAAACCAGAAATTTATTCAATGAGTCCTCATGATATACAAGGTATTTTGAAATGTGTGACTGACATTGCAGAAAAAATTGATGAGGTGCAAAGAGGGGTAGAAATTATTAATTTACTTAATTCACGAATAAATAAAATAAAAAATGTACAAATTTCAAACAAACCTAAAGTTTTAGCAATAGAATGGATAAAGCCATTTTTTACCTCAGGACATTGGGTACCAGAAATGATTGAATGTTCAGGAGGTATTAACATGATAACAAAAACTGGAGAGCATTCAAGAAAAATTAACATTGAAGAAATTGAAAAAGCAGATCCAGATGTATTGATTTTGATGCCATGTGGTTTTGATGTTCAAAGAACAGTCTTAGAGTATGAAAAGTATCTTAGAAATGATATAAAATGGAACCAATTAAGAGCGGTTAAAGGAAAGAAAGTTTTTGCCGTTGATGCAAATTCATTTTTTAGTAAACCAAGTATCAGAGTAGTAAGTGGAATTGAAATTTTAGCAAAAATTTTGCATTCAGAGATATTTACAGATTTCGAGGTACCAAATAATTCATTTTTGAAAATATAGAAAGAACGTGTATTATTGATCGTCTGTCTCGTCTAATTCATCAGCATCATATGCTCGTTTAGACGGACGAGTTGGAACGAAGAATCGTGACATAATGGTAGATTACAATTTTGAAAGTAATTTTAGTGGGTTATAAAAAATTGTTTCTTACATTAACAAAATTGAACTAAATTATGATTTCACATTACATTCACGTGAAAGAGACTTTGTAGTGACAAAAATTACAATTGTAAGAATTCCAATAGATGTTAAACGGATTGGAATTTCATAAATTGTTAGAAATGAGCTTGCTATACTTCCAGCTATCCCAAATGTGGCAATAACTGAAAATGCAATTGGTCCACAAGAACATACACCTGCAGATGCCCCAATAATAGTTCCAAAAATACTTGAACCTATTTTTTTAGTTTCTTTGATTAATTTAACACGATAGATATTCATCGATACTGCAAGAGCTGAAAGAAACGATAATGTTACAATTAAAAAAAAGCTCAATGTGGTTTCAGGAAACATAGAGAATACTAAAAACGGTTCAAAAAATAAAAATTCTGAAATTATAATTAAGGGTATGAATAATGAGAAAAAAACTCCAATTGCAATTAGAATATAATATGAATTTGAATAAACAATCCCAAAAGTATTGTTCAATTTAGAGTAGGGAATTAATAATGTCTTCAAATGTGGAGTAGGGATGTGCACCTGCAATTCTTTTTGCATCTCCGGATAATGTATTGACAATTACAAAAGTAGGAGTACTATTTGCTTGGAATTCAGTGGCAGCTACTTTTTTGTTATAATTAACTCGTTTATAATGATCATCAGCAGTCATACACTTGTCAAACTGTTCTATATCAAGATCTAAGTTAAATGCAAATGCTTGTAATCTGTTTGCGTTTGCCCAACCATCATCTATTTCTTCTTGATATCTGTAAAGCATTGAATGATAATCCCAATATTTTCCTTGATCATCTGCACAATATGTGGCTTCAGAAGCAGGAGCTGAATCACTACCTAAAAATGGCATGTCCACAAAAACAAGGTTTACTTTTCCAGTGTTAATGTAATTTTCAATAATTTGTGGTCGAGTTTCTTCAAACCAAAGTTTACACATATGACATTGATAATCACCAATTTCAATAATTGTCACAGTTGCAGTTTGAGAACCTAATACAGGTGCTTGCTTTAGTTCAAATTTCTTAAGTTCATCTTCAGTAGTAGAAGTTCGAGCAGTATCAAAGTCAGACATGTATGATGTAGCAAAAATTGAAAGTATTGTAACTAATACTACTGCTGCACCAGCAACTGCAATTTTCTTCATATCTACCATGAATTTTAGAAGACAAATTTAATTAAAAAACCTTGCATTACATCTAAAACGATATTATTTGCGTCTAAACAAACTCATAATTTTTTGAGCAACAGAATCAATAGGGCAGGAGCTGCAAGAGACATCAGAGTTTTCAGCCTCAATATGTGCATCCACATCGTTTTGCTTTTTCTCATCCATATATTCAATAATCAAAAATAGGTTATAAACAATTTGACAGATTTTATAATTACACTATTCACCATAGGAATCAATTAATTCTAAGCATGGGTTTATTAGACGATCGAATCGAGTCAGAATAGAAAATAATGATGGATTAGCTTCGCTTTCTCTGTCATTGCTTTAGACAGAAAAAAATGAACACATTTGAAGAATTAAAAATTAATGAAGACATAATGAGATCCATAAAGGAGCTCGGCTTTACTACACCTTTTCCAATACAAGCACAAGCAATACCTGAACTTTTACAAGGAAATGATGTAATTGGTCAAGCACATACAGGAACAGGAAAGACAGCTACATTTGGAATACCAATGCTACAAAACATCATTCATGGAGGAGGAATTCAAGGACTAGTCATTGCCCCAACAAGAGAATTGGCAATACAGATCACAGAAGAGATAAAAAAAGTCGGAAAATATACTAAAATCAAAGTAGTAACTGTTTACGGAGGACAAGGAATTGGAATCCAATTAGACGCACTACGTAGAAAACCAGAGATAGTAGTTGCAACACCTGGAAGATTAATTGATCATTTGGATAATGGTTCAATCAGAACTAACGATATCAAACATGTTGTGTTAGATGAAGCAGATGTAATGTTGGATATGGGATTCATAGAAGACATAGAATATGTCTTACAAAAGGTTCCAGGAAATAGAATTACATCATTATTTTCAGCAACAATGCCACCTGAAATTCTTAGACTTTCAGACAGGTATCTAAACAATCCAAAGCATATTCTAATTGATTTAGATGATTTAAGTGGAGATGGAATTGATCAAGCATTTTTAGTAATAAAAGATAGAGACAAGCACAAGTACCTTACAGATTTTATTAATCAAAACAGAGGTCAAGTCATAGTATTTTGTTCAACAAAAATTCGAACACGAAATGTTGCAAGAGATTTACAAAAATCCAGATACAAAGTAGTTGCAATTGAAGGAGACATGTCACAAAATAAACGAGAATATTCAATGATGAAATTTAGAAAAAATCAAGCAGACATATTGGTTGCAACAGATGTTGCAGCAAGAGGAATAGATGTTCCAAGAGTAGGCTTAGTAGTAAACTATGACGTTCCAAACCAAGACATGATCTATTTCCATAGAATTGGCCGTACCGCAAGGGCAGGAGCAAAAGGAAAAGCAATTACACTGGTATCATATTCGTCAATTGCAGATTGGAAATTTATTAAAAAACAAATCAAATCAGATTTAATTGATCTAAATAAAACGATGGGAATTGAAGTTCACATTCCAGACCCATTGAAACGTGAGGTTGGACGACGCATTGCACAACCAATGCGTTCAGGATATGGACGTAGACCAAGTTATGGTGGTAGAAGTAGACCAAGTTATGGTGGAGGTGGAAGATCAAGTTATGGCGGAGGTGGAAGATCAAGTTATGGTGGCGGACACAGCAGAGATGTACCAGCTAGAGACCAATACAAAAGAAGTAGCAGCACACGTTCATCGTATGGAAGACAAGGTCGAGATACAAAGAAGAAGTGGTAGTTTAACACTTAAAGATAAGGATTAATTAGAAAAGTGTAAGAAAAAATGCATATTGGATTTGTTTTATTAAATTGCGATTTAGGTGCGGAAGAGTACATTTTAGAGGAATTACAAAAAATGAATGAAATAAAAAATGCATATGTTACTTTTGGTGCATATGACATAATAGCAGAAATTCATGCAGAAACACAACAAGATTTTGAAAAAACAGTTTCGTTGAAGATAAGACGTCTATCAAGAATAGTAAGCACAATGACACTAAATGTCATTAAAGGCGAATGACACTTATACGAAAAAAAAAGTGAAACTGTGTTGCAGCAAATTGAATATTCTGGAACAGTGTGGGCATTAAGTCACAATGACCCAGAGCCGCTAATTGACCACAGTATAAAAAAATTACAAGAATATGGAATAAAAAAAGAAGATATTAAGATAGTTGATGCACCAGATAACCCTGAAGTTGGTCAGATAGTAGTAGAGATATGGCCACATGAGCTAATTATTGCTAGAATTAGAACTATTAGAGGTGAATCTTTTATCAGCGGAACAGAACTCAACATAGAATTAAAATCAGATGCATCAGGAAAATATATCGATTAGTAATTGAAAAAACGCAAGGCAGAAAAATCTAAAAGTAAATTTCCAAGTATCATAATAGGAGCAGTCATAATAGGAATCATTGTCTTTTACTTCTATTCAGCTGAACAAGCAAAAATTCGCGGATTTGCGTTTGGAAATGAAATTCAATCACTGCAAGAAGAAGTCCAAAATGAACAAGAACGATTCATTTCAAGCATAGCAAAATGGAATGAGAATACAATATCCGATGATGAAATGATTAAAATTGGAGAAAAACATCTTGATACATTTAATGAATTATTAAACAAATATGATCAATTGCAACCACCAGATACATTCTCAAGATCTGTAAAATTACTAAAATTATCTTTAGAGTATCAGATTGAATCACATGAACATCGATTAGGCTGGATTAAAAATGGAGATAAATTAGAATTAATTAGATCACAAGAATTAACGCAATTATCATTTGAAGCAGAACAAGCAGGATTGAAATCGTTTAATGATGCAAAAGTAGAAATTGAACAATAAATCTTTAAGGGTTTAAAATTATATCTATTTTATGAAAAAATTAGTATTTTTAATTCCATTATTGTTTTTGATACAACCAGCATTTGGAGAGATAGTAGTTGAAAATGATCAAACATACATTGGAAATGATGGAATAATACATATTGTAGGGGAGATTAAAAATGATTCAAAATTTCCAGTGAACAAAATAAAAGTTATAGTTACACTAATTGATGAGAATGGAAAAGTAGTAGACACGATAGATGGGAATGTTGTATCAAACATAATAATGCCAGGAATGAAAGGTAGTTTTGACATAATTACAAATCAAAAAAAGATTGAGAATATTTTAGATTATAATTTAAAATTTGAGTACAAACTTGCAACACCAAAAAATCAAGTAATTGAAATTATTTCATCAGAAATGACAAGAGACCAATTAAATAATTTAATAATTTCAGGAACTATTGAAAATAACGGAGACATTACTGCCAATATGATAAACATTGTTGCAACATTATATGACAGAGAGGGTAAAGTGCTAACAGTTTCAAAGATTCAAACCAAGCCAGATTTTTTGAGGGCCGGTGAAGAAAGGCATTTTGTAATTCCAATTTATGAAAAGAGTCAGTCAATGAATGCAGTAGATTATACAATAATTGCAGAATCAGATGAATATTCAGTAGTTCCAGAATTTCCATTAGGTTCAGGAGCACTACTAATAATTTCAGTGTCATCATATGTCGTTTTTTCAAGAAACCCTGAAAGAATTACTAATGCACTTGGCAGATGTTCAAAGATTCTAGCTCGATAATAATTCTTATACACAGATACAATCAAGAATGTTAAATGACAATTTCAGATGAGAACAAAAAATTTTTAGAAGGATTATTACAATACTATATTGACCAGGCTGATTCTTATAATCAATTTGCAAATGAATACAATAAATTTTCCAGTTCTAAAAGAGAGATAGCGTTCGGAGTGATAGTAGGTACAGTATATTCAGCGTTTTTGCAGACATATTCAAATCAACAATTGGAAGTGAGATTAGACGACATACAAGAATTCCATGAATTTGTGAGAGATAACATTGAAAAAATCACTAATGCATTAGATAAAAAGAACCTATAGGTAAGAATAAATCTAAATAGAAAGACGATGACTTGTGTCAGAAATAATTGGATACAAAATTCACCAAATTGTTGACAATGGTCAAGCAATTCAAATGTCGCTTGCAGAAGATGTTCAAACAGAACCAATTTCACAGAAACAATTGATTATGGAAAATGTTTCAAAAAAACTTGATAAAGATACAAAAGAACAAGTTATGCCATTACTTGAAGCAATGCTTCAAGCACAACCAACCATCAAAATAAAAAGTTATGCACAAACAAATATCTCAATTACTATGCCAAAAAATAGATATGAAAAACTTGGTAGACCACAAGTTGGACATGTGTTAAGAATAGATATACAAAGAATTTAGAGATTTTCTTCTATTTTAGATAATTCAGTTAACGGTAAAGAACAAGTAAAATTTTTACAAATAGTTACAGTTGTTTTATCTGAAAATTTTTTTCCTTCAAAAAATGGATATTTAGATAATAATTTTAGATTTTCTTCATCTTTGATTTGAATTATAATTCCTTCAGGAATGAATTGTTTATACAGAGAATTAATAATTTTAGAATTTTCAGAATTAATTATTGTAATTTCTGTAGGATGTTTTAGATATAGATTCATCACATTGAGTAGATATCCAAACGCAAATGGATTTTCTGCAGCAGATGTACCATTTAGCTCCAAAATTTGTTTAGATATTTGAAGAAATTTTTCATCATTTGTAATATGATGTAATTTTAGTAGGGCATTCGCTGCAACGGAATTTCCAGATGGTACAGATAAATCATAATAATTTTTTGGACGAATTATCAAAGATTCATGCGTATCAGCTGTAAAATAAAATGATTTTTCAGGTTCATTCCAAAAGTGCTCTATCATATAATGTGTAATTTTCTGAGCAATATCAAGAAAATATGCATCAGATGTTATCTCGAAAACATCAATGAGAGAATTTACAAGATAAGAATAATCATCAAGATATCCGTTTAACTTTGGAATATCATTTTTGAAGGTTCTATGTATGAAACCATGTTTAGAGAATTGTTTTGAAAAATATTTAGCTGCATTTACAGCTGCATTAAGATATGCTTCATTTCCCGAAATTCGATAGCCTTTAGCGAATGCCGAAATCATCATAGAATTCCATGACGTGATAATCTTATCATCAGTTCCAGGTTGGTCACGTTTACTTCTTACATCAAGTAATTTTTTTGATGAACGCTTCAAAAGTTGAGTGATTTCATCTTCAGTTTTATTAAATTTGAAGGAAAGAGGTGAAATACCGATATTATTTGCAAGAATTGTATTTCCTTCAAAGTTTCCACCATCAGTGACATCATAGTAAATACAAAATATTTCAGAATCATCACCTAAGATGTTTTGAATTTCACGTTTTTTCCAAACAAAAGTTTGTCCTTCTTCACCATTGGTATCTGCATCCTGAGCAGAATAAAATAGACCAGAAGTAGAGGTCATTTCACGCATCACATAGTCAAGAGTTTTTGTGACAACATCAAGGTAGAAAGGATCTTTTGTAATTTGATATGCTTCAGCATAAACTGGAGGTAAAAGTGCGTTATCATATAGCATTTTTTCAAAATGAGGTACAAGCCATCTTGCATCAGTGGAATATCTATGAAATCCACCACCGATTTGATCAAAGATTCCACCTTTAGCCATTTTCTTTAATGTCATTAATGCGAATTCCTGAAATTTTCGGATTCCTGAAAGTTTAGAATATCGAAACATGAAGGAAAGATTTGCAGCGTTTGGAAATTTAGGTGCTTGACCAAATCCACCATAGTGAGTATCTGCAACTTGTAAAAGATTAACTGCAGCCTCATCTAATACGGCTTTTTCAATTTCTCCACCATTAGAAACTCGTTCTAATTTAGTAAGATTTGACATAAATTGTTCAGCAGAAGTAACAACATCTTTTGGTTTTTCATTCCATGCTTGTGCTAACTGTCGGCATAAACTACCAAAGCCAGGTCTTCCATAGGAATCAAGAACTGGAAAGTATGTTCCAACGTAAAATGGTTTTTGTTCAGGTGTCAAGAATACACTTAGTGGCCACCCACCTTGACCAGTCGACATTTGACATATTTTTTGATAAATATCATCCAAGTCAGGTCTTTCTTCCCTATCCACTTTGATATTAACAAAATTTTCATTCATGATTTTTGCCACATCATCATTTTCAAATGATTCATGAGCCATAACATGGCACCAGTGACAGGAGCTGTAACCAACAGATAGAAAAATAGGCTTGTTTTCATCCTTTGCTTTTTTTAATGATTCATCATTCCAAGAATACCATTCAACAGGATTATCCTTGTGTTGAAGTAAATATGGACTTGTTTCTTCAGATAAATTATTTGGCATTATGATAATACAGAGTTTTGATTATTTGTATGTAATCTAGATTTTCCAGATTGCCGTATCATTACGTCTGTAAATTTCTATGTTAATCTGGTTTAGTAGTTTTTGCTTTGATTTTTCTGCCTTTTTTTCATTACTGTAATCTTTCTTTTTTAATAACTTGTCTAACAGAATGAGCTGATCATCACTTAGATTTTTGAAGCTGCCATTTTTAGTTACTAAATTTAAGAGTTCAACACGTTGGAAATCATCTTTTTTTAAAATTTCAGCCATACATGCCATATTGACATCCTACTAAAAATAAATGTGTGTTAGATTAGGCATAATTATGACAGAAATGATGCGTGCGATGGTTCTTTCAGAATGTAAAAAAATTGAAGACAAGCCACTAAAATTAACAAATATTGAAAGACATTCAATAAATAATCCTGATGAAGTTTTAATCAAGATTGAAGCATGTGGTGTATGCCATTCTCAACTACACGCAATAGAAGGAGATTGGCAGGATATAGGAATTCCACCATCTTTTCCAACAGTGCCAGGACACGAAGTGGTTGGAAAAATTATTGAAATTGGCGATAAAGTTACAAAGTTTAGAATTGGAGATAGAGTCGGAATAACACCGCTTTTGAAATCATGTATGAATTGTACATACTGTAATGAAGGAAAAGAATACCTTTGTGAAGATAATGAAATAACAGGAGAAACATTACGTGGAGGTTATGCAGAATTTATTAATGCGTCAGAAAATTTTCTAACAAAAGTTCCAGATAGTATGTCATCAGAGTATGCAGCACCGTTATTTTGTCCTGGAATAACTGCATACAAAGCAGTAAAAGCTGCAGAACCTAAAAAAAATAAAAAAATTGCAATTTATGGAATTGGAGGAGTAGGACATATGGCAATACAATTTGCCAAAGTAGAAGGATGTGAAGTAATAGGCATATCAAGAAAGAAAGAGCACCTAAATGTTGCAGAGAAACTTGGTGCAAAAAAAACATTCCAATTTACAGAATCTCAAGATGAATTTTTGAATACAGTTAAAGATAATTATGGATTATTTGATGCGGCAATTGTCTTTGCACCATCAGATATTGTTACAGATACTGCCATAAAATCAGTGAAAAAAGGAGGAACAGTGATAATTGCCACAATAGGTAAAATTCCAAACTTCTTAGCGTTTGAAGAAAAAACAGTAAGAGGGACACTAATTGGTTCAATGAAAGATATGGAGAAAGTAATTGAGATTGCTCAAAAAAATGATTTCAAGGTTGTTACAGAATCATTTCCATTAGAACAAGCAAATGAAGTACTTGAGAGATTAAAAAATTCAAATATTGAAGCACGAGCAGTTCTAATTCCTTAAATTACTAAGAATATTTTTACAAACATGATTTGTAGACGTTGTCATCATACTGATGAGATTCACAAAACTACTACATCATCAGAGTCAATGTTAAGAAGAGGATCTTGCCAAATTCCAGATTGCACGTGTAACCAATTTTTAGATGCATTTGAAGAGATCGATGATGAACAACTCTAGTCATATATAGGAAAAAAGTATTTCAAAAACATGGATAAACATGCGCCAAAAGAAGAAATGATTAAAGATTTTGAAAACATCTTGGCAAAAATCAATGCTTTAGAGATAACGGCTAAGGATGAAGAGGCAAAAGCTAATGTTAAAATTTTAAGAAAACTCACTGAAGGGCAAATTCATTCAATTAATGAATTTGATCACTTGAAAAAAGCAATTGATCTTCTCACAATGCAATTATTTGAAGTTAAAGATAAAATAAATTCAAAATAATCATTCAATCTGACATAGTGGACGATATTTCGATATGATTTTGTCTACAATACGTTTTCTTTCTGGTTCTTCTGATTCCCATAGAGGCAAAATTGCAAGATAAAGACGTTCTTCATTACCAGAATGTTGAATCCAGCACTTGAAATTATCATTTTTTGTAAAAAAGTCATTCTGTTCAGTTTTGTCAGATTCACCGACGTAGAGAGGAATAAAGCCAGATTTGTTCTGGTCGAATATTATGTAAATTACTTTATCCATAGGAGGCCCCCATTCAGAGAGCTTGATAGGTCCAAGAAATTCATAATGAATAATTTGAATTGTCACTAACAAAATTAAGAGGACTCAAGTTTTAAATTTGCCTAATTTTGCCACAAAGTAAATGTCAGAAATGCAAGATCCACACAATTATAGAAAAGTTGGCTACTCAATGATATTAGTTGCGGCATCATTAGCAGCAATTGGCATAGTTCAAGTAGGAATTGGACCAAATGTTCTTTTCGCAGATCAAATGCAAAGAGACAATACTGCATTCTTTGAGATGTGTAAAGCAGGAAATTATCTAGGTGAAGGATGTGATAAGTTTGATAAAAAAGGCAACACATTGTATGAAATCCCTAGAATGACATTAGACGATACAGAAGAAGATGTAACTATAGTTATGGAACAACCAGGTATAGAAACAGCAGAAGACGTGATAAAAGATGCAGAGATTGTTTCAATTCAAGAAGGAACAGGTGTACCAGGATGTGAAGAGACAAACGAATGTTATATTCCTTCAACACTAAACATTTCAACTGGTACCATAGTAGTTTGGAAAAATAATGATAGCGCTGCACATTTTGCAACAAGTGGAACACCAGATGGGGGACCAGATGGATCTTTTGATTCAGGAATGATCATGGCCGGAGCCACATATGAATTTGAATTTTTAGATAAAGGCGAATTTGCATATTATTGTCTTGTTCATCCTTGGATGATTGGAACAGTTACAGTCGAATAATTACTGCCCATTCATGTAATCTTCCCAGGCGTTAAGATTAGAAGTAAAACGATTCATTTGGTACATTGCGCCACCAATAATTCCAGCATTATAACAGGCATATAGATAAATTTGAGATTCACTAGGGTCAGTTTGTGTTAAACTCATACTTATCATTGAAAAGAAAACAAATGTTCCACAAAATGTAATTATTTTTCCAATCATACCACCATTTAGTCCAACAATTCTTCTTGTTGCTGCAGCCATAATTGTAATACTTGATACAATCAAAAATGTTGCACCACCATTTAGAGTGATCATATCAGTAGTCCAAGCAACTACACCGTCATCAACTAAAGATGAATCTGGCATCATTGCACCACCATGGAGTGCAAAATTTACAGAGCTAAACAAACCACCAATTACTAAGAAGAAAACAAATAATTTCATAATTTTTCTTTTGAACGCACTTCTAGTTTCAGAGGGTTGTAATGCTTTTTCAGATATTTTCAGACCATACAAAAATCCAATTCCAAATGCAGGAGCAAATAAAATATTCATAAGATATGGATGCTCAAGAAATAATTCACCATAGTATGTATTAAGTAAAAATGCTGTCAATAATGCGATTCCAGCAGCAGTTCCAAAAACAATCAAATTTGAATATTTGAATATTTTTGGCACATTCTCATCAGAACTATTCCAGCTATACACAGAAAATTCTTTTTGAATTTGGATTAAAAAACCGAGTAAAAATTGATTAACCCAATTAATCAATTCTTTTCAATTTGTTACTAACAAATCATCATTTTCAAAGAACATTGCATTTTTATTTTAACTAAAACAACTTTACATAATGAGATCATTGTCAATTGTAATTCCAGGAGTAATTATTATAATTTTTGGAATCATATTCAGTTTTCAAGGACAAGGAGTAGTAGGACCCGAATCATCATTCATGTATGAAAATCAAGAATGGATTGATAATGGAATATTTATCAGCATGATAGGAGTAATTTTGATATTAATTGGCTATATTGTAGAGAAGAAGAAGTTAAGTTAATAGTTTTTTTCAAAATATTTTTGATGATATTCTTCAGCACGATAAAATGTAGAGACAGATTTTATCTCAGTAACAATATCACTCCCGAATGTCTTTTGTGCAGATGAATTTAATTTTTCTTTCACTTCTTTGGCAGTCTTTTCTTGTTCAGGATTATGACAAAATATTGCAGAGCGATATTGAATGCCAATATCAGGACCTTGTCTGTTAGGAGTAGTAGGATTATGGTTTTCAAAAAATATCTTTACTAGATCAGAATATGAAATTTCAGTAGGATCAAACTCAACTTGTATAGCTTCAGCATGACCAGTTTTATCAGTACAAACATCTTCATAAGTAGGATTGTTTGTATGACCACCTGTATAGCCTACAGCAGTTGATTTTACACCATTTGTTTTAGAGAATACTTCTTCAACATGCCAAAAACATCCTGCAGCAAAAGTTGCTTTCTCCATACACTTATTCATGTTAAACAATAAAAAAAGCTTTCAAAATTTTAAAAGCCACAATTTAGAGGATTTGAAGGTTTTAGAATTTCGCGCAGTAAAATTGTTGCATATGAACCACGAGATAATTGAAATTTTATTACATTTTCATCAATCTTGAAATTTACATAATTAAGTGATGCATTACGAAATCCACCATCAATAGAAATTTCTTGAAAATCTTTTATGAAAAAATCTTTTGGAGTAAGTAGTTCTTCTTCAAGAACTTTTTTAATGTAATAATCAAATCTTGATTTTTTATAATATGAATGACCTACAAGCGGAATGGCAAGTTTTTGGACAGGATCATTTTCAAATTTTCCCAATATGTAATTTTTATCAAAGCAAACATCATCAGTTGTAGGCAAAAATAATTCTTCATTAAATTCATGTGCAAGACTCAAAGTTTTGTTGAATAGAAACGATTGATAGGCTTGAATGTAAAATCTTCTCAACGCAAGAGGAATTGAACGTATTGCATTTTTAGGATCAGGGTCATTAGAAAGTTGTTTTAGTAAATTTCTCTCAATATCCATAGAAAATGGTAATAATTCAATTACTTCAGATTCAGATTTACGTTCAGATATTAATTTCCGCATTTCATTATTTTTTTCTGAATCATATTTGGATGAGAAACTTAGTAGATACTCAAGTGCTGCTTCATAATCACCTTTAATGATTGATTTTCCTACTAAATGTGTTATTGGTCGTTTTGAACCAAATCGTTGATACCCAAAAAAATTAAGAATGTTTTCATTGCCAGTGAAGGA
>LFEZ01000018.1 GCA_001510295.1 Thaumarchaeota archaeon casp-thauma4 | reverse complement strand
ACTGCTGTTTCTGAAGGATGGACAATGACAAAGACCGTTGAAGAACTCAGAAAATCTAAAGAACGTATAACCATCAAAACTGCAAGAGATCTAGTCAAAGACGCATTTGAAACAAAGTTTGAACCGATAGCAATAAAGGCATAATTGAAAAAGTCTTGTTGTGGAAATTGGTTGTAATACAAAGACAATTGTCTACGACAATCGTACTTTCCTAGTAAACATGCTAAACTTTGAAAATGGTCTAATACTCTCCATTTCTGAAAATTCACTTAAAATTGGTCCAATGCTAATTTCAATTAGTTCTGGTCCTGTACCTTCTACGTCTATTATCATTCCAATTAAATCTAAAGAATTTTTTTTAAAATTACTTGCTGAAAAAATTTCATCTTTTTTAAACGGAATTTGTATTGTTACGGGACATTTTGAAAAACCATTAGACAATGAAACCACAAAGCAATTAATGCATGAAATAATGGAAGAAATTAAACAATGACTTCAGATTTACGTGAATACATATCTAAACTAAAAAAATCTAAAGAAATCAAAATTATTAAAAAAAAGGTTTCTACCAAATTTGAGATTGCCGCAATCACAGCAAAAGCAGATGGAACACATGCCTTACTTTTTGAAAATATAAAACAAAATAATTTCAACCTGGTAAGTAATCTTGTTGGCACGCGCAAGAGATTTGCTCTAGCTATAAATGCAAAGGAAAACAAAATACATGAAACAATTTACTCATCAATCAAAAACGCAAAAAAGCCAAAAATCACATCTAATGGAAAATTCTTTGAAAACTCGTCAAAAAATCTTTCAGAACTTCCTATTGTTACCCACTTTGAGAAAGAATCAGGACCATTCATCACATCTGCTATAGTTTACTCTCAAAATCACGAGTTTAAAACACAAAATTCTGCATTTCATCGATTGATGCCAGTTGACAAAACACATTTTTCAATTAGAATGGTTGAAGGACGACATTCTCATCGAAATTTTATTAATGCAAAAGAACATGGTGAAGATCTTAAAGTTGCAATTACTGTAGGTGTTCATCCTGCAATATCAATTTCAGGTGCTTATCAGGCAGATTGGGGAAAAGATGAATTACACATAGCAAATTCATTATTACAAAACAAATTAACACTTTCAAAATGTCCTTATTCTGGAATGCATGTACCATCTGGTACTGAAATTGTCATGGAAGGAAAAATACTACAAGATAAAACTGACAAAGAATGGATGGTTGAAATGCTACGTACTTATGATCATCCAAGAGAACAACCACTCTTTGAATTAGAAAAAATGTACTACCGAAATAATCCAATTTTCCATGATATTTTATCTGGATTTGGTGAACATCATTTACTCATGGGAATGCCAATTGAATCAAAACTCAATGGAATAATAAAGAAAAAATTTCCTAAAACTAAACAGGTGGTACTGTCTAATGGCGGCTCACATTGGCTTCATGCTGTGGCTCAGATAACAAAAACACCTTCTACTAATGTAAAAAAAATAATCAATGAAATTTTTGCATCTCACCGCTCTTTGAAAATGGTTACTATAGTAGATGATGATATTGATCCTTCTAGTTCTGATCAGGTTGAATATGCAATGGCAACTAGATTTCAAGCTGATAAAGACCTAGTATTAATAAAAAATGTTAGAGGTTCCAGTCTTGATCCTTCTAGTGATCAAAAAAATCTTAAAACAGCCAAACTTGGAATTGATGCAACAAGACCTTTGAATAAAAGAAAAGAAGGATTCGAAATTGCAAAAATTCCAAAGCTTGATAAAATATCTTTAGATGATTATTAATAAAAAAATGAAAGCGTTAGTTTATGAAAAATATGCAGAAAATAATGATTTTGCATCAGTTTTAAAACTTCAAGATATTCCTGAACCAACCGTAAAACCAAACGAAGTATTATTTCGTGTAAAAGCTGCTGCACTAAACTATGATGATATTTGGGGGATGAGAGGAAAACCATTAGCTGTTCCTTTACCACATATTTCTGGAACTGATGCATCAGGAGAAGTTATAGCTGTTGGTGAGGATGTAAAAAGTATCAAAGTTGGTGATAGAATTGTTTCACATGGAAACATGTCATGTCGTGTTTGTTCTGCATGTACATCTGGAAGAGAGTATAATTGTAAGAAAAGAAAAATTTGGGGTTTTGAAACAGGCCCTCTTTGGGGTGGATACTGCGAAATTGCACATTTACCAGAAATTAACGTTTTAAAAATTCCTGATAATGTTAGTTATGAAGAAGCTGCAGCTGCATCCATGACTCTACTTACTTCATGGCACATGCTAGTTGGAAGAGCTAAGATCAAACCAGGACAAGTTGTTTTAATCATGGGTGGTAGTTCTGGTGTTGGAATTTTTGGGATTCAAATTGCAAAATTGTATGGTTGTACTGTAATTGCAACTGCGAGTCCAGAAAAACTTGAAGAATTACAAAAATTAGGAGCAGATTATACAGTAGACCATAGAAAAGAAGACTGGCACAAAGAAGTCTTCAAAATTTCAAAAGAAATTGCTAAAACAAAAGGTGATGTACCAGGGTTAGATGTGATTTTTGAACACATTGGTGGTTCTCATTTCAATAAAGAACTAACTTTATTGAAATATGGTGCAACAATGGTAACCACTGGTGCAACAACTGGGTATGATGTGCCGGCAGATTTACGTCACATCTTTTTCAAAGGAATCAATATTTTGGGCTCAACGCAAGGAACTCGTGCTGAATTAGAAGATGGATTTTACTGGATAGGTCAAGGAAAAATTAAGGTTATCATTGATTCTATCTTTACCTTTGAAAATGCTGTAGATGCTCACAATAAAATGCTTAACGGAAAAGGATTGGTTGGAAAAATAATTCTCAAACCTGAATGATTTTATTTTTTATTATATTTATTTTGAAACATCTGTTTTAGTGATTCCTTTGAATACTCAAGACCGTGTTCCTTCTCTACATGTTTTCCAAATTCTCTCATCACAATTTCGCTGTCTTTGCCTTCGGCAACAAATTCACAATCATATCCGTAATCTTTACAAACTAATTCTAAATTCATAATTTTCTACTAGTTATGGGTTAAAAAAATGATTCGTTAATTATTAGAGTGCGGAATCCACCATTAATGCTATGAATAATACAGCTAGATATGGACTTGAAAATTTGAATAAAACCCATGATGCCTGTTCAGTTGGTTTTGATACAACCCATGCACTCAGTGCAACCATCAATCCACCTGATGCTATTGCTGTGTATAGGTAAACTTCACTCATTACTGGTTCGCCTGTATCTGTTGTTAAAAAGAACGGTACTGTGCTAAATACTACCATCATTACTGTGGTTGCAGCAATTACTCTTGCTGATGTTTTTTCAGACAATACGGCAGTTAACATTGGAACTTTTACTTTTTGATAATCCTCTCTAAAGTGTAATGTTAATGCCCAAATATGCATTGGAATCCAAATGAATACTAATCCTGCCATAATTAATCCAAAGTCCCATAATCCAGTTAATGTAACTGCAGCATAACCAATCATTGCAGGTGCACCTCCTGAAAAACCTCCCAGTATAATGTTAAGCTGACTTTTTCTTTTCAATGCATGACTGTAAATCACAATATTATCTGCTAATCCAAATACCATGAATATTCCACACCACATTCCATTCCAAAATGAAGTAGTAAATGCAATTCCAAATGCACATGCAATTGAAATTCCAGCTAAAACTAATCCAAAGTCTCTTGCTTTTTCAGCAGGGAAAATTCTCTTACTTGGAATTGGTCTGCCTTTTGTTCTTTCCATAATTTCATCAATATCTCTATCATGATAATTTGTCAAAGTATTAGCTGATGCAGATCCTGCTGCTACTCCAAAAAGCATCAATGCCCAAGTTGCAATTGAGATCTCAATATTATAGATATTTGATGCAGTAATTGCGGTTCCAAATGCTGTAAAAACTAACAAATACCAAATTTTTGGTTTTGTTAACTCGTAGTATGTTTTTATTTTAATTTTGGTAGTAGTTTCTTGCATCTAATCACTCACATTCTCAGAAAAATAAATATCACGCGTTTACTCTGGCATGTAAGGCATTGATTTTGTCCTTCTTTTCATCTCTATAAAGCTCTCAGAACTTACAATTCCATCTATTTTACCAATTTTCTCTGAAACCACCTTGTGCATGTCATTTAATGATTTTGCGTGCATTGTAACCATTATGTCAAATCTTCCTGTAACTTCTGAAATTTCTCTTACACCATCAATTTTAAATAATTCGTCAATTATTGCATCTCGTTTTTTTGAATCCATATTAATCCCGGTTATTGATTTCACCAAATAACCCAATGCTTTGTCATTGACATCTATTGTGTATTTTTGAATTAATTTTTGTTTTAAAAGTCGTTTAATTCTACTGTAAACTACTGATGAATTGGTATTAATTTTTTCAGATAATTTTGGAACTGATATTGATGCATCATTACTTAATTCTGAAAGAATTTTTAAATCAATATTATCTATTTTTGTCATTTAATTCTCTGGCAGTATAGAAATTACTACCTTTATTAAAAGATATTATTGGAAAATTTCTAAAATTTTTGACTAAATCTTCTCTTTTTTGTATAACATTTCTGCCAACAAAACTGCACCTTTTGCAGATCCCATTTTTTTATTATGTGAAAATAACATGTACTTTAGTCCGTTATCAAACAGTTCTTCTTTTTCTACTCTTCCAATTGATGTAGTCATTCCGTCTCCTACTTCTCTTTCCATTCTAGGTTGTGGTCTTGTTGGATCTTCATGAAATGCATAGTATTTTTCAGGTGCAGAAGGTAATCCTAATACTGAAACATTTTTGTTGTAATCCTCGTATGTAATTTTTGCTTGTTTAGGATCAATATATTTTTCAGTTTCAAGAAATACTGATTCTGTATGTCCATCAATTACTGGAACTCTTGTACATGTGCAACTAACTTTAATGTCTGCATCTTCAATTTTCCCATCTTTTAATTTTCCAAGAATTTTTCTAGTTTCAATTCTTACTTTTCCTTCTTCTTTTGGTATGTATGGTAAAATATTATCTGTAATTCCCATTGCTGATACTCCTGATTTCCCACCTCCTGAGATTGCTTGCATTGACGTCATCAATACTCTCTTGGCACCAAATTTCTCTACTAGTGGTTTTAGTGTAATTACTAAACCTGTAGTTGTACAGTTTGGTAATGGAGCAACCCATCCTTTCCAATTTCTGTTTTTCTTTTGAACTTCTAATAATTCAGCCTGCTCATCATTAATTCCTGGAATTAAAATTGGCACATCTTCTTCATATCTATATGCTGATGATGTTGAAATTACCGGCAAATCTTTTGCAAATTTTGTCTCTATATCTCTTGCAGCTTCTGATTCAACTGCTGAGAAAACTAAGTCTAATTTTTGTACGTCAATTTCTTCAACTTTGAGAACTTTCATACTTTTGATATACTCTGGAATCTCTCCACCAACGTCCCACGAAATAATCCCACTGGCATCTCTAATTGCATCAAGATACATTTTTCCTGCTGAACGTTCTGATGCAGCAATTTGAGTTACCTCAAACCATGGATGGTTATGAAGTGATCTTACAAATTCCTGACCTACTGAACCTGTAACACCTATTATGGCAACCCTTTTTTTCATCGATCAAAATTGGTAATTTTCTGTTATTAATCCTTTAGTCATAACCAAAAGAATACTATACTGAATTACTTTATTTCAAATGTTGAAAATAACACCAAATCTAAATACGGTCAAACACATACCTGCTGTTCATGGTGGTATATTTTCCATCAAAAACCCAAATGAGAAAATTATTGATTTTAGTTCAAATGTCAATCCATTAGGTTGTCATCCTGGTGTAAAAAAATATTTAAAAAACCATTTAAATCAAATTCATGTTTATCCTGATTCAGAGTCAACACGTTTACGTTCAAATTTAAAATGGTTTACTGGGATAAACACATCCCAAATCCTAATTGGTAATGGTGCTACTGAAATAATTTATAATTTTTGTAGTACTTTTGTAAATAAAAAATCCAAAGTATTGATTCCATGTCCAACATTTTCCGAGTATGAAAAAGCAGTAAAATTTTTTGGTGGAGAGGTAATTCCATTTAAAAGTCTAAATCTCACTACGGATTTCCAAAAATTCTTGAAAAAAATTCCAACAAAAGGAGTTGTTTTTATCTGTAATCCAAATAATCCTACTGGTGAAATTTTATCAAAAAAGAATATGGGACAAATTGTAAAACTTGCTGGAAAAAAATCCACTCTTGTATTTGTCGATGAAACATTCATTGAATTAGTACCAGACTCTAACCCATCGCTTGTAAAAACTCTAAAATCATATGATAATTTATTTATTTTACGCTCTTTTACGAAATCATTTGGATTAGCTGGGTTGCGTATTGGTTATGGGCTTGGTAGTAAAAAAATAATTGAAATTTTACAAAGAGTAAAAATACCTTGGAATGTAAATTATATTGCACAAACTGCTGCAAGTGCAGCATTATGCTATTCAGATTTTTTAGAAAAATCACGAAAAAATATTAAAAAAGAAAATTTATTCTTGATGAACTCTCTATCAAAAATTGAATGGCTATCATGTTTTTCTTCTTCCACAAACTTTATTCTAATTAAAACAAAAATTAATTCAAAACTACTTCAAAAAAAATTACTCAGAAAAAATATTCTTGTTAGAGACTGTAGTACATTTTGTGGGCTAGATGAAAATTATATTCGAATAGCTGTGAAAAACAGAATTCAAAATAAATTACTTGTAAAAGCATTTGGAGAAATAAAATGGTAAAATCATTAATGATTCAAGGAACCTCTTCTGGTGCTGGAAAAACTATACTTGTTACTGCATTGTGTAGAATTTTTTCTAATCTTGGTTATACCGTCTCTCCATTCAAAGCACAAAACATGTCTAATTTTTCATACGTTGGTAAAAATTTTGAAATTTCTAGAGCACAAGCAATACAGGCAGTTGCTGCACGTACCGATATAGTTCCTATTCAAAACCCAATATTACTAAAACCTCTGGGAAATTATCGTAGTTCTGTATTTGTGAATGGAAAATTCTTCAAAAAAATGCATGCAAGTGATTACTATGAGAATTTTGTTCTCAAGACTGGTCTTAAAACTTCGATGGATTCTTTTAACAAACTTTCACAATCACATGAAATAATTTTTCTTGAGGGTGCAGGTTCTCCTGCTGAAATCAATTTACAGAAATTTGATATCACAAACATGAAAATTGCTCAAAAAACAAAATCACCTGTATTATTAATTACAGACATTGAAAGAGGTGGTGCATTTGCAAGTATTGTAGGAACAATGGAGTTAATTGAAAAAAAATATGTTAAACTCGTTAAAGGATTCATCATAAACAAATTTCGAGGAGACATAGAAATTTTAAAACCTGGATATAAAAAATTAAAACAAAAAACGGGGTTACCTGTTTTTGGTACAATCCCAATGACTAATTTTGAAATACCTGATGAGGATTCCATTGGAAATTCTCCAAAAAACTTGAACTGGAACGTCTCAAATTTAAAAAAACTAGATACTGAAATAAATAAAATTGCTAAAGTTGTAGAGTCAAGTCTTAATATTCATCAAGTGGAGAAACTTTTGAAATGATTCTTGAATCAATCATTATAATTGGATTTGCTATATTACTAGATCTTGTTTTAGGTGATCCAAAAAATCGTTATCATTCAACTGCTTGGATTGGAAATTTAATTGGAATTATAACAACTCGTATGAGAAATGAAAATCAAAATTTGGAAAAAATCGGTGGTATTTTTATTGTTTTAATCCCTGTTTCTGTCTCTACTATTATTTTACTTGGTTTACAATATAGTATTAATTTTATTAATATTGAATTTTTATCTATCTTAGTTTCTATTATTTTTGGAATAATATTATTCAAAATGACAATTGCAATTAAGGGAATGGAACGTCATGCTTTATCTGTCTTAGATGCTATTCAAAAAAATGATCTAAACAAAGCAAGAACAAATCTATCTATGATAGTAAAGAGAAATACAAAAAATTTAGATAAAAATCACATTTTATCTGGAACTTTAGAAAGTCTGAGTGAAAATATTGTAGATGGAATAACTGGTCCAATGTTCTACTTTGCTATATTTGGTTTACCTGGTGCATTTGCATATCGCATTGTTAATACTGTCGATTCTATGGTTGGATACAAAACTCAAATGTTTAAAAATTTAGGTTGGTTTGGAGCAAATTGTGATAATGTTTTGAATTACATTCCTTCACGATTAACTGGTCTGACAATTGTACTTGGTTCAATGTTGTTAGGACATGATTGGAAAAACTGTTATGAAATTTTCAAACGTGATGGTAAAAAAACAGACAGTCCTAATGCAGGATATCCAATGGCTGCTTTTGCTGGTGCATTGGGAACCAAATTTGAAAAGCTTGAACATTATTCTTTGGGATCTGGTGATAATGAAATCACTTCAAAAAAAGTTAAAGATGCAATTTCACTAATGAAGGTTACATCTTTACTCTTCTTTGGAATTGTATCTATTCCTATAATTTTGTTCATTTCACTAATGGAGTTAATTTCCATTGCTTAAACAAATTGGTTCTGTATTTTCATTTTTGACAATTATTCCTACATCAAACTCAGATCTTAATTCTATTGCAAAAAACATGTATCTTTTTCCACTTGTTGGAATTGTAATTGGACTTGTCATTGGAACTTTAGGTTTCGGATTATCTCTTTATTTGGAACCGCTTGTTGTATCGTTGGTTGTTGTTGCATCACTTGCAGTAATAACTGGAATTCACCATACTGATGGTCTTGCCGATTTTGCAGACGGCTTAATGACCAAGGGAACAAAAGAAAAAAAACGCAAAGCAATGAAGGATCTCTCTGTAGGTTCTGCTGGAATATTTTCAATAGTGATGTATGCAATAGGTGTAATCATTGCATTATCATTTAGTAGTGGAATGGAGCTATTCAAAATCATACTACTTAGTGAAATAATGGCAAAATTTTCGATGGTTTTGATGGCGGGATTAGGAAATTCTGCTTCACTAGGTTCAAACTCTCCTTTTATCAACTCTATGAAAGACAAAAAACGATTGTTGGTAGCTGGAATTATTACAATTATTCCACTAATTGTTATTGGCGAAATGAATGGATTGATAGTTTTTGCATCAGGAATTGTTCTTACAATGTTTCTAGTTGGATTGTCCACAAAAAGTTTTGGAGGAATTACTGGTGATGTGATGGGTGCAAGCAATGAATTAACTAGATTGTCATCCTTGCTAATCTTTGTTTCATTATGATCGGTCTTATTATGGCTGGTGGGAAAGGAACCAGAATGCAAAGTAATCAAGAAAAATTATTACTTGAATACAAAAAACCACTTATCTCTCATGTTATTGATGCATTAAAAAATTCAAATTGTTTTAAAAAAATCATTGCTGTTACTAGTCCAAATTCACCACAAACACGCAAAATGCTTATTGAAAATAATGTAACGATTATTGAAACTCCAGGAGAAAATTTTGTAACTGATCTAAACTATGTTTTAAAAAAATTAGATGATTATGTATTTGTCACTTCTGGAGATTTACCTCTTTTAGATGGAAATATAGTGAAACAGATAGTTGATACTACAAATCCTAAAAAAACATGGACTAGTATTATCACAACAAAATCATTTCAATCATCTTTAAATTTAGAACCTGAATGTATAATTTCATTTAATGAAGAGGATCACGTACATACTGGAATTTCTATTGTAAATGCAAATAAGATTAAAAATTTTGATTCTGTAGAAGAGGATTATCTAATAATTAATGACAAACGTATATGTCTGAATGTAAATACAAAAACTGATTATAAATTACTCAGCACTTTCTAAAATTTTACCATTTATCTTAGCTTTTGAACCTGTAGATTTTGATAAAACATTTCCACATGAATTACAAATTACTTGTGTTGTACTATGTGAATACACAATTTGTTCTTCTTCACATTCATGGCATTTGACTTTATTAAATTTACTACTTGGCTCTGGAAACAAAACGTGATCTTTTTTCATACTGCTACCAACTCAAATTTTCTAATTCTAATTCCTTTGTTCATCATTTTCTTTTTACACGTTGTACATGTTTCTATTAATGTAATTTTTTTAGTAGTTTTAGCAGGTTTTGCAAGTTTTGGGAACTTTTGTCCACCATATCCCTTTTTTCTTAAAGCATGTCTTCTTTCGCCTTCTGCCATACCTCTTCTTTTTCCAGCTTTGTAAATTGAGAGTTTCATTATTTGATGACTTTTACATTTTGGACAATAAGATCTAGTCTCTTTTGGAAAATTCATAGTATTTTGCCTCGCTGACCGTAATTTAAACATCGCTTCAATGTATAATAATATCAGAGGCTACATCGAGATGTGCACTCTAAATTTTCTTCAATATTATCTGAAATTAATTCTGTGTCCATTGGTGATAGTCATGCAGATCTAATTTTACAAAATTGTTCTTTAATCAATGTCTATACAAATGAAATCCAAGAAAAAATTCAGATATCAATTAAAAATGATAGAATTGCATTTGTTGGTGATGATGCATCTCATACATGTGGTTCAAAAACCAAAGTTTTAGATGTAAAAAATAAGCATGTTTGTCCAAGTTTTGTTGATCCTCACATCCACATTGATCATTTTGTGACTCCTGCTGAATTTGTAAAAAAATCATTACTATGTGGTGTGACTTCACTTTTCCCAGATTCTATTGATATTGTGAGCGTGTGTGGTTATCGTGGTTTTAAGGAATTTTTACGACAAACTCAAAATTTACCAATGAGATTTTTTCACACAATACCTGGAGGCTTACCAGTTGACAGAAAGTTTAGTCATGGAAAAACTCTCAGTATTGGAGAGGAAAAAGATGCAATTGGATTACAATCTGTTATTGGTTTAGGTGAAGTCTTTTCTTGGACAAAAGTTACCAAACGAGATCCTAGAACCATAAAATCATTAAAACAAATGCATGAAAATCACTGTATAATTAATGGCCATACGGCTGGAGCAAGTGGTAAAAAATTAAACTCTTACATTGCATCAGGAATTTTTTCTTGTCATGAACCAATAAATTTTGATCAAGTGTTAGAGCGATTACGTCTTGGTATGTGGATAATGATTAGAGAAGGTTCGATTCGTAGAGACTTGAAGGAAATTGTTCCGCTTGTATTATCTAATGAAATATACAAAAATCGTTTGATGTTCTGTTCTGATGGTTTAGATCCTTCTGATATATCGAACATTGGTCATATTGATCATTGTGTTAGAGAATCAATCAAACTTGGAATGAATCCAATTGATGCTATTTCTATGGCATCAAGAAATTGTTTTGATTATTATAAAATGGGAAATGAATTTGGTGGAATTGGTCCTGGAAAAATTGCAGATATTTTAGTTTTAGATGATTACAAAAAAATAAAAATTAACAAGGTCATCTTAGGTGGAAAAATTGTTGTTTCAAATGGAAAACTTGTTCAACAAGTTCATACTCCTAAAGTACCAACTTGGATGCAAAAAACTGTCAAGATTCCAAAATTACACCCAAAATTTTTCAATGTAACTTCAAAAAACAATTCTGAAACTGTAAATACAATTTCAATGAAAACTGAAATTGTCACAAAAAAGAACACCTCTAATTTAGATGTCAAAAACTCGAATGTTGTTGCATCGTATGATAAAGATATTTGGAAAGTAGCTGCATTAGATAGAACATTTGGTAGTAAAACTCATGCAGTTGGTTTTTTAGAAAATTTTGGGGCTGACATTGGTGCATTTGCATCTACGTGGAGTTTTCATGAAAATGACATGATAGTCATTGGTTCAAACGAAAATGACATGGCTGATGCTTGCAATAAACTTGCAAAGTCACAAGGTGGATTAATTGTTGTGAAAAATGGAAAAACATTGGCATCTTTACCATTTCAATTAGCAGGAATAATCTCAACTGATCCAATAGAAAAAGTAACAAAAAACTTTGCAAAACTTAATGATGTTTTATCTGATTCTGGTTGTAAATTTAAAAAACCACATCTAATTCCTTTATTCCTACCTTTTTTGGCATTACCTGACATTAGAATATTGTATAGTGGTATTGTAGATGTAAAGTCTGGAACGTTCATCTCCACGATCCAAACTAAGCTATAATTAAGGGAATTTGTAGAAAAATTACGTGGCTTCAATACAACAAACAGCAAATGGACCTGTTTTAGTTCTAAAAGAAAGCGCTTTACAAGATAAAGGCAGAGATGCTCAAAGAAACAATATCATGGCTGCAAAAATGGTATGTGATATTGTAAAATCAAGTTTGGGTCCACGTGGACTAGACAAAATGCTTGTTGATTCCTTAGGTGACGTTACAATTACAAATGATGGTGCAACAATTCTAAAAGAAATTGACGCACAGCATCCGGCTGCTAAAATGATGATTGAAATCTCAAAAACTATAGATAATGAAGTTGGAGATGGAACAACATCGTCTGTTATTTTTGCTGGAACCTTACTTGCAAAAGCAGAAGAATTACTAAAAAAAGATGTACACTCTTCAGTTATTATTGAAGGCTTTCAAGCAGCAGCTGAAAAAGCACTAGAAGTTTTATCTGAAATCTCAAAAAAAGTAAGCCCTGATGATAGAGAAATCTTATTACAAATTGCAAGTACAAGTATGGAGTCAAAATTAATTTCAGAAGATAGTGAATCTCTTTCAAAAATTGTTGTTGATGCAATTATGAGTATTACTGAAACAAATGATAACAAATCATCAGTTGATCTTGATAATCTTAAAGTTGAAAAAAAGGCAGGTGGCTCAATTCAAGATACTGCATTGATTAAAGGAATTGTTTTGGACAAAGAAATTGTGCACTCTGGTATGCCAAAAAAAATCGAACACGCAAAAATTGCTTTACTTAACACAGCAATGGAAATTGAAAAAACAGAAATGAGTGCAGAAATTAGAATTACTGATCCAACACAAATGCAAATGTTCCTTGATGAAGAAAACAGAATGATCAAAACTATGGTAGAAAAAATACATGCAACTGGCGCAAATGTTGTAATTTGTCAAAAAGGAATTGATGACATGGCACAACACTTTTTGTCAAAACATGGAATTTTAGCCGTAAGACGCGTAAAAGAAAGTGATATGACAAAACTTGCAAAAGCAACTGGCGCACGTATTACCTCAAATATTGATGATATTTCTGAAAAAGATTTAGGATCAGCAAACCTAGTTCAACAAAAGAAAGTTGAAGCTGACAAATGGGTTTTCATTGAAGGGTGTAAAAATCCAAAATCTGTAACATTACTAATTCGTGGTGGTTCTCAACGTATAGTTGATGAAGCTGACCGTTCCATGCATGATGCATTAATGGTTGTTAAAGATGTAATTGAAAAACCAGAGATAGTTGCAGGCGGTGGTGCACCTGAAGCATTATTGGCATCATTTTTGAAAGATTGGTCTGAAAGATTTGAGGGACGACAACAATTAGCTATTACCAAATTTGCTGAAGCATTAGAAGTTATCCCATTAACAATTGCAGAAAATGCAGGTATGGACCCAATTGATACAATGGTGCAATTACGTGCAAGACAAAGTGAGGGCAAAAAATGGACCGGAATAGACGCAAAAGAAGGAAGAGTAGCTGACATGCTATCTAAAAATATTGTTGAACCGGTTGTAGTAAAAGAACAGATTATCAAGGCTGCAACAGAAGTTGCATCAATGATTCTTAGAATTGATGATGTCATTGCAATCTCTGGAGGTTCTCGTGGCGGCATGCCTGGAATGGGATAAATTTCTCAAAAAGCGATTCTTAACAATAAAAAATCCTACATACAAATGACATTTCTTCTAAGGGTTGGCTATGACGACAAAAATTTTGTAGGTTGTTAATAGAACCGCTTTTCATGAACGGTTTAACTAATTTTTAGATATAAGATCCACTGATAACTTATCTATTGTTCATTTTCTTCACATTACATGAATAAAATTGGGATTGATTTAGGTGGAACAAAAATTGAAGGTATATTGACTGATGAAAATTACAAAACTATTACTAGAAAACGTATTCCAACTAATCAAGAAAATGGATACAATTCAATTCTAGATTCAATTGAAAATTTAGTTCTAGATCTTACTCAAAAATCAAATGAAAAAGTTTCCATAGGAATCTGTACTCCTGGTGCATTATCTATTGATTCTGGTTTGATAAAAAATAGCAATACTCAGTGTCTAATTGGTAAAAACATTCAAAATGATTTGAAAAATATTCTAAAATGTAACATATCAATTGAAAATGATGCAAACTGTTTTGCATTAGCGGAAGCGAAATTGGGCGCAGGTAAGAATTCAAATCTGGTATTTGGCGTAATAATGGGCACTGGCGTTGGTGGAGGCATAATCATAGATGGAAAAATACATCATGGGCGAACCAATATTGCTGGAGAATGGGGTCATCACTGTCTTCATCATGACGGAAATAGTTGTTATTGTGGTAATAACGGCTGTGTTGAGACATACATCAGTGGTCCTGCATTAGAAAAAAATTGGTTTCAACTATCTGGTTTGAATCAATCATTACCTGAAATCCTTCAAAATAGAAATAATCCAAATTTTAATGATTGGAAAAAAACGTTTCTTGCTAATTTTGCATTATCATTATCAAATGTGATTGATATCTTAGATCCTGATATGATAATTTTAGGTGGAGGACTTTCAAATATTGATTTTCTTTTTGATGAAGGCAAAAATGCTGTCTATGAAAAAGTATTCAGTGATACTGTTGATACTCCTATTGTAAAAAATGAACTAGGTGATTCAGCAGGTGTGTTTGGTGCTTGTTTACTATAATCTTATTGAGGTTCAATA
>LFEZ01000017.1 GCA_001510295.1 Thaumarchaeota archaeon casp-thauma4 | reverse complement strand
GCAGTTGCAATAAGACAGCCACCGCCAGAAGATATAGGTTCAGGATCCATTATGGGTTCAGAATTTAAAATACATTTACCATCTTTTTCTACGGTTCCTACCCATCAAATTATTCTATAATGTTTTGTTAAAAAAACTGTTATTTTTTGTACTAATTTTTTGCAGAAGAGTAAAAAATTGATTGTAAAAATTGCATTCAAACATTATGTTTCTATAACTAAAAGTACATTGTAATCATTCCAAGTCACGTTGTTTACATTATAATTCTCAATGATGTTTTTCTTAAATGTCTCAAGAGAACTGTTGAATTTTTTTTTGGAAAACAGTCTAAATGTAGAATAATGATATTCTCTTGCTTGCTCTTCTAATCTTGCAAGTGTTGAACTTCTTTTGTATTCAAAGAAGTGTATTGATTTTAGATTCATGTTTAGCGTGTTTTCAATCATGTGTTCTAACTCGTCTAATTCATAAAGCCTAGTTTCTTTGTCAGTAAAATTAGGAAAGTGTATTCCCCACACATTTCTTTCATTCTGATTTTTTAATCGAGTATAAATAAACAATCTTGACTTGCTTTTTAGTACTCTTGCAGTTTCCTTTAGAAAGTTTGGCATATCAAAATGATGTACTGCATTAAAGCTGACAATAAAATCCAGCGAATCAGTTTCAAGAGGCACTTTGTGAGCGTCACTATGAAGTATTTTGATATGCTTTATGCTGTGCTCTACAAAGAAATTTTTTAATTGTATCAGCATGTGTTCGCTTTTATCAATACAGTATAGTAAATGACATTTTTTTCCTAGTTGTTTTGCTAGTCTTAAACTATAACGTCCTGCGCCACATCCTATATCCGCACCATGAAGTCCATCCATACCACTTAATTCCTTTTCAATAAACAAAATAGGCTCCATGTCAGTAGTCCTGAGTTTTCTATATCTAGGAGCAATTTCTGCAAAATGATTTTCAATTTGGTATAATAAGTTAGACGATTTTGCAGTGATATTTTCTTTTTTCTTCATTTTAAAATAAAAAAATTTACCTCATAAAAAAGTAGCTATTGTGATGAAAATAATATAAAAATACCATTTGGATGTGTTATTTTCCAAGATAGATTCGAATCTTAAAGGGCTTGAACCATTTTTGGGGAAAGAAATTATTTTGATTCCACATCACAGGGACCCACCTACCATTTCGGGGATAAAAGTGGACGCAGATAGGTGACGATTATTTTACTATGGTCACAGGAACTTTGGATTTATGCAGCACAAAATTCTAGATCGTAGATTAATTTTCAATTACATCTTTTAATTTAGAATTTGATTGACATCCCCATTATAGATATGCATGCCGTGAAAGTTTAGAAAATCTTTTGTAACGCAAAGATAACCAGCGATTGTGCTTTTACTTGCATTTTCTTTTGAAAGATAAGTGTAAAAACCATCAAGAGTATCTATTGGATCCTTCTTTTTTTCGTTCAAATCTTTTAGAAGGTTAGGCAAATCTGTGTTTTCCCTAGAAAGAAATCTTTGGAACTTGTTAAGTGCACCCTTGTAGGATCTTTTAGTTGAATAACTTTTTGAGATCCTGAACACTCTTTCTAAATATTCATCTATTCTCGGATCTATATTTGATATATCTAACATATTTGATATATTTACCATATAATACTATAAAAATCTTGTTTAATATAATGTAGGAGTTAGCCTAAATAGGTTAAGCTAACGAGAGTTCATCAGCAATTACATCTACTGAACCTGCAACAGTATGAACATCAGCAATAATATTTTGCACGTCGAATTTTTTTAATTCATCAGCAGTGAATGGACCAATTGCTATTACCTTAATTTTTTGTAAATTTTCTAAAAGTTGAGAATGTTCAAAATCTTTAGTCATTATTTCAAAAAATGCTCTAACAGAGGAAGCACTTGTGAAGATAATCCCATCAACAGAATTTTGTGAAAAAAGGGATCTAAATTCATTCCATTGAGATGTATCTCGAAATGCACAAACATCGTAAAGATATAACTCAATAATCTGTAATCCAATTTTTTCAAGAAGATCTTTTAGGAATGGGGTAGACTCGCCACTTCTAGGAACAATTACCTTTTTTCCAACAGCGTTTAATTTTGTAAATACCTCACCAACACCAACAGAAGAATATCTTGTTGGCATGTAAGAGACCCTAATATTTTCATTTTCTAATGCTTCTTTAGTTTTAGGACCAACTGCAATTACAATGGTATTAGTAATTGCTAATCTTAATTCCTCAAATTTTGAGACTTTTTTAGAACTCTCGATTAATAATTTTACAGCTTTTGAACTCATAAATACAGAATAATCAGGATTGACAGTTTTAACAGATGTTAAAAAATCATCAACTATTTTTTCACCTTTACTGACAAGTTCAATTGTTGGAAGTGTGATTGGAGTTGCATTATATTTTGTAATTAGTTGAATAAATTCCTCAGAATCATCTTCTGAACGTGTTATTGCTATAGTTTTTTTTTGACTCATTTTTTCCATCCTATGATTTTATGCAATTTAACAACCTCACCTATAATTATATTTGCAGGAGGCATCATTTTCTCTTTTTTAATTTTAGTTGCAATATTAGTCAAAGTACCGACAATCATTTTTTGTTTTGGTGTTGTTCCATTTTGAATAACCGCAACAGGGGTAGATTTTTTCATTCCACCCTCAATTAGTTGTTTTGATATTATTCCAATTCTTGAAAGTCCCATCATTATTACAATAGTATCTACAGATTTTGCAAGTTTTTTCCATTTTACAATTTCTTCATTTTTTTCAGGATCTTCATGACCAGTAACAAATACTGCAGAGGATGAATATTTTCTATGTGTTAATGGAATTCCAGCGTACGTTGCAGAACCAATTCCAGAAGGAATTCCAGGAACTATTTCATATTTGACTTTAAACGATTTAAGAAATTCAGCTTCTTCTCCACCACGACCAAAAATAATTGGATCACCACCTTTCAATCGAACAACATTTTTGTTTAATTTTGCATACTTTACCATCAAATCATTTGTTCCATCCTGATGTCTTGTGTCATCACCAACTGCGCGACCAACATAGATTGATTTTGCACGTTTTGGGATCATAGCAATTATTTTTTTGCTAACTAATCTATCATATAGAACAACATCGGCAGATTTCAATAATTCAACTGCACGTAGTGTGATTAATTTTGGATCTCCAGGACCTGCACCGACCAAATACACTTTTCCAGTCATTTTTTATTCCACTCTTCAAGTTTCTCTCTCCAATTAGAAGCAATCTCTGATACACCTTGAGATTTTAATTTATTTCCAATTTTTTTACCTAATTCAAAGGGATTATCAATACTACCATTTTCTTCAATTAAAATTGATTTTTTTCCATCCATAGAATAAACTCCTACTTTTAGAATTAATGAATTTGACTTTACAGAAGCATATGCTCCTACAGGAAATCTGCAACCAGAATCAATATGTTCAGATAGTGAACGTTCAGCTTCTATTTCAATTCGAGAATTTTTATCTTCGATTTTTTTTAACATTTCAATTGTTTTTGAATCATCAGTTCTACAGATTAAAGCTAAAGCACCTTGGCCAGGTGAGGGAAGAAATTCATCTTTTGATAAAATATAGTGTTTTATGTCTAACCCCAATCTAGAAATTCCAGCTTTTGCAAGAACCACACCATCAATTTTTTTTTCTGTTACTTTGTTAATTCTTGTTTCAATATTTCCTCGAATTGGCTTAACATTAAGGTCAGGGCGTTTTCTTGAAATTTGAACTGCACGTCTTAAACTACTACTTCCAACTATAGAACCTGAAGGAATTGAATCCAATGAAAAACCTTCATTTGTTATTAAAACATCATTAACAGATTCACGTTTTGGAACACATGCAATAGTTAATGACGGATCTAAGGTAGATGGAACGTCTTTCATACTGTGAACAGCAAAATCTACACGTTTTTCAGATACTGCAAGATCAATCTCTTTTTCAAAGATTCCTTTTTGTTCCATTTCAAACAACGGTCTAGTATCAGTATCACCTTTGGTTATAATTTTTTCAATATCAAATGTCAGAGCAGGATTAGTTTTCTTTAGTTCATCTAAAACCCAATTAGTTTGTGCCAAAGATAAAGGACTACCACGGGTTCCTAACTTGAAACTCAATTTTTCACCGCTTTTAATGACAATCCATAAGCACCTAATGCCTTTGTAATGTTTTGGTCTGTATGTGCATCCGATAAAAATACAGTTTCATATTGAGAAGGAGCAGTGAATACACCATTTTTTAACAAGTTTGTAAATAATTTATGGAATTTTTTTGTATTTGATTTTTTTGATGTTTTATAATCAATAACTTTTTGGTCTGTAAAGAAAATTTGAAACATGGATGCCATAGAATTGATTGTATGAGGTATTTTATAATCAGTTGCAAGATCATTTATTTCATCAACCATAATTTTACAATATCTTTCTAATTTTGGATATAATTTATTTTTTATTTTGTTAATTGTTTTAATTGAGCTAATTGCGGCAGCGACAGAGATTGGGTTTCCAGCATACGTACTTGCTTGGTATACTTTACCATCAGGTGATAATAGATTCATAATTTCTTTTTTACCACCTACAGCAGATATAGTAAATCCATTTCCTAAGGCTTTACCAAGAGTTGTGAGATCTGGCTTAATGCCAAATTTTTGTTGTGCGCCACCTTCAGAAATTCTAAAACCATTTACAACCTCATCAAATATCAAAGGAATATCAAATTGATTTGTAATTTTTCTCAAGTCTTTTAAGAAGTTTTTTTCAGGTAAAACTAATCCCATGTTTGCTAATACAGGTTCAACAATCAATCCAGCTACATCTTTATTTTTAGATAGTGTTTTTTCAAGTTCATCAATATCATTGTAAGGAACTACAAGAGTATTACGAGAAACTTCATCTAAACCACCATCAGAGATTGATATTCCATTATGTGCAAAACCAGAACCTGCTTTTACAAGAACAGTATCATATGCACCATGATAACAGCCTTCAAACATGATAATTTTTTTCTTTTTTGTGAAACCTCTTGCAAGTCGAATTGCAGTCATTGTTGCTTCAGCACCTGTATTCATAGTTCTTACTTTTTGTATGGATGGAAAATTATTTATGATTAATTTTGATAATTCAATTTCCAATGATGTAGGAGTGGTGTATAATGTGCCTTTTTTCATTTGGTTTGATACTGCAGTGATAATTTCTTTTCTTGTGTGGCCTAACAACAATGCGCCATATCCATTACAAAAATCAATAAACTGATTTCCGTCCTCATCCCAAAGTGATGAACCTTGTGAACGTTTTACAAAGAATGGGTAAGGTTCAAAATATCGTACAGGACTATTTACCCCAGAAGGAATTACCTTTTTTGCATCTGAGAATAATTTTTTAGAATTATTCAATATGCCATTGTATGGATTAGGGAATTATTAATCTAACAGAAATAATAGTTAATTTTCAGTTGAATTTGTTGAAGGCTTTGAAGGAATTTCGGTTTTTTGTATATTTGATGTGAATGAGACCATTTCTTCATGAGTTATAGAAAGATGTTCAAAATATGCCGCTCTAGCATCCTTTACAGTTCCACCATTTTTCAAAATATCATGCATGATGTTTTGAGCTTCAATATAACGTAGTTTTGTATAATTTAGTTGTAATTCAAAGAGTGTTCGTTTTTCATCATCAAGATTTTGTAAAAATTTTCCGAATTTTGCTGAATCTTCAAAGTTACGAGTGACTAGTGGATATTTTTCTAAGTATTTTTTTAGCGCATCATATGTCATTAACCTTACATCTCTAATTTTTTGTTGAGGAATATCCAATAATTCTTCTTCATATTTTGCTTGAGCAGCATTTTCTTGTAATTTCAAATAATGTTGATATAAAATTATAGATATCGGATCATTTGGATTTTGGCGGAGTTTTGATGAGTCATTTGCCATTTCCATAGATTCAAGTTGTCTATCATATTTAGCAGACTTTTCTGTATGACCTGCAATTTCCAAAGTTGTACGTGCCATGCCTTTCTTTCCATCATCGCTAGTAGCAAGTACCTGCATAGAATATGTACGAGGTTTTAAATCACTTACATCAATTTCTGTTCCAAACTCACCATTTCCATCTGTTTTTAACATGTAGGATTCACCTGCAAAAGTTAGTTTGACATCAATATTCGATAACGGACGATATGCATGATCAACAACAGTGCCAATTAGAATTGGTTTTTGTTCATCAATTATTGCGCTTTTTAGAAATTCTATATCAACTATCAAATCCCATAACTTTGCTTCAGAATTAGGAATTGAGGACGAAGCAAATATGCATACTATTACAAGGGATGTGATAATTATTGGAACCTTATTCATTTGACTCACATTTTATTACAATATCATAATTTTGTTCATCAATTATTTCACAGGTGTCAATGTCTTCGCCACCATCAATTACATCCAATCCAAATCCACCAGAAATAAAGTCTTCACCTGATTGACCTTTAATTATGTCATTACCATCTTGACCATAAATATTATCATTACCTTCGTTTCCAAATATTATATCATCACCATCACCTGCAATAATACAGTCATTTCCTTTATCACCAGAGATAATATCATCACCAGAATTTCCAAATATCAAATCAGATAATTTAGTGCCAATTAGGATGTCATCATCTTCAGAACCAACAATCATGTTGTATGATAGAGGATCATTACCACATGTTTGAACAGAGATTGTTTGTAACGATGAAGATATATTTCCAAACTTGTCAGTTGCGGTCCAGGTTACAATTGTCTCACCAAGTGGGAATACTTTAGGTGCATCGTTAGTTATTGTTGGAGTATCATCAATTATGTCACTTACAGAGGCTAATCCAATTTCAAGGAAAGTTTCAGTATTTACAGCATTCACAATAACGTTTTGAGGTGTAGATATGATAGGAGCGGTTGTATCAACTACAGTTATAGTTTGAGTTGCTGATGCTGAGTTACCTGAAGAGTCAGTTGCGGTCCAGGTTACAATTGTCTCACCAAATTCATAGTATGATGGAGCATTGTTTGTTATTTGGACGACACTAATAGAATCAACTACTGAAATTTGGTCTAATTTTACAATATTGTTTAATTTTGAAGTTGCATTTGAAATTATATTTTCAGGGTTAACAATTACTGGAGCGGTTGTATCAACTACAGTTATGGTTTGAGTTGCTGATTCTGAGTTACCTGAAGAGTCAGTTGCGGTCCAGGTTACAATTGTCTCACCAAGTGTGAATACTTCTGGTGCATCGTTAGTTATTGATATGATTTCAACTTGATCAGATGCTTCTGCAAATCCAAATTCAACAAGATTGTTTTCCATTGATATTGCTTCAAATTCTACATTGGCAGGAGCAATGATTGTTGGCAATGTTGTATCAACTACAGTTATAGTTTGAGTTGCTGATTCTGAGTTACCTGAAGAGTCAGTTGCGGTCCAGGTTACAATTGTCTCACCAAATGGGAATACTTCTGGTGCATCGTTAGTTATTGATATGATTTCCATGATATCAATAGATTCAGGATTTCCTATTCTTACAGGATTAGCTACATCATTAATTGCCTCTTGAATGATTGGTTCAGGTGCAATGAGAACGGGAGCGGTTGTATCAACTACAGTTATAGTTTGAGTTGCTGATTCTGAGTTACCTGAAGAGTCAGTTGCGGTCCAGGTTACAATGGTCTCACCAAATGGGAATACTTCGGGTGCATCGTTAGTTATTGTTGGAGTATCATCAATTACATCAACAGATACAGCTACACCAGTATCGATTTCTATTCCAATTTTATCATATATTTCAGCTTCAATATCAGATGGAACAGTAATAGATGGCGAGGTTGTATCTATAAATAAAATTTGTTGAGAATCTGATGCTGAGTTACCTGAAGAGTCAGTTGCGGTCCAGGTTACAATTGTCTCACCAAATGGGAATACTTCGGGTGCATCGTTAGTTATTGATATGATTTCAACATCATCAGATGCTCTAACACCAATTAAATCAATAAAATTACTTTCAATATCACTTGCTTCAATTTGAAAATCAGAGGGTGCTGTTATTACAGGTGAAATTGTATCTAATACAGTGATAGTTTGTATATTTGATATTGTATTACCATAATCATCAGTTGCGGTCCAGGTTACAATGGTCTCACCAAGTGGGAATACTTTAGGTGCATCGTTAGTTATTGTTGCAATTCCAGATACATCTTCAGCAATAGATTCACCAAGATTTTCAATTTCGGTTAATGTGCTTTCTGCTTCTATAATCAAATTTTCAGGTGCAATGAGAACGGGAGCGGTTGTATCAACTACAGTTATAGTTTGAGTTGCTGATGCTGAGTTACCTGAAGAGTCAGTTGCGGTCCAGGTTACGATTGTCTCACCAAGTGGGAATACTTCTGGTGCATTGTTAGTTAATTCTGTATTTTGAATATCAATAATTTCTGGTAATTCTAAAGACATGGTTGTACCACCAGAAATGGTTGCTTCAAATGTTTGATCAGAAATTAATATTTCAGGAATAACAGAATCGACAAAGGTAATTGTATAAGATTGCGATGAAAAATTACCTGAAGAGTCAGTTACGGTCCAGGTTACAATTGTCTCACCAAGTGGGAATACTTCTGGTGCATCGTTAGTTATTGATATGATTTCAACATCATCAGATGTTTCAGGTATAACTAATTCAATTTGATTTAGATTCAAGCTAGATGCCTCAATAACAAGATCTTCAGAAAATGCAATACGAGGTGCAGTGGAATCAATCAGGATGATTGATTGGTTAAGAGTTGAGACATTACCTACAACATCAGTTGCGGTCCAGGTTACGATTGTCTCACCAAGTGGGAATACTTTAGGTGCATCGTTAGTTATTGACATTACACCAACTTCGTCAGAAATTTCAGGAATAGTCAAAGTTACAAGATTTTGAGTAGATGAACTTGCCTCAAGAGAAATGTCACCAATTGGAGATATTTTTGGAAGAGTGGTATCTTGAATTGTGACAGTTTGAGAAGCAATAGCCATATTGCCAGAACCGTCAACAGCAGTCCAAATTATAGTATTAATTCCTAGAGGAAATGATGATGGAGCATTATTTGAAAGAGAGAAAATTCCACTTGCATCAGTTGCCATTGCGTCACCAATATTTATTAAAGTTAATTGCCCAGATGCTTCTACCAAGACATCATCAGGAACCATAATTGTTGGTTTTTGAAAATCATTAGGGACAGGCGTTACATGTTGTAATGGGGATTTTATAGTTTCAATTTTTTCAGGTGGAAGTGTTTCTTTCTCATCAATTTTTATAGAATTTTGAACTAGAGGAGTAGAAAATTTCTGGATACGATTGCCTTGTGCATCAGTAACAAAGAGATATCCATCATTTGATATTGCAACATCTTTTGGAAATCTAAATTGTCCATTATTATTTCCCGTCTGACCAAATATCGACAATGCAGAGCCACTATCATTGAAATAAATTATTCTATCATTTCTATAATCAACGATATAGAAATTATCTTTTTCATCAAAAATTATTCCTTCTGGATGAATAGGATACCCACCTACAATATTGTTAAGTATTTTTTTAAAATTTCCTTCCAGATCAAAAACGACTATTCCATTTTGGGTTGAATCAGTTACATAGATTTTATCAGAATTAATTGCAATATCAACAGGAGTAATAAAATTAACTACTTTGGTCCCATTTTGTTTAAAGTGTGAAACATATTCTCCATCAAGAGTGAATTTTTGAATTCTTACATTACCAGAATCAACAATGTAAACAAAATTATCTTCAGATATTGTTATTCCAAGTGGAGAATTGAAAAATCCATTATTACTTCCGGACCCACCCCATTTTGAAATGAATTCTCCATCAAGAGTGAATTTTTGAATATCATTATTTTTGTTATCAACTACAAATACAAATTCATCAGAAACTGCAATTCCTGTAGGATAACTAAATTCCCCAGAGTTAGTTCCTTTATGTCCCCATTCAGTAAGAAACTTGCCAGTAGAATCAAATTTTTGAACACGTGAATTACCAAGATCAGTTACATAGACATTATTTTCTGAATCAAATGCCAAATGTTGAGGGTTTAAGAAAAATCCAGGTTTGGATATTCCAGCCATTCCCAATTGTGATTCAAAAGTATGATTGCTTGCAGCATTAACATTTTCAATATATGAAATTCCTGTTAAAGATACAATCAATGCTAAGACTAGGACTATCTGTCGATGCAACAAAAAATGCTCTAAAAATCCCCTCAAGATTACCCTTGTAAGTATTTTTTATAATTTTTGTCAAAAATAGACTAACTTTTCTGCCATTGAACTAGTTGATTTAAATAATTATTGTGTAAATTCGTGATTTAGAATGGTTTGTTGACATCACGAGTGAATACATAACTTGAGAGACCAATCATCACTACGCTAAATATTGCTAAAACAGCAATGCTGGTCATTGCAGATAAACTATTCACATATCCAGACATCATCTCTCTAACTATGATTACAGTATAACTAACTGGATTAAAGGCTGCAACAGATGCAAGCCAATCTGGCATTAATTCAAGTGGGAAAAGTGCAGGACTAAGTAAAAACAAGGGCATTCCAAGAAAATTGATTATTCCCCAGAATGTTTCTTGAGATTTTGCAGCAGCTGCAATCATAACAGAAATTCCTGAAAAACCAATCGAGAATAATATTACAATACCCATTATTGGTGCAATCATCCATAGATTAGGCATACTAACACCAATCATCAATGCCATTCCAAGAATTAAGCTGGATTGAAATGCTGCAATCATAGATATTGCAAGCATTTTTCCTAATGCAATTGATGAACGAGAAATTGGAGAAGTTAGCGCCTTGTTCATGAAACCATACCGTCTATCCCAGAGAGTGTTAACACCACCAAAAATACTTGTAAATATAGCAGTTAGTATCAAAACACCCGGAGCCATGAATTCAATGTATTCACCATCAAATCCTACAGATTGTATTAACGGTTGAGTCCCAGAGAAGATATTTCCCATCACCACAATCCAAATTGCAGGTTGAATCAATCTAATTATAACACCACTCTTTGATTTCCTATAGCGTTTCATTTCACGCCAGAAAATTGCATATGTATCAGAGATTATCACATTCCACGTCTCCTTGATTGATTGTATTCTTTTCTTTTATTGAATTTTTCACCAGTGCTATCACGTAAATTGTGACCCGTGTATGAAATGAAAACATCATCTAAAGTAGGTTTATTCAATACAAATGAATCAATTGATATTCCAATTTCAGATGCGGTCTGAAAAATTTTAGGTACTATCTGAGTTGAATTAGATGATTGAACAACCATTGTGTTACCGTTAATTTCTACATTTTTAATTAAATCAAGCGTTTTAATTTTTTGAGTAAATTGTTCCTGTTTTGTTTCATCAGGGATTATAGAAAATGTTATCATGTCAGTCTCTAATTTATTTTTCATTGATTCAGGAGTATCAACTATCTGAATTTTTCCATAATCAATAATACCAACTCGGTCACACAGATCATCTGCTTCTTCCATATAGTGTGTTGAAACAAAAATGGTCATTCCAAACTCTTTGTGAATTTTTCGTATGTAGTGCCATATTTTTCTTCGAGTTTGAAGGTCTAATCCAACCGTTGGCTCATCTAAAAATAAGACTTTTGGCCTATGAATTAAGCCACATGCAATATCAAGTCTTTTTCTCATTCCCCCAGAAAATGTGATTGATTGTTCATCTTGTCTTTCAGTTAACTCGACAAGATCAATTACTTCTTCAATTCGTTTTTGAGTCTGATCCTTGGGAATTTGACTGATTTTACATTGAAATTGTAGATTTTCTCGTGCGGTCAGATATTCATCAATGCCAATTTCTTGTTGAACAAATCCAATATTTTTACGCACTTTAGAAGGATTTGTAATCACATCAAATCCAAATACGGATGCATTACCAGAAGTAGGTTTCAATAGTGTTGTTAGAATCATCATTGTAGTACTCTTTCCAGCACCATTTGGACCCAGAAAACCAAAGATTTCACCTTCTTCCACATTAAGTGAGATATTATCAATTGCAGTTGATTTTTTAAATTTTTTCGTTAATGAATTGATTTCTATAGCATTCATAACTAACTTTTAAAATAAGAATATAATTTGCTTGCTAAAGCAGATTATTTCGTATTTTAAATATTCTATATGATTACTCTTTTTATGAAAGGAAATAAAATTATGTATGTTATGGGCGTAGGCAGTTCATGTCTTATCGCCATGTTTGCAGCATTTATGGCATTTAGATAAAATGAAAATAATTAATAATTTAACATTCAAAGCGATACTAAAAACTAAGGGTCGAAAAACAGGTAAGGAACATAAAGTTTGGGCAAAAGCAGTAACTTACAATGATATGATTTATTTTTCTAGACGAAATTCAAATAGTGATTGGTTAAAAAATGCAATAGCACATCCGCAAGTGAAAGTTGAATTTGATGGAAATGAATTTTCAGGATTGGCAAGATTAGTTCAAGAAGAAGAACTTGCACAAAAAATTTCAAAGTTAAAATATACAGAAGAAAGTAGACAAAAAGAAGCTAGAGTTGTGTTAGAAATAAAATTGTCAAAAAATGATTAAACAATATGAACTACAGTAGATAATCCTCTACGGTCATATTCATTTCCATCTTTCATTTCACTAATTATAACTGTAAATGAAATCACATCTCTTTGAGAGCATCTAGTAGCATCAAGTTTTAGATGCACATCTAATGTATCAAATTCCTGTTCAGGAATGTTTGTTTCATCGAAAAATACTTTTCCAGTTGATTCAATTCTGAATCTATCATCTTTATGATGAAATCCTAGTTTAGTTTTCCTGCCATCCCTACCAACAGATTTTACATGAACATCAATTATTCCTGGTTTTGCCATCGTATATTCAGATTTTTGATTTATGAACACACCAATTTGGAAAATTTTTCCAGCAGTAGCCTCAGCCATCTTTTGAATTCCGTCATTCATGATAACGTCAACGGCTTTGATAGATGTAGGAACCTTTGCAAGCCAAGTGTTTGTTTTTTCTATAATTGCTGCAATTTCACTTCTTCTTTTTTTATCCTCATCTTCAGGTAATTTGTAATAATCAACCCATTCCAAATAACTTCCAGAGATGTCTTCAATAAAATCAATACAAGTTCTTTTGTAATCAGTTACATTATTAGTTCTCTCAGAATCATCATCTGTTCTCATACTATCATAATCCATAGGCATTGCCATATTCAATCCAGATATTTTGTTCTAAAAAAACTAATCTAAATATGGTATTATCTAAAGATGAAAATATGTTTAAGACAATTACAGAGGATTTACAAAAAACATTAAAATCAAATTTACCACAAATACGTTTCCTATTAAAAAAAAATCCAGGTATGGCGTATAAAGAAATTGGTAAAATTGGCAAAACTGTGGGTAAGAAATACAATATTGAATTATTAGTTAATTTCCCACATGAAGGAAAAATTGATAATTTTGAAATGTACGGAAAACAAGATCTTAGTTTGATTATAGATATGGAAAAGAAACGTTTTCCTTTTGAAAGAAGCATAATAAAAGAAAAAGCCTTAGAATTGCTAGGAAAAGTAAGAACAGAAGATGCATACATGTATGAAGGTAAAGAAGGAGTAAGAATAATTTTTAACGACAACATACAAGATAAAATTGACATTCTTCCACATTCACTACACATTTGGTATGAATTCACTCAACCGGTAACAGAATTTTGTGAATGGCTTTTAGAGAATGTATATTTGATGAAAGAGCAGAATAAGTCATGAAACGTGCATCAGAAATAGATTATTCAAAATTTAGAAAATATTTTACTTTTTCATGTGTAGATTTATTGATCTTTAAAGAGGACAATTCAATTTTACTTACAAAACGAACAATCAATCCATTCAAAGGTTACTGGCATTTACCAGGTACAATAATACGACGTGATGAAACACGGAAAAATGCAGTGAAAAGAGTGGCAAAAGAGGAATTAGGAAAACAAATTACAATTAAAGAGGAATTAGGCATCTATGAAAGCATAGTATCGTTTAGACATGACATATCAAATGCATTTTTAGTTAAATTCAAGAATACAAAAGATATAGAGATTAATTTTCAGTCAAATGAATATCAGTATTTCAAGAAATTGCCATCAAAAATTCCTGCACATCATAAAAAAATGATAATTGATGCAAGAAAAAATCTAGGATTCTAATTCAGTAATAAGATCGCGTACTTCAAAATTATCTGGAGCGACATCTAGAATTTTTCTACAGCAATCAATTACAACATCAAGATCATTTTGTTTTGATTCTTGATTATCTTCCTTTTCGGCTAAGAATTGATGAACACGTAATTTTAACGAAAGTGTTTCAACATCGTATGGATTGATTTCCAACACCCTATTGATGTAATGAAGTGTCTTTTCTTCATCGTTTAGAATATAATACATACTTCCCATAATGAATAAAAAATCAGGATCCTTTGAAAATTTAACTTCTAATTCATTACCAAAAGCTATAGCTTGTTCATATTCGCCTTGACCAATTAATTTTCGAAGTTTTCGTTTGGGATAATTAAAAAGACCGGTCATATTTTCGCATAATTTACTAAGATATTTTCATTATTCCATTGGAGATTAACCATTGTATGCCACTAACAAAAGTATTATCGTCTATTTCACCTGCAGCCCACCACTCTGCATTACCCTTAATCCAATTAGGAATACCATTAGAACCGGAACCACTACCTTGTACTGTTTCAGGAATTTTCATTATTCCTTGGTTAATCAGATATTGTATACCGCTAACAAATGATGCATCATCTATTTGATCATCAGCCCACCACTCTGCATTGTTTTTTATCCATTGTGGAATTTGAGTAATTGATGCATTAGGAGGGGCTACAAATGATGTGCCTCCACTTTTTACAACTTCAACATCAAAGGTCATTAATCCAGAAGTGTTAGGATTACCACCTAGAATGTGTTCAGGTCCAGTGCCATAAACAATTATTGCATACGTGTATTTTCCTGGGGGTTGCTCTGCTAATACAAATCTGTGTGTTTGACCAGATGCAGTGTATAATTCAGCTCTTCCTTCATCAGTAGAAACTGTTTTGATTGGAGGTTTAGAAGGATCTGAGAAAATTGCAATATTATAATGTACTTGATCTACAAATTCAGTAGGATTCACCATTCGTTTGAAATCAATAAACAACTCAATTTCACAACCTTGTTTCACAATTTTTGGACCATAAGCTCCTTTTACAATCATTGAAAATGTATTTGTAGACTCGTTAAATTTTGTTTTTTGATATTCTGTAGGACATCCTGCAGCTGCTTGTTTTCCGGCAGTAGTTTCTATATTAATAAAAGGATTTGATGGTACATTTTTCTTATAATCTAATAATTCAAAAGCATACTCAACAGGAGGAATACCTTGGGAAACATGCATGAATGTTTTAGCTTTTATTGGAAATGGAAAATCATCAACAATCCAAACTTTATTTAGTTGACCACCGGTCTTCCAAGTCACTAGAACAGTATCAAATTCACCAGCTTTAATTTTAATAGTTTCTAGAGCACTAGGTAAAATTTGTTGACCACCAATATTTCCAATCTTTCCCCATGAAGCTGCTCTGAAATCCTGTGGACCTTTTCCAGTCAAATCACCAATTTCTTTTGTTGCAAATGCAGAAAGCCAAGAAATAGAAGACTTGTAAACACTTCTATATGAAGAGATTTCTTCAGAACCACCAGTAGGTTCTGGAGCAACTTGACCAACATCCATGTGTCCTTTAACAATTTTGTTTCCATCATAAACTAAAACTTGTATTCTAAATTTATTCTCAACTCCAACACGAACTTCCTCCTGAACCCACATTGCCATGTCAAAATCTGAACAATCTAAATAATCAACATGACATATGTTATAACTAAAATAGTCACCAACTTTGAGACCTTCACCAACATACCAAGATCCATCAATTGGTACGCCACCTGCTTGGAATCCACCTTGATTAATTTGAGCAAATGAATCTTGAGAAACAAGTGGAATTATTAATAATAATGTAAATGCAGCTACAATAATCGGTAGTTTCACAAAGTTCAGACTATTATCAGTATATTTAATGTTTGATAGATTTTGAAATAATAAAATAAAAAAAGAGAAAATAAAGTTATTTTCTTATGGATTAAGTTGTGATACTGCTTCTTTACAGACTTTAGTTTTACATGTACAATCTGCGCTACAAAGACATGTACCTTGCATTGCACAGTCACATTCATAATCTGGATCGCCTGTTGCTGCTTCACAACCGCATGCTTGATCTGTCATAATGTAACTACCCCAAACAGGGTTTTAAGAGTTTTCCATATTTTCTCACAAGGATTTGTGATTAAGTGTCAATAATGCATCAACAATATCGCCCATCGAATCTATAGATGAAATCAATTCTGAGGGGGTATGTGTAAGATCAAATGCAGTTTTCAATACATGTATTTTATCTGTGTTTGTATTTAGTGAATTTTTAATTTTGTAAAAATTATTTTTGTTTAGAAAATTTAGATATAGATAACAGTCAGATAACAAAGAATTTTGAATTAGATAATTTGCTTTTTTTTCAATAATAATTGAGTTTTGATTTTTTTCAACCATATCAGAAAACCCACAAGTAGATTTTAACATTCTAACTAATAATGAAGAAGTTGCTCTTTCAATCCCTATTTCAGAGATAATTTTATCTGCAAATTGATTTGTGTTTTTTTGTTTCAAACTTCGCATTGAGGATAATGCATTAACCGGATTTGGTAAAATGTCATTTTGAAAAAGAATTGATTCGATAAGAAAGATTATGCCAGATTTTATCCAACATGAAACAAATGGATCATCATATTCAAGAGCATTTTTTGCCTTTGCCAATGATAGTTGAGATTCAACGAGAGCATTTTTTGCAGAGGTAGAAAATAACATATTTTTCTTTTCCCGTACTTTAGATACTAACATCTTAAGTTCCCATTGTGGATCCTGAATAATTTTGATATTTTCATAATGAATTAGATGTTCAGAAGTTGTTTCAGATAGATTTCCATGAGATATTTTTACAATCTTAGATTCATGAATGATAATTTCATCAGACATGTCTTTTCCATCAAAGATAATTAAATTCTGTATACCACAATCGGTGTCAAAATCATCAGAATCACATCCACCAAGTGCAATTGGAAAATCAGTTGATCCAATAATTTTTATAATTTCATCCAAATTCATAATAATATTTCCATCAACAAGTAGTTATTTTGATTACTCAAAACTTTTTTGAAATTATGGTTAATTTCAAATTTTTTTAATAAAAAATTATGCGGATTCGTTTAATTATGACAAATTTCTTGTCAAAACAGCTCCTATAGTGTAGTCAGGCCAAGCATATTGCCCTCTCAAGGCAGTGACTCGGGTTCAAATCCCGATGGGAGCACCATCATAACAAGATTTTAACTCTCAATGATAATTACAATATCATGGAGCTTAGAAAATTAAAATTAAAAGAACAGTATAGAACAGATGAAGACGACATAGTTTCAGATTTCCTAATTCCTTGTTTGAATAGTTGTATTGAATATGACAGAGCAGTTGAATATGTAACATTAAGTGGTCTTACCACATTATCACTTGGATTTCATAATTCAACACCAAATGCAAGAATCAGACTAATATCAGGACATCAATTTGGAATAAAAGATTTGAATATTATGACAAAATTATTTTCTAAAAATGGAAATGGATGGAAGAATTTCAATCCAGAATTAATTAGAGATGTAAAATTAGAACAAATTAGAAGATTAGTTAGTGATGGGAATCTTATGTTAAAAATTGGAATTCCAAGTTCAGAGGATATTAACGGGACATTTTCAGAAAAAGTTGGGATTTTTAGAGATTCGAATGGAGATTCGATTGCATTTTCAGGTTCATCAAGCGTAATGTTAGCTAGAAAAAGCAAGAATTTTGAAACTATAGATGTATTCACATCATGGAATGATAAATCAAGAGTTGAAACAAAGATTAAAGTTTTTGAAAAATTATGGTTAAATGAGACATCAGCAGTCAAAACTTTTGACTTTGACTATGCTGAAAGAAATAATTTGTTGAAATATTCTTCAGAATGGGCTGTTAATCCTAATTAAAATTAAAATCCTTCATTTCAAGTTCAGATTTATTTTCTAGGAAATTCATTTTATTGATTTTATAATATATTATTTCTCCACGACGTTCAATTACGGCAATAATAGGCTCTTTCCCCATTTGAGTTATTTCATGTATGTTTTTGTAAAGTTTACCAATCTTTTGTTGCGTACCTTCATTGAATGCAAAAATAAGAAATTTTGCATCTTTTTGTCCATAGGTTCCCTTTTCATAAACTCTAAAATCAGAACCAAATCCAAAACCATCTTTAACAACATATCCTTTAGTCCGCAAATCCCTATAAAGTAAAAATTGTGTTAAGATATCATCATTTTTTTTGATATATTTTTGGATTAATTCATCAAAAACAATATTCTTGTTTATATTTTTTAGTTCAAGTTTATTGGTATACAAAAGATATAGTGTTTCAAAGTAATTCAGAATCAAGGTGTCATTTTGTGATTCACCAAACCCCCTCTCAGTTAAAACATTCTGCATTTTTGGATCAATCACTATTATGTTTTCATCTATGAATTTTGCTGTGATCTTTGTTTCAAAATCAAATGACATACCTCGTTTAGAGATATTGCAATATAATAATTCTACAGAATAGACTGAAAATTATACAGAATCCAGATTTGGTATGCCATTCGTTAAAATAGGGTTGCTAAACTTTCATTGTTATGCATGGTGCCTGTTATAGAAAAGGAAATGGACAACCTTATGCCAATACAAGGCATATCAAAGGCAAACCTCAGATCAAAATTGCAAAATTTAACAGTGGAAATACAAAAAGACAGTTTGAGTTTTGTGTACAATTAAAAATTAATGAAAAAGTCCAGATTAGACATATGGCTCTTGAATCAACCAGATTGGCTGCAAACAAAACACTAGAAAAAACTACAGGTGAAACAGGATACAATTCACGTTTGAGAGTTTACCCACATGTTAGATTAAGAGAAAATAAAACTATTGCAGCAGCAGGTGCAGATAGACTTTCAGAGGGCATGAGACGTTCATTTGGAAAAGCAAACAGTCTTGCAGTAAGAGCAAGGCAAGGACAAGTCATAATGGAAATGAATGTAGATAAAGAACATCTTGAAGCAGCAAAAAGTGCATTACGAAAAGCATGTGTAAAATTACCAGGAACGCCATTAATTAACTTCTTTGAGAATAAGAAAGTAGAGAATTTATCCTAATTCCTTTTTTAGAAATTTTACAAGTTCATTAAATTCATTGTCAGTTGGATTCCGTTTTAGAATTCTTCTATGCTGGTAATAAAAAGAATTAAACAAACGTCCAATCATAATTCCTGAAGAAAATGAAGTTGGATCAAGATTTGAGAATTCATCAATAATTTGCTTAGTTTGGTTATTTTCAATTTTTATTTCATTTATTTTTTTTTCAAGAATTTTCATTATTTGTTCATCCATGTGTGGTTAATACAATACATGAATTAAAAAATTTATATTCAAACATTAGGCTTTAATAGACAACTTTTTTTTAGACGTTTGAGCAGTCATAGTATAGTTTGGTTATTATTCTAGCTTGCCAAGTTAGTGACCCGGGTTCAAATCCCGGTGACTGCATTCTAAAATTTTAAGAAAACATCCAAGGTCAGAAACAACCTGTTCTTTGGTAAATCATTAAAAAAATTGAGTGATTAAGATAGTATTAAATTAGTTTTTATTTTATTTTTGCTATGGGAGAATTTACAGAGTTTGCAGAAGCGCTTTTAGATCAAATTTCAGTAGAAATTGATGAAGAAAAAGAAATTGCAAAATTATCAGAAAAGATTGATGATGATCCAGAATTTCCTAATCAGTTTACAGAATTAGAATCATTTTCTAAAAAAATATTTCCAGATATTTCTAAAAAAGTTGAAGAGTTTACAGGATTTTTAGTTAAACCAAATCTTAGAGTTGAATTTCCAGATTTGAAGGGATTTAAATTATTGAAGGGAAAGAAGGTTTTTGCAACAAAACAATCAAGAGATTTTGTTGATGAATTATTTTCAGCAGTAGCAGATTTAGATATAAAAGCTATTGCAGAATTAATTGAAAAAGATACTGAAAAATTTTTAGTGTATTCTACTTATGCAAAATCATACATTTCAAAAATTTCAACCACTTATGGAGATTATTTAGATTCTTGTGTTTACATTAACAAGTTTATTCTGTCAAGCTACCCAAAGATTATCCTGTATAAACAAGGCCAACCATATGATTTACGAAAAGAGCAAGTTGAATCAGGCTACAAAGGTGCTCTAAAAATGACAATGGTAGAAGAAATAGTCCATTCAACACAGGATAATTTGCAGGAAGATAACAAAAATGCTGCAATAAATGTAAATTCTATTAATGAAGAATTAGCTAAAATAATTATTAATTTAGAAGAAGATGCTACAAAAAATCTTTATGAGTATTTACAATTACAAACTGTTCCAGATAACTTTCCAATTGCAAAACGTGCAAATCTGTTTTTCATGCTAAATCCAGATAATTTTGTAGTGAATGAACTAGGACCAGATGTTATGACTTATTCACATGTAGAGATAGATCCTAAAATTTCTGAGATTGTTCCAGAATTGTCTGAAATTTATCAAAGATGGTTATTACCAATCCAAACGCATCATGCAGCATTTTCTACCATGGAAGGTATAGCAGAATTTGCAGTACAGAATATTTTACAAGATGATACTGATTTCCAGAATTATCTAACTACTTTCATGAGAACTGATTTTTCATCCTATAAAGTGAGAAAAAATATTGGAAAAGAATTAACTGAAAAAGTATTTGATAAATTTGGGAAAAATGCTTTTAGGTTTTTGATTGAAAAACCACCAAGTACAAGAGAGTTAAAGGAACCAGAACTTTATCTAAAAAGGGATTTATCTACCGGCTCAAAACACATGTAATGAATGAGAGAGAAATCTCACTTGTTTCAGAATGGAGTTCGTTTGTTAGTAATGAAAATTATAATTTAATTGAAAAATGCCTGAAACTAGCACAAATTCTCGAATATTCAGAATTATGCATATCAGAAGAAATAGATAAAATTAAAGAATTAGGCGTAAATTTCAGAAATAGAGTTGTAGAATCAAAAAATCCAACATATGTGATTTCACTGTTAAATGAATTTTTATTTGATGTAGAAGAATTTGAAGGAGATTTAGATGATTATTATAATCCAAAAAATAATTTTCTTAATTATGTTCTAGAAAAAAGATCAGGAATACCAATTACATTATGCATCTTATACAAAGAGATTGCAAAATATGCAGATTTAGAATTAAAGATAGTAGGATTTCCAAGTCATGTTATTGTCAAATATGAAGAAGAAATGATTTTAGACCCATTTAACAGAGGTAGACTATTAGAGTTAGAAGATTTGGAAGAAATTTTATATCAAAATTATGGAGATTCTGTTGAATTTGAGGCAGAGTATCTAAACCAAATTTCTGATGAAAAAATAATAGTACGTATGTTAAGAAATTTAAAAAATTCATACACAGATTCGTTTGCATATGAAATGGCAAATATGTGTAATAGAATGATTTTAGAGATACTACCAGAATCATCAGAAGAAATTCGTGATCTGGGAATTTTTCAAGAAAAATTGAAAAATTATGAGGATTCAATAAAATTTCTTAACAAATATCTAGAAATGGAGCCAAATGCAGAAGATGTTGATTTTGTTTTAGAATTAATTAGAGAAGTTAGAGATAAAATTAATCAATAATTGATGAAACATCGTGACCTTTTTTGATCATCTTAACTTCATGCCTTGCAAGTTCATTTCTGAAAGCATTTTTTATTACATCAATTTCATTACGTAAAGTTGCAATCTCATCTTCTAGTTTTTCGATTCTATCGTAAACTGTTTCTTCTCCTTCAGAACTCATATTTTGATATTAGAAAAATTCTTTAAAAAGGTATGGTTGTACTCATTCTAGCTATAAATCAAATTCTTGATTACATGCAGGACATTTAGCTCTTTCTTCTCCAACATGTCCAATAATGAAAATTCTGCCAATTGTTCTACATAATGGACACATTCCAGTGGTAACATTTTTTGGACCTGTTTTTATTATTTTTTGTCTTTTACGACGTGCCATTTTGTTTTCAGATTTTATCAAGATTTAGTTAATATTAAAGCTGGCGCGGGGAGAGGGATTTGAACCCACGAGCTCTTGCGAACATGAAATTAGCAATCTCACGCCATACCGGGCTAGGCGACCCCCGCTTAAAATGATTGAATTATGTTGGTTAATTAGTATAACTTGAGAATAAGTGAAGATATTAATTTTTTATGAAAATTAATCATCCTCAAATCTAGCATAATTTTTTGTAATATCTTGTAAAGGAGTTCTTTTTCCCCCTACAACTTTAAGGTCAACCTGAATTTTTTTATTCTCAATAGTGATTATGTTATAGCTGTTTTCAAAGAATCCTCTCACTCGTTTTGATGAAGTTGTTCCAGCATTTACAATTAATAAATTGCTGAAATCCCACATCCAGGGCCTATGTTTATGACCACATAAAACAAGATTTACCTTAGCATCCAAGGTAGCACGTAAAACATCACCAGCATCAATAATGGTTAATCTATCAGAGCCAGTGTCAGGAATTCCTATCAAATGATGATGCATTGCTAGAATTGTAACCTTATCTTCATATTTTTTCATGGTTCTTTCAAGCCACAATGTTTGTCTATATCCAACTTCACCTTCATCACGATCAGGTCTAGCAGTACCAAGTGTTACCACAACTACATCATCACTTAATTCGTTAATTGTCTGAAATGGGAAATATTTCTTAAAATGGAGGTATCCAGTATTTCGGTAATCATGATTTCCACTGATTGCGATGATTTTTTTTACATGAATTTTTGAAATTAGTTTTTTACAACCTTCATATTCTTCTTTAAGACCTTCGTTTGTTAAATCACCGGTAAGAATTACGGCATCAGGAGATAACTCATTAACTTCACTAATTACTTGATTGAATACATCATCACGGAATTGTGTACCAAAATGAATGTCAGATAATTGAACTATCTTCATAAAATTCGTTATAGGTTATTTAATTTAACAATTTCCAATATAGAGAATAAAGTTTTTATTTCTTTGAAGGAATGTTGCCTAATCCATTTTTTATTATTTCTAATGCTTCATGAGTTTTTTCAGGTTTTGGTAATTGTATCATAAAAATTTTTTCTGGATGATTTACAGAAGCGATTGCAAGCATAGTATTTTTAGCAAGTGATTCAAAGAATTCAAAATTTTCATTTGCATTTACCAAGATTTTTTCACTTATTTCACCATGTGAAAATGTCAGAAACATTTCAACAAAAACATGACCTAATCCGTCTTGTAGAATGTTTAGATTAGTATCTACAGATAACGGTTTTCCTGCAACCTTATTCAACATATCATCAAACTTACGTCCTTCAAATCCAATACATGGAACTTTTTTTCCCTCAAAATCTTCAACAGACAAATCTTTATGAGAATTTTTTAAAAATTCATCCAACTCTTTATTTGACAACCTATTTCCTCGATAATTTTGGAACCACGTAATCACCAGCTTTTACCAAGAAAGGCGTGATGAATGCAGTGATAATTGTAATTACCCCTATCAACGGAAATAAAAATGCACTAACAACTCCAGCATCAACTCCAACCTTAATTATTACAATTGAGAATTCTCCTCTTGGCGCTGCAAGGGTAAACGCTGAACGAAAAGCCTTTGGTTTTGGCTGCTTCATCATTATGTTTCCAAGTAGATTTCCTCCAAACTTCATACCAAGTGAAATTGCAATTAATGCGATTGTAATGAAGATGTAATTTTCTAATTGAGTTACAGCCATCAAAGCACCAACAGAAACAAAAAATATTGCAACAAACATGTCCTTTATTGGACTAGATAGAATTTTTGAAACCTCTGCAGATTTTGATTCAGCTACTAATACACCAGCAAGAAATGCACCAATTGCTACAGATAATCCTACAACATTTGCCAATAATGCATATCCAAAACATACACCTAAGACACTAAGTAACAAAATCTCTCGATTTTCTGCACTTGCAACTTTATCTATTAATTTTGGAACTATGCGTATTCCAACAGTAAATGTTCCAATTATTAAAATAGCTGCAACAATTACAACAGCAATTGCACTGTCAATTGAAACGGTTCCTGCAAATGCAATTGATTCTAATGATGCAATTAAAATTACAGCAATTACATCTTCAACAATCAATATACCTAAAATTAGAATAGATGATTCTTTTTTGATCTTCCCTGTTTCTTCTAAAACTTTTACAATTATTGCAGTACTACTAATTGATAATGCAGCAGATATGAATAATGAATCCATGAATCCTAATCCAAGCATAGTTGATGCATAAAACACAACAATCATGGTGAGAAACAAACCAAGCGTTCCTACTAAAATTGAAACTTTTCCAATAGAACGTATTTTTGCAAATGGGAATTCTATGCCAATTACAAACAAAAGTAATATAACGCCAATTTCAGCAAAAACGTTGAGTGCTGCAATATCTGAAAGTATTCCTACTGCACCACTATTTTCAACACCTCCAATTTCAGGAAGAAACGATGTCCAAATAGGGGATAATGGCCCAATTAACATTCCTACGAACAGGTATCCAATGATCAGGGGTTGTCGTATCTTAAAAAATGCAAGAGTAACAATTCCTGCAAGTATCATTATCACTGCCAAGTCAGTTACAAATGTATCATGTGGCATCTGTAAAGGATTGATTTTATCAACTAAACTCCAAAGTCCCCCTTCTATGGAACTTTGAGTATCTCCAGCACCTAACTGAAGGAAAATATTTTGCATCTATGTATAGTGTAATAGTTAATTTAAAACAATTTTCAGGATACGGCTTTATTTTAGATAAAATTTCAGGTGAAACACTGGGATGATGATCAGAGTGTCTGATTAGTGAAGAAATAAGCTCTGGGGTATCTGACCAGAAATGGTTATTTCAATAGCACCTCCGGTATATATCGTACGGTACCATACGGTATACATGATACAATGTGAATACTGCAATAGAGGTTTTATTGAAAGCCAAAACGGATTAGCTGAGAAAACATTTCATCAGTTATTACATGACCCAGAGATTATCAACAAATAATCTCCACGTTTTTCTTTTTCCATATCGCACTTTTTAAACCAGCAATGCGACTTGAGATTGTTATGGTAAAAATAAATGATACAAAAAAACAATCTATCAAAATTAATAGAGACTCAAATCCAGCACAACTATTCAATAAAGTAAATACAATTTCAGAATCAACAAAAGCGTTATCAAAGGAGATTAGAGTAATGGCTAAGATCTTCAAAGAGAATCAAAGAGTTTTGATTTCAATGAGCAGTATGATGGAATCATTGAGTTTGGCAATGTCTCAGATACAAAAACAAGCAAAACAGATGGACATGATTGAAGAAGATACACAGAGATTGTTTGCAGGATTCAATCAGGTAAAAGTACACGAGAAATTTATTGTGAAATTAAACAAGCAAACAGAAGAAATTGATAAAAAAATTGCAAAAATAAATGAAAATCAAAAAATAGTTCCAAAAAATAATGAAATTATGAAGTCAATTTCAGAAAGCAAACAATCTATACAAAATAATTCAAAGATGATTATGAAAATTGCAAACAGAGTTGATGAAGTAAGAGAAAAGATAGATAAAGTTCCAACAAAGACGGAAGGAAACATTACATCACAAATTGAAGAACTCAGAGAAAGTATAAAATCAATTACTAACAGAACAGGCGATATTGGAAAAGATATGTCTAATTTGAAAAATGAGATTGGAGGATTATTTTCAAGCCCAAAAATTTCATCATTAATTGGAGATGGAATGAAGACATTCAAATCTGAAATTGAGGAAAAAATATCAAATATTTCAAATATGATTGACCGTTCAGACCAAATTGCTTCAGAATTTCATCGAAAAACAGACAAAGTTATGCATGAATTACAAGGTGTAAAAGGAGTCACAAACAAGGCTTCAGATGATAATTCTAAAGAAGTTATGGCTATTTTGAAACTTAATGAATATCAATCAAGCATTAGAATGCAAGCAGAATCAAAGTATGGAGATATCAAAGATGTTGAAAAAATGGCTTTTCAGACAACTGAATTAATTAATTTATTTGATAAACTTTCAATTGAAACAAAAGATAAAATTCCATTACCACATGAAGTTAGACAATGGGCAGTAGGGAAAATTTTTGATTGTGCAGATAAATGGGAGTTACGATTTTCAGAAGTATTCAGTACACTGATGGACAATTTAGGAAAAGAATTACTAAAAGAATCAATAAGAATTCCTCAAATTAGAGATATTTTTGGAATTCGTGCAGTTGATGAAATTAGAAATGAATTGAATATTTCTTAAACATCTTGTGAAACATCATATTCTTTCATTTTCTGTTTCTTTTTACTTAGGACAGCAAATATTCCTATGATTGATGCAATCCAGATAGAACTGAATACTATATTTGAAAAACTGGCATACATGTAAGGTATGGCATCAACGATATTTTCTTGTATGATTAAAGCATGACTGCTAATATCCAACATTCCAGTATGATATGCGGCGCTATCAGTTGGTAATGAGGTAATTTTTTCTGCACTGATTAACATTGTATCAAGATCAGATTGGATTCTTGTGAAATTAGTAGAATCAGTTGGGAAAATCCATACAGGATTTCCTGTTGCAGGTAAACTTGCTTTAATTGAATTAATGTCAGTAATGATTGATTGAGGATCAGATGTTGCCATGATTCTATCTAAGAAACCCATTGATTTATCAAGTGGGTATACATCATTGGCATAACCAGTAAATGCCATGTAACTACCAATTACAATTATTGCAAATATTCCACCGAGTGCAAGTTTATAGAAATGATTAGCCATTTTTTGTTCCTTTGTTAATTGATGCTTTATGAATTGTGGTCTTTTATATCTTGTATGAGAGAAGCTTAGCCACGAAATGTAAAAGAATCCAACAGCCTGTAAAGCAATTATAGGCACAAAGACAGGATTATTGGAAAATATCGCTATGAATATTCCAAGTATGCCGTATACAGCAAAGAACATTTCCAGCAAAGTGGTTTTTGTGAACGGCAAATTGTATGCTTTATCTCGCCAATCATCATCATTTTTAACAATTCCATATTTTGGAGTTCTAAGAAATTCATTCTTTTTTCCAAATACACCATCAAATACTGCTACAGTATTATTAACAGACATTCCAATGGAATAGACAAGAAGATATGGAAGCACTTTTGCTTTTGCTTTCCAATCATTTTTGTACATTTTATGAATAACAAGAAGATATGCGCCTGGTCCCATAGCAAGATACGTTGCCAAAGTTAATGCAGGTAGAAAGCTAACAATGTAAAGATCAACTTCAGATGCAAGAAGTATTGGAAGTGTAATGAATTGAATTAACATTAACGGGAAAACGATATGTCTAGTAAGTTGGATAAAAGCTTGAAGTTTTGTGTCAAATGCTATGTTTCTTTTAACTAGAATATCTCCAAGTAATTTTATAGCACATTGTATTGATCCTTTAGCCCAACGAAATTGTTGTCTTTTCGCACCATTCATTTGAACTGGAAGTTCTGCATCAACTACTATATCAGGTAAGAACAAACATTTCCAACCTTTCATTTGTGCTCTATAACTAAGATCTAGATCCTCTACTAGAGTTGCAGTGTGCCAACCACCTGCATCATCAATACATTCTTTTCTCCAAATTCCTGCTGTACCATTAAAATTCATAAAAAGGCTAGAATTACTTTTTGCCTTTTGTTCTACCAAGAAATGAAAATCTAAATTTAATGCCTGAGCCTGTGTAAGAGCAGAATAATTTTCATTGATATGACCCCACCTACATTGAACAAGACCTATGTTTGAACTTGTAAAGTGAGATATTGCTTTTTTTAGATACCATGTTGGAGGGATAAAATCTGCATCAAAAATTGCAACAAATTCACTTTTAGTTGATTTCATTGCATATTTTAAAGCACCAGCCTTGTATCCAATTCGTGTTCCCCTACGAACGTGTTCAATGTCAAAACCAAGAGTCTGGTATTTTTTCACAGCGTTTGACAATGTTTCAACAGTTTCATCATCAGAATCATCTAGTACCATAATTTGCATTTTTTCTTTAGGATAGTCTTGTTGACATATAGCATCAACTAGTCTTACCGCAACATACTTTTCATTGTAAATTGGTAACTGAATAGTGATTGTTGGCTCACCTATATCAAGGATGGAATTGATCTCCTTTCTGCGACTTGATAAAAATGCAAGATAATAAAAGTTACAAGTATAACCAATGATTAGAATTGCACAAAATATGAAGATTTGAAATACAAATTGAATGAATGGGTTAATAATACCTTCCAATGTTACCACTTTGAAGTTTGTATCGTGCCATATATCTGAAATTAAAAAAGTTACATTTGAAAGATTTTGATAGCTTTTGGAGGACAAACACCCTCACATGCAAGGCAGAAAATACAATCAGGCTCTTTTGACATTAATGGCTTTTTATCAGAACCTGGATTTCCAGGGAATTCTGCAAATTCATAAACTCCAACAGGACATGCATCAATGCAAGCGCCATCTGCAACGCAAATATCAAAATCAACGGATACAAATTCGCCCCATACACCCATAATTTTATTTTCAGTACCAACACGTCCCCATGTTTTTATTTTATATCCAGACTCAACTTCAAATGATGGAGATTGTTTCATTTTTGATTTGTAATCAATGTCAATTGGACCAGGTTTTGCACCATCAGGTACTTCCATATTTGCTTCAGTAATTTCTTCAATTTCTCCTTCGGATTCAAGTTTTGGTTTTGGTTTTGCATTAAGAACAATCATTGCTAAAGGTGTCAATTCTTCTAATCTTTTGATAGATTCTTTTTCAGATATTTTTTCGATTTTTATTAATGCTGCACGGAATTTTTCTTCAAGTATAGTATTACGTAAAATTGTATCGGTAACCATCTTTGCAAAATGATCAGCTTTTTTTCTATAATCTTTTAACCAATATGGATCACCAAATTTGTCAATTGGCCAAATTTGATAAATTATATCAACAACATCACCAGTTACAATTTCTACTGTAACATTCAAGTCAACTTTTTCATAACCTTTAGCAAATTGGTTAGACATATTTTCTTCAGACCAATGATATGTAGCAAAAATTCTGTCTGCATATATTTCCATTTCAAACGCTTTTTTCAAACCATCATGAATAGATTTTATTTCAAGAGGATCGTCTAATTTGAAAGGCAAACGATACAAACCCAGTTTATACCCATGTAATGGATATACACCTCTTTTTACAGTTGAGGACTCCATTGTGTAAACTCGATCTTTGAGTAAAAGTGACATTTACTTTAATATGCATTCAATTAGTTAAAAACCTTCTTGAGATAATTATGAAAAAAATTGTCAATAATACAAGAATTATTCATGAATTAAGTACTATCATTTTTAAATGTGGTAAAGTTTGGAGAGACTGCTTGAAACTAAACAAAGTTGCAATTGTAAGTAAATTTGGATCAAAGATTTCAGAAGATGCTGCAGAAATGATTTCAAAAAAATTAATTGAAAAAAAGATCAAAGTCTATACAGTTGCACCTGTTAGCGTATTAGGGGCTGAAAAAGTTGAATCACTAGAAGAATTATCCAAAATGAAATTAGATTTGGTTGTAACATTAGGGGGTGATGGAACAACATTAAGAACATTTAGAAATCTTCGAAATGAGACACCTATTTTAACAATAAATGTTGGAGGAAATAGAGGAATTCTTTCAGAAATAACATTAGATGATTTTGATGATGCAGTTAATGCAATGCTAAAAGATCAAATTTGGTTGGATAAACGAACTAGAGTAGTAGCAATATGTAATGGAGAAGAATTTGCACCAGCATTAAATGAAATTTATATTAATCGTAAAAATTTAACAAAAACTGCAGAGTTTGAGATTAAATTTCAAAATGACACAGTAAAACAAAAAATGGATGGAGTAATAATTTCGACACCAAGTGGTTCTACAGGTCATTCATTTTCAATTGGAGGTCCATTACTTCATGAAAGTTTAGATGTATTGATTATAACTCCGGTTGCACCAGTACACAGATTACCATCAATTGTTGTTCCTGATGAGAAAATTGAGATAAACTGTTCACATGATTGCAATATAGTAATGGATGCACAAATGATAAAATCATCAGAAGTTGACCAAAAAATAACCATTAAGAAATTTAAGAATCAAGCAGTTTTTGTTCGTTTAAAGAAAAAAGGTCTAAGACAAATGAATAAACTTGGTTTTTAGAGCATTAGACGCTACCGCATTTTATGCAGGAATACCATTTGCATCTAATGATTCTTTTATGACAACTAGTATGGTGTATGAAGAAATACAACATATCAAAACAAAACAAGGTGCACTTGAAATGTTGCAACAAACAAATAGACTTCAAATAAGAGATCCAAGTCAAGAAAATATCATTATTGTAACAGATGCTTCAATTAAAACAGGAGATAATTTGACAATCTCAAAACAAGACATATCAATAGTTGCATTAGCGTTAGAGAATAATATTGAATTAATCACAGATGATTTTGCAGTTACAAATGTTGCAAAACAACTGAAAATTAAAACATCTTCACTAATGACTAAAGGAATCAGCATAATTGGAAAATGGATTAGTTATTGTTCAATGTGTGGAAAAGAATTTTCAAAACAAAAAGAATGTCCTATATGTGGAAGTAAATTAAATAGAAAACTAATTAAAAAATCAATTTAGGATTCGTGCAATGTTTTTTGACCAGATTTGTTATGGATTTTGTTCTTATTTTGTAACATTTTTTTAATTTTTTTGGCTTTCGCCTCTCCTAACCCAGGAGTTTTTGCAAGTTCAGTTACAGATGCACATAATGCATCAAGTGGAGTTCCAAATTTTTCTAGCAAACGGATTGCAGATTTTTCTGCTACTCCAGGAAGACTACATAAAACAGAAAGTTGTTGTTTTTCAATATTATTTGATTTTTTAATTTTTTTGAGAAATGGTCCTTTTGTTAGCTCTTTTCTTGATGAGAGAGATACTAAAAGTTTGGCAGTATGTGTTGCACTCGAAGTAGGGATTATTGGAATCTTAAAGTCCAATGCAACAGTAGATAACGCACCATAAAATATTAGAGGATTATCAGTTAATTCTTCAAGTTCATCTACATTTCCCTCTATCAATAAAATTGGATGTTGATAATTTTCAGTTAGTCTACTACATTGATCAAATAAACGACCATCAAATATGGAAGAAAGTAAATCACGGATAGTTTTTCTTTCTACTATAGTTTCAGGAGCGACAATATAATCTCCTATCGGAAGTGTTTTGATTTCAGTTTTTATGCCAATTGAAGACAAAAGTTTTGGAATTCCACTCTTTTTCTCCCTTTCATCAACTATAATTCGTAATTCTTCAATTTTCACAATTATTGAATATAATCTATGTTAAAATTTGTTAAGGTCTTATAATTATGGTTTATTAGTGTTAGGTGGATTAGGATTTTTCAACATCTCTTGAATTTTTTGTTCTTGTTCTTGAAGACTGGTTTTTAGTCGTTCTTCTTGTTTTGCCAATACAATAGTTTTTGTTTTAGACAGCTCTTTTTTTTCTTCTAATTCATCTATTAGAGATTTTTTATTAGATTTTATTAAAATTGAACCTGCATATTTGAAGACTTGATCATCATCAGATGCTTTTTTTAATTCTTCTAATGCTCTGTCAGATTCTGCATTTTCCATCGCAACATGTTGTTTTTGCATTAAGATTGATTGTAGGTTTTGTTGTGATTGTTGCATTTTTACTATTTGTTCTTGCAACCAAGGTGGCATTTGTTGTCCTGCAGACATAATTTACGATTTATTATTGTTTTATTATGTCTTTACAGAGATTATTGTATTGTAAGATGCCTGTAACAGGCGTAATATGGAATTTAAATTTGCACGCAAATGAGGTAAATGGTGCGATTCAAGTTCAATTAAAATTTCTTTATCAAGAGAGATTTTTGTTTTTGTAGGATTTTCAGGGTAGAACTCATTATCAGTGTTAAGTGAATCATAAATTGATTTATTTTCGTTGTCTGAAGAAAACTGGATTTTAGCACTAAAGTTTAAGGTCATATGCGGTTCCAGCTATTTTGATTCCACATTTTTTACAAGTCCAAATTCCAACTGCTTCACGAATTATAGAACCACCACATTCAGGACATTTTCTTTTTTGCTTCATCAAATGATGGACTTGTGTAAATGATTTTCTATGTTTGATTCCATATTTAGCACCAAGTCCTTTTAATACAATATTTTTTTGTGGCATTCTAATTACCACGTAATTTTGATTGTTTTATAATCTCTCGTATTTTACTTCCGACTTTAATAGATAATTCAGCACATTTGATTAATTCCTCTTGAGTGAATCCATCAGAGCCGCCTTTTTGAAGTGCAACCACGTTTCCGTCAGAATTAGATGTAATTGTAATTCTTGCATCCATTATGCTCCATTCTTCGATAGTAGGATCAACTAAAATGAAATCACCAATTTTCGCCATTGTTACAGATACGGGCAAGGTTGTAATAGGAGGTTCGGTAAATTCACCTTCAATTTTAACAGGTTTTTCATCTTGCATTTCATATTTAGGAATTTTACATGAATTTATTGCAGCAGTTGATGCATACGAACATGCATCAAATAGATTGCCATCATGATCAGTTACAGCATTATCACAAAATATACCAATTACAGATTTGTCTTTTTCTAAAACAAGTTGTTTCATATCCAACATTCCACTTTCTCTTATTCCTCTATCAGTAACTCTTGCCAATTCAACAACATCAGGTTGTGGCGGACCAGTTTCTGCAGTTGGATGTGCAATTGGTAAAATTTCTGCAGTACAAATTAACATTCCTTTATCTCCAGTATCTGGAAATGGACGTTCAGGTTGAATTTTTACTCCAGCGACAACTTCAGTATCACCAAGTCTTACACGTGCTGAACCTTCAGCTTTTGGAATTACACCAATGTCAATAGTCAATTGTCGTGGTTCATCAAATTGACGGCCATCTACACGTTTACCGTCTTGTAGTAATTCAAGAATCTGAGTCTTCTTTAATTGATCAATAATTAAGCCGTCACTCACTATTATTCACCACTTGGAAAGAATTTATCTTGCAATGCTTTTTTCTGTATTTCATAGACTTGGTTACAGCCATCAATTCCAATTTCAATACACTGTTTATACTCTTCAAGGGTCAATACACCGTCTAATTGTAATAAGGTAATCTTTTTCAAATTTGGCATATAGCCAATTGGGAGATCTGCCTGACCTGCTTGATCTTCTTCATTATTTACATCCAATATTATTGCATCAGCAGCTTTACCTGCAGCACACCCTGCTACCAAATCACGCATAGGAATTCCTGCATCAGCTAATGCAACAGATGCACCGGTTAATGCAGCACATCTTGAACCACCATCTGCTTGTAAGACTTCCATGTAAACATCAACTGCAGTTCTAGGAAATTCTTTTAACATAACTGCAGGTTCTAATGCTTCTTTGATGACTTTACTAATTTCAATTTCTCTTCTTGATGGTGCAGGATTTTTTCTTTCTTCTACAGAAAATGGTACCATATGATATCTACAACGTAAAATTCCTGTGTCTGTATCAGACATGTGTTTTGGATGAACATCTCTAGGACCATATACACCTACGAGAATTTTGTTATCACCAAATTCAATATATGCAGAACCATTAGCATTTTTTAAAACTCCTGCTTTGATGGTAACTTTTCGGGTTTCGTTGACTTTGCGCCCGTCACAACGAATTCCGTTTTCATCTAATAATACAATATTTGTGTCTCTTCCACCCATTTTTATTCACTTTTTGATTCCAACATTTCACTAACTTGATCAGTTAAATTTGCAACATGTGCCTTTTCTTCGATCAATTCAATTGCCCTTATTGCCTTTAATAATCCATTTGGATCTTCTGAGGAAACAACAAGCAATCCATTTTGACCAATAGTAACTTGACTATTAGTTGATGATTCAATCATTTGTATCATTGAACCACGTTTACCAATTAATCGTGGTACTTTATTTGGAGATATTTTTATTAATTCACCTGAATCAATCTTACCTAATTCACGTCCACTAATTGTAATAAGAGGATCACGAGTTTTATCAAAATTTACAATTCTTGCAGCAATTAAATCACCTTTAGCTAATTTTGCAGTCATATCATCAGCGCTTGATGAATAATCTCTACCAAAAACATCACTAGCAGGAAGCATTCCAACATAACAAGAATTGATGTTTGCAGTCCAAGATAACGAAGAGTGTGATATAATTTTTCCAATTACCAAATCGTCGTCTTTTGGCATGTAACCGCCAGTAAGTGGTATTACTCTAACACTACCATCCTGTATGTCAGATAAACCAACGATAGTTGCCACAATATTATCTCCGACTTGAATGGTATTTTGTTCAGCTCTATAAGGACCAGATGTTATTACTTCACCAGGAATTACATGGCGTTTTCTTTCACTACTCATTTTTGTACCTCAACGTTAGCAGTACCTTTTGTAATTGCACCTAGTCTATCTATCACGTTTGGTCTTGCGGCAGCAGGTATTTCAAGTATCGCTTTCAATGAACCATTTGGTTGCCAATCTTCTTTTTTCAAACTTCCAGTAGATTTTAAAACAGTGTATGACTGTGCAACATATTGTGCTGGCACAGATATTTCAAGAATTATGTTTTCAGTTTTCATTGGGATTATAGGTCTTAATTTTTCAACAATATCTTTAATTTGTTCATCAGTATTTTTGAAAGGATCTACAGAGACACGACCGTCAATCATTGCTTGTTCAATTCTTAATGGAGGATGTGGAAGGTGTGTTTTTGGATCAACATATGTTTTGGCAATGAAAGTGATGATTTGTTTTCGTTTATCAGAAGTCATCTTTTTTCTTTGTTCGACGTTAAGATTTAGTTCACCTTTTTGCATTATTATTTCAGCTATTTTTGTAGTATTTACTGTTTTGAAGACTTTAACAAGTAACTCATTTGATGCACGTGTTCCTTTTCCCGAATCAGTGTAGATTTCATCAGAGATTAAGATTTTTGATATTTCAGAAATTTTACCTAATTTGTAATCAAATGCAGGATCAGGCTTTACCAAAATCTCAAATTTTTCGCTTGCATAACTGTATTTTACAATGGTGACTTTGTCCATATTGAATAGATCAAAGCAATTCGTATTTATCTCTGATGAAATAAGTCTACATTTTTATTACTACATACTATTTTTTGATTAAGATTTGTCTCTAGAAATTACCAATGAAAATGATGAAAAAGTATCTGTAAAGATAAAGGGCGTACCACTTCAATATACAAATGCATTAAGAAGAATTTGTTTGAATGGAGTTCCAATTTATGCAGTTGAAAGTATTGATATTTTAGAAAATTCATCAGTTATAGCAGATGAAGGCATAGCTCACAGAGTGGGTTTAATTCCATTAAAAACAGATTTTAGTGCATCTAAAGACGGAAATGAAAATGATAAAATCATGCTTACATTAGATTCAGGAGTTTCAGATGAAACAAGAACAATTTTTTCAGGTGAATTGAAATCACAAGATCAAAGTGTTGTTCCTACTTCAAATGACATTCCAATAGTTACTCTTGCACCAGGTCAATCAATAAAATTTGAAGCATATGCAAGATTAGGCAAAGGAACGGAACATGCACGATGGAATTCAGCAAACGTTGCAACATTAACTGATACTGATAAAGATGACGAAAAGATCTTGACAGTGGAATCAACAGGAGCACTCAACCCAAAACACATCATATTATCAAGTGTAGAACAATTATCAACTAAATTATATGAATTTAAGACATTCATATCAGAAATCAAGTAAGACATCATATTATATTTGGGTAAAATGGCGATTTGACTTATGGTAACACAAGCTAAAGTAAATATGCTAAAAACCTTGAAGAAAGCATCTAAAGAAAATGACGCCCCAATTTGGGCAAAAGTTGCAGAATATATTCAAAAATCAAGATCAAATCAAAAAACCGTAAATCTTACCAGAATTAATAAAACAACAGAAGATGGAAATGCCATAGTTATTACCGGTAAAATTTTAGGAACAGGGAATATTTCACACAAAGTTTCTGTTTCATCAGTATCTATTTCAAATTCTGCTGCAAAAAAAATTATAGAGTCAGGTGGAGAAGTTTTAGAATTTTCAGAAATGATAGAAAAATATCCAACCGGTAAAGGAGTTAAAATAATTGGCTAATTGGAATAACAGACATTCTCAAACCGAACAACAACAAGTCATAGACTTGAGTAAACCATTAGTTGTCGATGGTACAAACTTGATTGCAGGTAGACTTGCATCAAATGTCGCAAAATTATTGAGAAAAGGAAATAGAGTTACAATTGTCAATTGTGATAAAATTATGATGAGTGGAAAAAAATCAAGTATTATCGGAGAGTATGAAGACTTTTTGAAAATTCATAGCGTCATACATCCAAAGCATGGTCCATACCATCCTAGAAGACCAGATACAATAATTGCGAGAATGATTAGAGGAATGCTTCCATACGAGGACAAACCATCTGGAAAAACTGATTTGACACGATTAAGAACTTACATTGGAGTTCCAAAAGAAGTAAAAGGTTTAGAAAAAATTCAATTTGAGAAAGCAAAGATAAGACATGAATCATCAACTTATACAACAATGGCAGAAATTAGCAGATACATCGGAGGAACTAACTTTTGATTCCTAAGACAGAGATTTACTATGCATCAAGAAAAACATCTAGTGCACACGTATACATCACAAAAGGGGTAGGAAAAGTTAGAATTAATAATATTCCACTTGAAATGATTGAGCCAGAAGCTTCAAGAGAAGTAATTCTAGCACCATTAGAAATAATTGGTGAAGAAATTAGAGATAAAGTCGATATTTCAATCAGAGTTAGAGGCGGAGGTTTCATGGGACAAGCATACGCATCTGCTACTGCAATGACAAGAGCTTTAATTGGTTGGACAAAATCTAAGAAAGAACCAAAAGATCATCCATTTAATAAAACAACACGTCAGCAAATAAAAGAAAAAATTGCAGAGTATGATAAATATTTGATCAGCGGAGATGCAAGAAGAAAAGAACCAAAGAAATTTGGTGGCCCTAGTGCAAGAAGAAGAAAACAAAAATCATACAGATAGTTATAACAGTAAAAAAATTTTGTGTTTAATCAAAAATTGACACTATGGTAGAATTTTTTTCAAAATATTCTATTTTTTCATCTTCTTTGAGAGTAAGATCAATATCATCTAGTCCTTCCAATAATCTGATTTTCCTATGAGAATCAATTTTAAAAATTATAGATTCATCACCGAAAGTGATTTTTTGAGAGGCTAAATCAAGTTCAATTTTATCAGCATATTGCAATAATTTTTTAATTTTTTCAATATCTAAGATTATAGGTAAAATACCATTTTTGAAGCAATTGCTATAGAAGATATCTGCAAATGAAGGAGATATGATTACGTTAAAACCAAAATCTTTCAATGCCCAAACAGCATGTTCTCTTGAAGAGCCACAACCAAAATTTTCATTTGTAACTAATATTTGAGAATCCTCATATCTTGGATCATTTAATATGAAATCACTTTTTTTCTGTCCATCATGATCAAATCTCCAATCATAGAAAAGAAATTTTCCAAATCCAGATTTTGTAATTAGTTTTAAAAATTGTTTAGGGATTATTTGATCCGTATCAACATTTGCATTATCAAATGGAGTTATAATGCTAATAATTTTTGTAAAAGGTTTCAAATTTTAACACCACTCTCTAACATCAACAAAATGACCAGCAATAGCAGATGCAGCAGCCATGACAGGACTTACAAGATGAGTTCTACCTCCAGAGCCTTGTCTTCCTTCAAAATTTCTATTAGATGTGCTAGCACAACGTTCACCAGGTTTTAAAATATCAGGATTCATTCCAAGACACATACTACAACCAGATTCTCTCCACTCAAAATTTGCATCTTTAAAAATTTTATCTAATCCTAATTTTTCAGCTTCAAGTTTAACCATTTGTGAGCCTGGAACAACCATTGCACAAACATTGGAATTAATTGCTTTACCTTTTACAATTTCTGCAGCATCCTTCAAATCTTCTAAACGTGCATTTGTACAAGAACCAATGAAAACTCTGTCAATTGAAATTTCTACAATTGGAGTATCAGGTTTTAGATCCATATACAATAATGCCTTTTTTGCACTTTCAATTTGTATTTCATTATTCTGACCAAATTCTTCAGGAGTAGGAATTTTTCCCGTTACATCAGATACCATCGCAGGATTTGTTCCCCAACTTACTTGCGGTTCAATTTTATTTACATCAATTGTAAAACTTTTATCAAATTTTGAATTAGCATCAGATATTAGGTTATTTTTCCAATCGTCAACTAATTCATCATAGTTTTTTGGCGTATACTTTCTATTATTGAGATAGTCAAATGTTTTTTCATCAGGTGCGATTAGACCAGCTCTAGAACCAGCCTCAATAGACATATTACAAATTGTCATTCGTTGTTCCATCGATAAATCACTAATTGCATCACCACGATATTCTAATACATGACCAGTACCGCCATCAGTTCCAATCTGTTTGATAATACTTAGAATTATGTCCTTAGATGTTACTGCAAAGGGATTTTTACGCTTACCTGTGGCTAAAATTTCAAAGGTTTTTGGTTTTTCAAGCCAAAGTGTTTGAGTTGCAAGAGTATGTTCAACTTCACTTGTTCCAATACCAAATGCAAAGGCACCAAATGCACCTTGTGTCGATGTATGGCTATCACCACATACAATTGTACTACCAGGTAAAGTTATTCCTAATTGTGGTCCTATAACATGTACAATTCCTTGATTAGGATCATTAATTCCAAATAGCTTTATTCCAAAATCCTTACAGTTTTTTTCCAAAGTTTTAATTTGTATTGAAGAAGTTTCATCAATCATTGGTAAACTTCTATCAGTGGTAGGAACATTATGATCAATAGTAGCCACAGTTAGATCTCGACGTCGAACAGTTCTATGATTAGCACGTAATCCATCAAAAGCCTGAGGAGATGTTACTTCATGAATTAGATGACGATCAATGTAAATTAACGAAGGTTCGTTTTCTCTTTCAACTACAACATGAGAATTCCAAATTTTCTCAAATAATGTTTCACTCATTTATCATATTCACTTTTTATATTTGAAAAGACCACCAGCAGCAATAATTTTTGCTATTATTTCTGAGAAAGGCTTCATAGCATATGTTTCATTTTTTGTGATGTTTTTTATCTCATTTTTTTCAATATTGATTTCTAGTTGATCAGAATTTGCTATTTTGCGATATGTTTCATCATCAACTTCTATTGGAAGTAAAAATGCACCATCGACAGAATTCCTATAAAATATTCTTGCAAAAGATATGGCAATTACTGCCTTTATTCCACATGTCGACAGTGCAATTGGTGCATGTTCTCTTGAAGAGCCACAACCAAAATTTTTTCCTGCGACAATGAAATCACCATCTTTAACCTTTGATGGGAATTCAGGATCAAGTCCTTCCATTGCATGTGTTGCTAATTCATTATAATCATGGATTTTCAGATATGTTCCAGGAATTATAACATCAGTGTCAATGTTATCCCGTTCATATTTTATTACATTACCAATCAATTCAAATCTCTCGGATCAGTTATTTTTCCTGTTACAGCTGATGCAGCGGCAACTTGTGGGGAAGCAAGATATGTCTGGGATTCTACATGGCCCATTCTGCCAGGAAAATTTCTATTTGTGGTACTAACACAAATTTCATCTTTTGCCAATACCCCCATATGAGCACCACAGCATGCACCACATGTAGGAGGACCTACAGTAGCACCGGCGTCTAGAAATATTTCAATTAATCCATTTTTTAATGCTTTCCTGTATATTGAAATTGCTGCAGGCAATACTTCAGTTCGTATTTTTACCTGTCGTCCCTTAAGAATTTTAGCAGCTGCTAAGAGATCTTCATATTTTGCACCAGTGCAAGAACCAATATAGGATTTATCCAGCTCAATAGAAGATAATTCTCTTGCAACCGAAATGTTATCAGGAGAAAATGGTTTTGCAACAGTTGGTTCCAATTCAGATGCTTCGTACTCAAAAATTTTGGAATAATCCGCATCTGCATCTCCATGAAATTGAGAAACATTAGTTGCACCTCTTTCGTTTAGATATTCAACTGTTTTTTCATCAGATTCAATAATTCCATTTTTTGCACCGGCTTCAGTAGTCATATTAGCTAACGTCAATCTACTTTCTACTGACATTTCATCAATTCCGGTTCCACCAAATTGCATAGTATTGTATGCTGCACCATCATTTCCAATATCACCAATAATTTGGAGTATGAAATCTTTAGCCATTACATGTGGAGGTAATTTTCCATTAAGTTTGAAATAATATGTTTCAGGTACCTTAAACCAAATTTCTCCATTCAACAATACGTATGCAATATCAGTATGACCTAATCCACATGCAAATGCACCCAATGCACCAGTAGTGTTAGTATGAGAATCACCACCAACATAAAGATCTCCAGGATTAACCAATGCCTCTTCATGAGATAATGTATGACATATTCCATATTGACCCAGTCCATATTTGAAATGTTTTTTGATACCATATTTTTTTGAGAAATTAGATAGTTTTACAATATTTTCTGCAGAGATTTTTTCTGCAGATGGAACAAAATGATCTTCAGCAATCCAAACTTTTGTTGGATCGTATAATTTTGATGTGTCAATTCCTTGTTTTTGTAATTTATCAAAAACTTTCAAAACTCCAGGTCCTGAGACATCATGAACCATTACTTTATCGACTTTAGCAAAAATGATATCATCTGGAGAAACGGTATTTTTATCAGAAGCACGAGCAAGTATTTTTTCAGTTATGTTCATAAACGACATTGCCATCGATTAAGATTAAAAGCTTTTCAGAACAATAATTAAAGAATAATATGTAAAATAGTTATGAATTTGACAGTAATTCCATTAACTTCAGAGAAAAAGGATGGTAAATTTTGTTTTTTTGATGAACTAAAAAAGATAGTTCAAAACAGTGAAGCTGTAATCAAAGAGGGAGATGTGTTAGTAATCTCAAGTAAATTTATCTCAAATTCACAAGGACGAATTTTAAAGATAGAAAAATCAAAGGTTTGTGAAAAAGCAAAAAAAATTGCAAAAAAATTCAATACCAATGAAAAATTTATTGAAATTGTTTATAGAGAATCAGATGAAATTGTAGGAGGAGTTGCAGGATTTGCCATGGCAATTACAAATGGAATATTGGCACCTAATGCAGGGATTGATAAATCAAATTCCAGAGGAACAAAAATAATTCTATATCCTAATGAACCATACAAATTTGCTGAAGAGTTAAAAAGAAAAATTTTTCTTGAACTAAATTTACATGTTGGAATAATTGTAGTTGATAGCAGATTGATGCCTGCAAGAATTGGTACAACAGGAGTTGCAATAGCATGTGCAGGAATAGAACCTACAAAAGATTTACGTGGAGAGAAGGATTTGGATGGAAATCCACTTAAAGTTACATTTCAAGCAACGGCAGATAATTTAGCATCAATTGCAAATCACAAGATGGGAGAAGGAAACGATCTACACCCAATAGCAATTATCAGAGATTCAGAGTGCGAATTGACAAACAGAAGAATTGTTTCTGAAGAGATGATAATTCCTTATGATCAATGCGTATACATCAGAAGTTTTTCTAGTTAACCCATTCCAAGTTTACGAAGCATGCCTTGCATTTGTCTACCTTTTGATGCCTTCATCATTGTTTTCGAATTTTTATAATTTTTTATTAATTCCTTAACTTCATGCTCAGGCCAACCAGAGCCTCGTGCAATTCTTTTGATTCGAGATGAATTGAGCAAATCAGGATCAGCTTTTTCTTTTGTATTCATACTTTGGATGATATATCTCCATTTGTCCATTCTTTTTTCCATCACTTCAAGTTGATCTTCTTTTACCATTCCCGATAATCCAGGCATTGTTTCCATTAAGCTTTGAAGAGAACCAACTTTGGTTACTTCTTCTAATTGGTAAAAAAAATCTTCCATATTCATTTTACCGCTTGTAATTCTTTTCATGCGAACTTCATCTGCTTCATTACCAAGTCGTTTTGCAAGATCGAGTACTGCTTGAACGTCACCCATACCCAAAAGTCTACCAACAAATCTAGTTGGCGAAAACTGTTCTAAATCATCTATTCTTTCACCAGTTCCAACATACATTACTTGCGCACCAGTTGCAGCTGATGCTGCAAGAGCCCCACCACCTTTTGCAGAACTATCAAGTTTAGTAATTACTATACCTCCAACAGGAACAATTTTGTTAAATGCCTCTGCCTGTGAAAAACATTGTTGACCAATTGTGCCATCAATAATTAATAATGCTAAATCAGGATTAGACACTTTAGAAATTTCTGTCATTTCATCCAAAAGATCTTTTTCTTCTTTGTGACGTCCAGCAGTATCAATCAATACTACATCAATATTTGAATTTTCAAAATGCTTTAAACCATTTTTGACAATTTGAGCCGAGTCTTTGTTATTTTCTTCTCCATAAACTTCAACATTAGATTTTTCACAATTTGTTCTTAATTGAACCAAAGCACCAGGTCTGTAGGTATCAGCTCCAATTGCACCTACACGATAACCTTGTTTGGTAAGAAATTTTGCCAGTTTTGACGATACAGTAGTTTTACCACTTCCTTGAATTCCAAGCATCAAAACTTTATTGATTTTTCCAGATTTGAAATGAAACTCAGTATCATTTCCTAATAATTTTGACAATTCATCATATAATATTTTCACAATGTGATCTTTTCTGGATAATCCTGGTGGAGGAGTTTCGTTGATACAACGTTCTTGAAGGTTTTTTGTAATTTCAAGAACTAATTTTACATTTACATCAGATTGTAAAAGTGAACGTTGTACATCCTTTGCCAGTTCTTTGATTAATTCTTCATCGATTCCAGAAGAGCTAACAATTTTTTTAATTGCGGTTCGTAAACCATCTTTCAGATTATCAAGCATTATCTTTTAATTTTGCCTCCAATATTTCAAATCTTCCCCTATAACCATCCCATTCGATTCTTGAATTTTGAATTAACAATGATTTTTCAAATAATGGACAATTTATTACAAAGGTTTCAGCCTCTCCACCTTCAAAATTAAGATTGAATCCAAATTTTTTTTGTAATTTTTCAAGATTTTCTAATCCATTTTTATCAATTATTTGTCCAAGCCACGAATCATTCAAACCATCCGAACTCACACTGGAAATAATGTATTCAAAATTTTCTTCCAGTAATTCTTTCATGTAAGATTCAGGTTTTGTATTCCATAAAGGAGATATAATTTCTAAATTATTTTTTTTACAAATCAAAGAAAAGTTATCCTTTTGATATTCACTGAGAATTCCACCATGAACAATGCCTTCAATAGAGTAATTTTCTTTTGCAAGAGTAATTAGTTTTTCAAGTTTTTCAAATTCAACATTAGCATCAGTGGATATAATTTCTTCTATGAGTTGTGGAATTTTCATAGATTCGGCTTGTAAAGAAGTGAATTTTATGTTCGGGTAGTGAAGTAGATGACTTTCACTAGAATGAGGATATAATGTCAATAATACATCAACTGAGTGAGACAATTTTTTTGCAAGATAAATGGCATATGTGCTATCTTTTCCACCAGAAAATAATGCAGCTAATTTCATTTTAAAATAAAAAATAGGATGCCTCAATACTCATAATCTTCATCAGAAATCAGTTGGCTTTTCCAATCATCATCAGCATCCAATTTAGGATGTTTTAATTCGCATGATTTTAGTTCTTCCCATAACATTCCAATATTCAATATCCTGACCTTGTTGCAATTTTCCGTCAACTTCTTCATCAATCATTTGTATGTCAACGGTTTCAAATGTTTCTCCATCCATAACTTGAATTTCAGAACCAGTCATCGATATGATTTGACCATTTCTTTTATCAATTAGCGGTACATGGATTTGCATACTTACAGGACCTACATGTGGACGTTTAGCTCCATCAAAGATACCTACTCCAACAATTCGTGCCTTTGCTGCACCATGTTTTCCAGGTTTACTCGTATCATATTCAGATATTCTACAAGGCTCACCGGTAGGTTGATCACCAACTGGCAGTAAAATATAAGAACCAATTTTTAATGATCCTAAATCAGAAGGTTTGCTCATAATGAAATAATTTCTGAGCGGTATTTACCTTTTTTTATTTCATTGTTTCAAGAATTGAGAGGCTCACAAGATTATTCATGATGATTCCTTTTCTGCAAATATTACGTCTAGTTTGTTCACAATATTTGTTATCACTTTGATGACTCTTGTCACTTGAAATTTCTAACATTATAATATGATCGCTATACGGAAACACAAATTTTGGAGATTCCTTAGACAATAATTTCATAGTTCCAAATCCAGCACGATATACTTTTTCTCGTCTAGCAATATTTGCAGATACATCTCTAAGATCTTCTTTTGAATCACCATATTCCAAATAATATATTGAAACAAAATTTGTTTTTTCAGTTAGTGGTCTTTCAAATATAGTATTATCTATTTTAAAGAGAAATGATGGCTTGTCAGTATTTTTAGAGAGAATTTCTTTTGAGATTTTTTCATGATCTTTGAATTTTGCCAATATGTAATGATTTGATGAGGTCGAAAAGTAGGGTTTACTATCTTCAGAAAAGGTGGCGGTAACAAAGTAAAGAGATTCCACATTTTTAGATGAAACCCAACTATCCTTGAGTTCAATTGAATCATGATCATGAAGATATGGTGTACAGACATAACCACCAATGTTTTGAGAATAATCACTCATAAATCTCAAAATTGACGAAAGTAATTAAATTTGTTCAAAAATGGTCAAAACTAATAATTAATAAATAAAAAAAATATCAAAAAAGGTGTCCCCACTTAGCTCAGCCTGGTAGAGCTTCCGACTGTAGTTGTCGGCTTAGGGCTGAATAACAGTAGTCTACTAGGCATACAGAAATCGGGTTGTCGAAGGTTCAAATCCTTCAGTGGGGACCATTATTTTTTAATTAAGGATTGATTACTGCTCGTCCCAAAATTTTTCTATTTTTTAGATCATTTAGAGCACCAGTTGCTTCATCTAAAGTATAATGTTTTGATACAATTGGATTAATAATGCCTTTTTTGGCAAGAGTGATTAATTCAAGCATGTCTTTATAATTTCCAGTATAAGCACCCTGAATTGTTATTGCTTTTAGTGGTACAGATACTAGAGGCAATTCTACAGAACCACCAAACAAACCAACTAAAATAATGTTCCCACGTTTTCTAATTACAGATAAATCTAATTTAACAGTTGGAGGAGCGTTTACAAAATCAATTATACTATCAACACCTTTTCCATCACATATTGACATTATTTTTTGTGATGCATCACTTTGTGTATTAACTACATGTGTAGCACCTAATTCTTTTGCAGTATTTAATTTTCGATCATCTAAATCTGCACAAATAATTTTACATTTTGCCATATGACTCGCTAATTGCACACCCATCAGACCTAAACCACCCGCACCAACAATTAAAATAGATTCAGGATTATTTACTAATGCTTTTTTGATTGCAGTGTATGCAGTTAAACCTGAACATGCTAATGATGATGCCGAATCAGGATTTACATCTCCAATATTTGCTAGAAATTTATAATCAGGGACAATTAGTTTTTCTGCATATCCACCATCTTGAAAGACACCTAATGATTTTGGAGTTTCACATAGATTTGTGTCACCTTTTTCACAAGTGGAACAAATATCACATCCAATCCAAGGATAAACTAGAACAGTGTCACCAATTTGTACGTCTTTTACAGATTCACCAATTTTTTCAATAGTACCGACAACCTCATGACCAGGAGTTACAGGGAATTTTACACCTCGGTCTGTAACTTTCATAAATCCATCACCTGTGTCATATCCACCTTCCCATAGATGTAAGTCACTATGACAAACTCCAGCTGAGAGTACTTTGATTAGTACTTGTGTTCCAGTAGGGTCAGAAATTTCAACCTCATTTATCTCAAGTGGCTTATCTGGTTCTATAATACGTGCAGCTTTCACAAAAGGAATTTTTCATTTTATAATATAAGAGTTGACTGATGATGAAAAGAAAATAGAGCCAATAGATATTATTCAATTAGAATGTGAGGAGTTTATGAGTCAAGAAGAAACAAAATCACTTATTTCCAAAGTTCCAATTAATGTATTATTTAATCCAGAAGGAATTCAAAAAAGAGACGTTTGGGACATAGATCTTATTCAAATTTTATCAATGTTATTAAAAATTCTAGAAAAAACGGATAAAAAAGATCTTAGAATAGCAGGAATGGCGGCATTATCATCATCAATGATTTACAAATTAAAAGTGGAGAGTATCTTTGCATTGCAAAAAGCAGCCATGGAGAAGAAACCTTTACGTCAAAGAACGGATGTGGATATAGATATTCTTGAGTTTCCATATAGACATGAATCAACTTATCCTGTAAGTTTAGATGAATTACTAGATTTGCTTGAAAATCTAATTGGAACAATTGCAAATCCAAGAGAAAGAAAAGGTAATAAATTAAGATTTGAACCAATTGAACCACCAGACTTTAAGAAAATTTTCAATAATCTCGAGAATATTATAGGAGAGTATCAAAATTTAGTACTAAGAAAACTTGAAGCAAATGGCTCACTTTTACTTGAAAAGATTGTGGAAGATCTAGATACAACAGATTCTATTAGATGCTTTTTTGCAGTCTTATTTTTGGCAAGAGATGAAAAAATAGACATTCTTCAAGAAGAGGGAGAAGAGGAAATTAGGGTCACCATAATCAAATAATAATTTACAATTTAATCAACGATATGAAAAGGATTATTTTAAGTCAATTTCAACAGCGAGATAATCATGGTTAAGATTGATAATGAAAATGAAGCAACTGCACGAATAGAGGCTGCACTATATTCAGCAGGAAGACCTCTAAGTATGGAAGAACTTATCAGAGCATCAGGAACAGAATCAAGGGCAAAAACACTAAATTTACTAACAAAACTAATTCAAAAAACAAAATCATCATTCAAAGCAATTGAGATTACAAATTTACCAGATGGATCATATGTCTTCCAACTAAAACCAGAATACAGTTCAACAATTGGAAGAAAATATGCATCAAGACCAATGTTGGCAAGATCAACTCAAAAAACATTATCATACATCGCATATGAACAACCAATTTCTAGTAAACAATTGGTAGAAGTTAGAGGTACAGGAGTTTATTCGCATTTAAAAGAATTATCTCAACTTGATTTCATAAAACATCAAACTGTCGGAAGATACAAAATTTTTACAACAACTGAGAAATTTAAGAAGTATTTTGGAATTCAAGGTGATGACGATACATTAAGACAAAAATTATTCAATAAAGTGCGTACCAGAAATACTATGCCTAGTACGGTAAATTATAATTAATAGACGTAAAAATTCTCAAATCTTGCGTTTTGTATAAATTAGAGTAATTCAAAAACATTCCATGAGAAAATCTGTAGAGAATCTAAAGACTAGTAAAATTAGCGGAGGACTTAGACATCCATTAAAGACTAGACGAAAACTTGAAACAGACAGATACCCAAACGAAGCTGAAATGGGAGAAGAGCAAGAAACCGTAACAAGAAAAACTAGAGGAAATAATAGAAAAACTGGTTTGAAGATTGCAAGCTTTGTTAATTTAGTTATGGGAGATTCTAAAGTAAAAAAATCAAAGATTGTTAAAGTTTTAGAAAATCAAACAAATAATGATTATCAAAGACGTGGAATTATTACAAAAGGTGCAATTGTTGAAACAGAAGATGGAAAATGTAGAATTGTATCAAGACCAGGTCAAAGCGGAACAGTTAGCGGAATTTTAGTAAAGTAGAGACATGAAAGATTACGAACATGTCGTAATCTGGCTTGATTATTTTAACAAGACATTGCCACGTAACAAAGGAAGAAGATTATCAAAAGAAAAATGTGTTTTTGACCCATCATTAAAAGAATTAATTGATGCATCAAATGCTGCAGGTATGCAACCAAATGAAACTGAAGAGCAAGTGAAATTTCCAAGAAGACCATATGTCAGGTCAGGTTACATCGTTCTACCAAAAACAGAAAAAAAGACAACAATACTTGAGAAAATTTCTCAAAAACTAGTTTCTAGACGAGCAAAACAATCAAAGAAGTAACGAAAATAGCTACATACTAAAGTTTTGTTGACAGAACTTAATGAAAACTATCAAAACGCATGAATTGTGATTGCAGGAGGTAGGTGAAGTTATGCACTTAGCCAATAGTGGCAGAGTCATTGTACGACTCAACTCAGAGGTACCTGAAGGTCAAATTCTTTGTGATAGCAATAGTCAAAAAATTGCAAAAGTTACAGAGTTAATTGGACCAGTATCAAGTCCCTTTGCGTCAGCCATACCACTAACAAATAACTTGAGAAACATTAGTGGAAAGAAAGTTTTTGCGCTTGATCAAACTCCTGCAAAGAAAAAAAGCAGGAGAAAATTTAAATGAGTACAATAGAAATACAATCTTGCTGTAATGAATGTAAGTCTCAAATCATAGATGACATTCATAATGGTGAGAGAATTTGTTCCGGATGCGGCATTGTCGTTGATGAACAAATGGCTGATATGGGTCCAGAAACAAAAACATCTAATCTTGAAGACAAGATGAGATTAGCAAGAGCATCTGGACAAACAACACTAGCACAACATGATATGGGAATTGCTACCGACATCTCAATTTCATCCACAGATTTTAGTGGTAAAAAACTCTCAAGTGCAGTTTCCAATCAGATGCAAAATCTAAGAAAATGGCAACAAAGAGTTCGTGTAACATCTCCACGTGAGAGAAGACTGACTAACGTTTTAGGAAAAATTTCTGAAACTTGTGTTAGTTGCAGCCTTCCAAAAAACGTGGTTGAAACAGCATCCATGATTTATCGTGGTCTAGATGGAAAAAACATCGAGGTCAAAGGTAAATCAGTCATAAGCATTACTGTAGCAGTAGTGTATATCGCATGCAAACAATGCGGAATAGTCAGATCATTAGATGAAATTTGCAAGAATGTTTGTGAACCAAAAGATGTAAAGGCAAAAACAAAGTTAGCTGCAAAATACTACAGAAATCTTGTTTTAGAGATAGGAAATGTTGTAACCCCAGTAGTTACAATGGACAGATATATCTCAAAGATCGCAAATCTAACTAAAACAGATGTAAGAGTTGAGCGACTTGCTTTAGAAATTGCTGCAAAAACAGAAACAAAAAGTATTACAGATGGCAAGGCTCCAAATGGAATAGCCTCAGCATATCTGTACGTATCTTCAGTTTTGTTAGGACAAAATGTTCTACAAAGAGATGTATCGTTAGTTTCTGGTATCACAGAAGTAACAATCAGAAATAGAGTTAAAGATATTCTTTCAACAAATAAGATGACTTTGACATTAAGACCTATTTTAGCCAAAAAATAATCCCCCCCTTTTCTTCTTTATTTTACGTTAGGATTAGCTAAAATTCGTCGAGATTATATACGAAGATCAAAAATTAAACCCAATGGCAGTACTTGAGATAAAGGATTTACATGTAAAAAGAGAAGGAAAAGAAATTCTCAAAGGAGTAAATTTGAAAACAGGTCCAGGAGAGGTTCATGCAATTATGGGTCCTAACGGTTCTGGAAAAAGCACCTTAGCTTATACACTATTGGCACATCCAAAATATGAAGTTACAAAAGGAGACATAATTTTGGATGGAAAAAGTATTTTAGAATTAACAGCTGATGAGAGAGCAAAAAAAGGATTATTTTTAGGATTTCAATATCCAACAGAAGTTTCAGGTGTAGGTTTTTCACATTTTCTTAGAACATCTTACAATGCACTAAGTAAAGCAATGAGAGGAGAAGATAGAGAAGTATTCATCACAGTAAGAGAATTTCAGAATTATCTGAAAGAAAATATCAATTCTGTAGGATTAAAAGAAGAATTTCTTTCAAGATATTTGAATGAAGGATTTTCTGGTGGAGAGAAAAAACGTGCAGAAGTATTACAAATGGCAGTACTAAAACCAAAAATTTCAATTTTAGATGAACCGGATTCTGGATTAGATATTGACGCTGTACAATCAGTTGCAAAAGCAATCAGTAAGGTATCAGATAAAAACTCAACAACAATTTTGATTACACATTATGCAAGAATTCTTAATTTCTTAGACAGATTAGATTATGTTCACGTATTTGCAGATGGTAGAGTTTTGAAAAGTGGCGATGCATCTCTTGCACAAGAACTTGAAAAACGTGGTTATGATTGGGTTTTAGAAGAAGCCAAACAATAAAGTTAGAAAATTATTTTAAATATTAGACAACAAATGAATGAATATGTCTAAAGAAAATAAAAGATATTATTTTAATTTCTCGTTTTTCAAGATAGATCCAAAATGGAGATGGATGGCAGATTTAGCAAAAGAGGAATCAGCAAAAGAGTTAGAAAATATTTTAGAAAATGCTTCAGTGAAAATTAGAACGTATTCAACATTAGGATTAAGAAATGATGCTGATTTTTTAATTTGGTTTATGTCAGAATCGGTAGAAGACATTCAAGAAACAATTTCAAAAATATACCTGACAGTAGTTGGCAAATACATTATACCATCTTTAGTGTATTTTTCATCAACACGTCCATCAATATACGCACAAAAAGATAGAATTCATTCATTTGTAGGAGGATTGGAGGCCAAAAAATATGCAGTTGTTTATCCTTTTTTAAAAACAAGAGAATGGTATCTTCTTCCTCTTGAACAACGAAAACTAATGATGGAAGAACATATCAAAGTTAGTCAAAAATATCCACAAGTAGAATTGAACACAACATATTCGTTCGGCATACATGACCAAGATTTCATGTTAGCGTTTGAATCAGATGATCTAAATATTTTCCAAGACATGATTATGGAACTTAGAGGAACCAAAGTTTCAGCATTTGTCAAGGAAGATACTCCAATGATAGTCTGTGTGAAAAAAGATATAGTTCCTATAATTACGAGTCTTGGATGATGGACGCATTAAAAGAATGGGCTACCGTTGTAAAAGCTCTAGAACAGGGAAAGCAAACAGTAATTTTAAGAAAAGGCGGAATTTTAGAAACTGTATCAGGATTTAATGTTGAATCCAAAAAGTTTTTTTTATTTCCAACATGGGAACATCAAGAAACAAAACATGTGAAACCAGAATTTCATGATTTTCTTAATGAGGTATTAGACAAAAAACCAGATGAAGGATTTAACAAGATTTCATCGTATGCAGAAGTTTTGTTTGAAAAAGATGTAGAATCTAATGATGTGATTAATGATTTATCATCATTTCATGTTTGGAGTGATTCATACATTCAAGAAAGAAGGAATTGGAAGCCAGAAAAACCGATGAAAGTATTATTCTTAAAGACAATGAAAATTCCAGAATTTAATTTGTCATTAAAATCAGAGTTTTCAGGATGCAAATCTTGGATAGAATTAAATTCTAATTTTCAAGAAGGTGAATCAGCTTTGAAGGATAATGAAATTAATGAGAAATTACAAGAATTCAAGGAAATTGTTAAATGAAATATAAGAAATTAGGAAAAAGTGGAATAGAAGTTTCCGAGATTGGTTTTGGGGCATGGACTATTGCATTGAATTGGTGGGGAAAAGAAATTGATGAAGATGAAGCTAAAAGAATGTTAAAAAAAGCATATGATTGTGGAATAAATTTCTTTGAGACAGGAGACATGTATGGAAAGGGCAAGAGTGAACGATTAATTGGCGAAACTTTCAAAGACATGAGAGATGAAGTTATAATTTCAACTAAATATGGTTATGATTTTGAGCAAGTTAAACAAATTGGACATACAGAATTACCACAACAATTTGATGAAGAGTTTACACGTAAAGCATTAAAGAATAGTTTGGACAGATTGAAGACAGATTATGTTGACATGTATGGATTGCACAATCCAAAGATGCATCATATTAAAGATGATTCTATTTTCAATACATTAGATAGTTTAATTGATGAAGAAAAAATCAGAACATACCAGATTGCATTAGGACCTGCAATAGGATGGACAGCAGAAGGATTAGAATCAATGAAAAGAAAAAATGCAACAGCAGTTCAAACTGTGTTCAATATTTTAGAGCAAACACCAGGAAATGAATTATTAAATTCAGGCATAGAAAATGACGTAGGAATTCTAGTTAGAGTTCCAGACGCGTCAGGAATTTTAACTGGTAAAGTAAATGCGGATACAAAGATTGATGAAAAAGATCATCGTTCTGTGAGAAAAGGTGAATGGATCAAGGCTTCATTGAAAAAAGTTGAAGAGTTAAGACCAATTGCAGATAGAAATGGATTGAGCATTAAAGAATTAGCCATTAAATTTATCTTATCAAAACAAGGTATTTCTTCAGTCTTTCCAACAGTGATTAGTGAAGAAGAAATTCAGACATTTTCAGATATGTCTGATGGAAAATATCTAAGTGATGGAGATATGAAAGAAATTGATCAACTATATACACAATGGTGGTCAGCAAATCCATACGAATTGAAAGATACTCAGGTTGCATAGTCGTAAATTTCACGAATCAATTCTCATTAAGATTTAATTGTAGATAATAGATAAATTCTATGATGAGATCTTATCCAGTTTTAGTTTTTTCATTGACACTAGTTTTATCAATTATTTTTGTATCGAATTTTGGAACTAGTTTTGCGGATAATGAAGTCATTGCCACAAGCATAGGTTTTGAGGATTCAACTATACTTGAATTAAAAAATAATAGAGACAATACAGCAAATATCAATACAGTGAGGATTTGGATGAGCGGAGATAATGAATTCAAGTCTTTTAAAACAGAAGAAGGATGGATGGGGAAAAATACACCTCAAGGAGTAATTGTGTTCACATCTCAGAATGAAGTAAATCCAGGTCAATCTGTAAAATTTGGAATTAAGATTAAGACAACAGAAAATAATCCAGTGATAAATTGGAGAGCATTAGATTCTAACGGTGAAACAATTAGTTCTGCAAGTACAACAGTTACAATTTCTGAAACATCTCAAAACGAAGCATTAGAAATACTTCGAAATGAATCAAAAGGAGAACAAACAAAAAGTGTTGCAATAAAAGAAAAGTCGAACTTTAGATTAATTCCAGAAATGCCAGCATCAAATTCTAATTTTAGAGTAGTAGGAGAAGGATTTGTTCCAAATCAATTACTTGAGTTCTATGTTTCAAATGAATTACAAAAATCAGTTAAAGTTGATGAGAATGGAAGAATACTATTCACATCTAAAGTACCAATTATACAAAATGATGAAAGAACTGAATTTGTATTAAGAGATTCAGGTGGAACTGAAAAAAGTCTAAGCATTAGAATTGTACAATTAGAAAATAGAGAAATTGCAGAGGTGATAAAATTATCATTAGGTAATACACCTCAAGAGGTCAAACGTGGTGAGACAATTACACTTGAAGGAATGTCAACACCACATGGAACAATAACAATCATAACAAAAGATGCAAAAGGAGAAATTCTTCTAATAGATACAATTCAAGTTAGATTTGATGGTAAATGGACTTATGATAATTTATTTGCACCAGACTTGGAATTAGGAATAGTTTCAATTGAAATTGATGATGGTAAAAATAAGGCATTGAGAAATATCACAGTGATTAGTGCAAAATTAATCAATATAACAACTACAGAAACAAAGGTTGATGCAGGAGATATTGTTGTCTTTGAAGGTAGTGCAATTCCAAACCAAGAAATGTCTATAATTATCGAAGATTCAAAAGGTACAGAAATTATTTCTAGAACTATATTAGTTGGAGAATCAGGAATTGTAAATTTCAATGCAGAGATACCAAGAGGTTCAGTTAAAGGAACTTACGTTTTATTAGCATTTCAAGGAGATGAATCAGGTATTACAATTTTTGGTGTGGGACAAGAGCCAGAAGAAATTTTGATTGTTAAACCAACAAAATTAAATTTCTTATCAAATGAAGAAGTTATTGTTGAGATTCAAGGTCCAGTCAATGCACAAATTTCAATAATTTTAATTGATTCTACAGATAAAGAGAAATTTTCTGATACATTGAATTTAGGACCAGATGGAAAAGAAATATACAAAATTAAATCTGGCGAATTATCTACTGGATCTTATACCATGAATATAGGAAGAGGAACTGGAAATACAGTTTCAGCAGTGTTCGCAGTTGGATTAACTACAGGTTCTGGTGCAATTTCAATTCAAACAACTAGAGATAATTATAAACTAGGAGAACAAATTTTGATTACCGGTAATACCGGTGCAATCAATGTATTGTTAGATATTACAATTAGTGATGCTAAGGGCACAGTTATCAAAAAAATTGAAACATTTTCAGATCAAAATGGAGTATTCAAAATAACTAATTTCAGAATTCCGTTAGATGGTGAGTTAGGAAAGTGGACAGTATTGGCAAAAAGTGGAGGTAATTTCAAAGAGTTTAAATTTTTAGTTACTGGAGTGGAAAATGAATTTACTTTAGTTACAGATAGACCAGATTATAGAACAAATGAATTATTAACTATTTCAGGATCAGGTGCAAGAATGTCTGCAAGTATATCAATAAAAATAATGAATTCAGATCATATTATCATTGAAGAACTAACCATCACTGCAAAAAGTAATGGAGAATACCTAACGCTATGGCAAATTCCAGCAGATTTAGTAATTGGAGAGTATGGAATAACTGCAGATGATGGTACATCAAATGCATCAACAAAATTCACCATTAATTGATCAACTAACGGTTTTTATTTCTCAATTTTTCGTCTAAAGTTATGAATCTAAAAGACAAAATTGGAGATTATCCAGATTTTCCTAAAAAAGGAATTTTGTTTAGAGATTTTTCACCAATTCTAGGTGATCCATCTGCACTTTCATTTGTAGTAGAGGAATTTACAAAGAAATTTCATCCTAATGATGTAGATGTTTTTGCAGGAATTGAATCTAGAGGATTCATTTTAGCAACCGCATTAGCGTTAAAGTATAACAAAGGGATGGTTTTACTTCGTAAAGCAGGAAAATTACCAGGAAAAACTGTCAAAACTTCTTACACAATTGAATACGGAAAAGCAGTCATGGAAGTGCAAAAAGATGTGATTCAGAAAGGACAACGAGTTCTCATTTGTGATGATTTACTTGCAACAGGTGGAACTGCTAAAGCAGCAGCAAAATTAATTGAAAAAATTGAAGGTACAGTAGTAGGATTTGCATTCATTATAGAATTACTTGGACTAAACGGACGAGAAAAAATTAAAGAATATAGATCAGAGTCATTGGTAGAATACTAATGGAAGAGTCTGCAGAGATCGGAATTTTTGGCGGTACAGGAATTTATGATTCAGGACTACTGAAAAAACCAAGAGAAATTACAATAGATACACCATATGGAAAACCATCGGACTCGATAACAATTGGCGAGTTCAACGGAAGAAAAATTGCGTTTTTACCAAGACATGGAAAAAAACATACAATTCCACCACATATGATAAACTATAGAGCAAATATTTGGGCATTCAAGGAATTAGGAGTAAAGAGAATTATTGCCCCATCAGCGGTAGGAAGCTTAAAAGAAGAATTTGCTCCACGTGACTTTGCACTACCAACACAATTTTTAGATTTTACAAAATCAAGGAAAGGTTCATTTTCAGAAGATGGAAGAGTAATACATATTTCAGTTGCAGATCCATTCTGTCCAGAACTACAAAATGCCATTTTAGATGTAGCAAATGAACAAGAGTTAAAAATTCACAAAGAAGCAACGTATGTCTGCATTGAAGGACCAAGATTTTCAACTAAAGCAGAATCAAAATTTTACAAAAGTACAGGTGCAGAAATTATCGGCATGACTCTAGTTCCAGAATGTCAATTAGCAAGAGAGGCACAAATTTGCTATGCATCGATTTCAACAGTAACCGATTATGATGTGTGGGCAGAAAAACCTGTTACTGCAAAAGAGGTTATTGAAACATTATCAAAAAATGTTGAATTAACAAAAAAACTTCTCACTTTATTAATTGATAAGATTCCTGTTTCAAAATCATGTTTATGTGAAAAGGCATTAGAAGAAGCAGAATTTTAATCGTCAGCAAAAGATTCTCTTTGTAATCCTTCAGGCAAAGTAAGATCACCTTGAATTAGATTTTTTTGTAAAGTGTCAATTGTAACATCAAGATCATAACCCAAGTCTTTGATATTTTTTTCAACATCGTCAGTTAGTTTTACACCTATATTTTGACCTCCAATTCGTCCAAATGCAATTCCAGTAAAAGGAAATGAATGTTCATCAATGATGAAATTACCAATAATCTTTGCAGCCATTTGAGTACCAGTAATTTCTTGGATATTAACAGTAATTTTCAAGACTAAATTTCAACTGCAGTGTGTATGTGATCTAATACAAGAAAACTTGAATGAAAATTATCTACAATTTTATAATCTTGAATCTTTAGGTCAATGAGTTTTTCATCAGATGTTTCAAATTTTATCATTCCAGTTTCTTTTAATTTGACTAATTTCCATTTGTCTTTTCCTTTTTGTAATTTACTTACAATGACCGCCCATTTTTCATTATCTTCAATTCGTGGCATTCCAACGATATCAGAAATAGAATCAATTCCTAATGTTTTTTCTTCACAGAAAACTTTCATACATGCAGCACATCTCCAAACATCAACTGAACCAATTGTTTTTTCATAAATGTTAATGTTAACAGGAGCAAGATATGTTATCTGAGGATTATTACAGCATTTATAAATTTCAGGGACTTGTGGTTTATTTTCAGAGTTGCCTAGAGTTTTTCTAGTATAACTTTGAGGTTTTCCAGAAGGAGCATCAGATTCACTCATAATTTTTCATTTTATTTGTTATATTTAGTCCTTGCATCATCATAAGATACTTCTAATGCAACACCGATATTATCGATGTTCAAGTTTTTCTTAAACTTTTTTTGTTCTCGCTCACACATTTTCCGATACATATTGACTGCAGTAAATCTAGGATGCATTGCCTCAAACTCATCATTAGGCATATCAATGAATCCACCTAACTCTACTAGTTTTTTTGAGTTTTCAGTTGCATCATCGATAGAAATATTCAGATCACTTGAAATTTTAGATGTATTCATTTTACCGTGAATTACAATGTGTAAAAAAATTTTTGCTTGAATTTCTGTTAATTTTATTTCAGATACAAGAGTTTTAATTATTTGTGAAAGATTCATTTTATTGATTATAATTCAGAATTGTCTTTTCGTTTTTTAACAAATTTTTTACTTACGATTTTAAATGAAATACCCAATGTAATAAAATTAGTAATCAATCCTGCAACGGCTCCAAAAATTAGATCACTAGTTATTGTCCATACAGCGTAAAAGAGAATTAATGTAGGAACAGCGATAATTATTGCAACTAAGGAACCTTTAGCGATTAGATCCTTTGATGTTACTTTTTTTACAGGGTTTTCAGTCAATAGTTTCAGATTGGATTCTGCCTATAAAAATCAAAGATGCTTTAT
>LFEZ01000016.1 GCA_001510295.1 Thaumarchaeota archaeon casp-thauma4 | reverse complement strand
ATTACTAGTCTTAGTCTACTTTTTTCACTGATTTTGCGGCTGGGCCTTTTTCTGATTCACCAATTTCAAACTCAACTTTATCGCCGTCGTTAATTCGACCTTGAACTTCTGTCATGTGGACAAACAAGTCCTTGTCTTCATTTTCACGTTCGATAAAACCGAAGCCTTTAGTTTGGTTAAACCATTTTACGGTTCCTGTTTCCATCTTGATCACTTGTAATATGATGTCTATTTATACCTGATTTTTTCGTCAAAAAAACGAATAATTCATGCGTCTGGATTATTTTTCATAAAGTCTTTTAATGCAATTTTTAGTACAAGAGTTTCAATCTTTTGTGATTTTTGACCTGCAAGAAAGAAGTCTGTCGAATCTGAATTTACCAATATTGAACTTGCACCATCTTCCATCTCTATTTTTGCTGTTGTACCATGTTCTAAAATTTCAATGATTTCCATTAAATCTTCATGTCTTAGATATAGTGTTTTTTCCTCATCATCTGTAAACAACCATGTGATTCTACACCCTTTTTCTCCTGGTAGATATGGCGTTTCTATTTTGAATTCTTCAGACATGATGTTTGATAATTTAATGAGTTCAAAAGTCTATTCAATTTCTCGTACCTAGTCTGTTTATTCCAATCTTCAGACTTTAAAATAGTCATGAATGAAATAATATCAAATTGGAAATACTACAATTAGCTGAAGAGTACTATTACTACACCTTTGCAGTAGTATTTGCAATTGGTCTTTTACAAGGTGCAATCCTAGCTCGTGGAATACGAAACAAATTCCCTAAATTAAAAAAATATGCTAAATGTGTATCAATAATTATCTTAATATTATTTTCAATCAATGCTGCTGGAAATATATCAAAATTTGCAGAACCGGTAAAAGTTGAATTTTCTGAATTTGTAATTCCTGAAACTCCAGAGGCTGCATTTCTACTACTTATTGACATACTGGGATTAAATGCTGGAATTATTGCTGTAACTGGAATTTTCATATCTATTACTTTGATACTTTTGTTTAGATTTGCAGAATTGAATAGTATCTCACGTTATTTCATTTTTGCAACAAGTGTGATTGTCTTTATTATTGCAATCCTAGGTAGATTTACTGACTATGTTCCAAGCACATTCCAAATGATTTTGTACGTCATGTATCAACTTGGCATGACTCTTGGAATATTTTCTATAATGCGTAGACGTGAAAAAGATACTTTAGAAGATTTTAATTAATCTTATTTTTCTAAAAATATTTTAAGACCTGCACATCTGTTACGAATTGTTACCTCTGTAACTCCTGATGCCTCTGAAATTTCTTTTTGAGTTTTATTTCCGCCCTCTGTCATGCATGCGAGATATAATGCAGCAGCTGCTAATGCTGTAGGATCTTTTCCTGCAACAACTCCAATCTTCTTTGCTTTTCTTAGAATTTCACTTGCCTTTCGTTTTGTCTTTTCTCCTAATCCTAAAATACTTGCTACTTTTGGAATTATATTAATTGGGTCTGTAACTGGCACTTTCAGATCTAATTCTCTATGGACTAATCTGTAATATCTTGCTACATCTTTTCGTCTAATGTTTATGCCGTCTGCAACATTGTCTAAAGTTCTAGGTGTTTCTGTATCTCTACATGCAGCATAAACACATGCAGCTACTAATCCTTGAATTGAACGTCCTTTGACTAGCTTTTTCTCAATTGCTTTTCGATAAATGTATGCAGCTTTTTCAATGACCGCATCAGTCAGTGATAATTTGTCTTTTAATTTATCCATCTCACTTAGTGCTTGTCTTAAATTTTTGTCAACAGATGAATGAGCTTGTGATCTACTGTCCCATCTTCTAATTCTGTCAAATGACTGTTTCATTGCTGATGAAAGTGGTTTTCCTGTTGCATCTTTATTGACTGCACCAATTACTGTGGATAGTCCCATGTCGTGAATTGTAATTGATGTACCTGCCCCAGTTCTACTTTTATCTACTCCATCATTTGCAAATGATCTCCATTCTGGTCCACTTGCCTCACTTCCTTCTGATAAAACAATACCACATGTTCTACAAAATATTTCTCCTGAATTATCATCAGTAATCAGTGTGGTTTTGTTACAAGAATGACATCTTTGTTCATTAGATGATTTCAACTATTCTAATGCCATTTTGAAGTTTATATCACTTCACAACTAATCTATTGGTTAATTGTATGTCTTTATTCGTGAAATCATTCCAGATTCTTAGTTTATACAGCGAAACTCTTTATTCGCACCTGAAAATATTCCCAATATGGCGACATCAAAAAAACCTAAAGTTGTTGGTGTTGAAGTTCTTAAAAAAAATGGTGTGAATGTCGATGAACTTGTGAAACAACTTATCATAAACGCATCTGTTGAATTCACTGCATACTATTACTTTACCAATTTAAGAATGCATGCCACGGGTATGGAAGGTGAAGGAATTAAAGGAATAATTGAGGATGCACGTCTTGAAGATCTAAGTCATTTTGAATCTTGTATTGAGAGAATTTTTCAGTTGGGTGGCAGTTTACCAAATAATGCACAAGCATTTATCAAAATGTCTGGATGTGAATTTTTACAATTACCAAAAAATCCTACAGACGTAAAAGCAATCTTAGAAAAATGTCTCAAAGCTGAACAAGGAGCAATAGTAAACTGGGACAAGATCTGTAAAATGACTTTTGGAAAAGATCCTGCAACATATGACATTGCAAAAGATATCCTCATGGAAGAAATTGAACATGAAAGTTGGTTCTTGGAATTATTGTATGGTAGACCTTCTGGACATATGCGACGTAAATTCTCTGGGGAACGTCCTCACACTCAAAAACATTCTAGAGCATTAGGTTAATCGCCTTTCAAAATTATTGAACCTGTACTGATTTTCTTATCAGCATCCAACATACAATATGCATATTGTGTATTTTTAATTGATGGGAACATGATGCTATTTTTATCCTCACTATGTTTCAATCCTATACCGTGACCTAACTCATGTGTCATAATGTATTCCACTGTGTTTACATGGAATAATTGAAAATTTCCATCACATCCGTAACCTCCTAATGCTACTTCGACAATTCCTTTCCCAAGATTTGCATGTCCTAGTACTCCTTCACCCAAATCTCTGACAACCCATGTCACCCAAAGATTTGCGTTAGTTTTTGTTTTAGTTGTAACAAAATGTATTTTGACTTTTTTACCATCACTTGCATTAAATTCCATCTCTTCCCACATCTTGAATGAATTGACTAATGTACTTGTATGATCTAACGGTAATGCTGCTGGTTGTTCATTAACATAAATTTTGTATTCTAAATGATATACATCATCTATTAGTACATACTCTGGATTTGGAAATCCCTGATTACCGATTTCAATTTGCTGATCATAATTCCACTTTTTATAATCTCTTAAAAATTTCTTGATAACATCATTACTTGGATTTGGATATTCGATGTATCTCTTATCTTTGTTAACTATATTTTCAATTCTGTCTAAATATCTGGAAAATTCCCATCGGTTTCTGTCATTAATTTTTTCCTCTTCTTCTGACAATTTTTGCATGTCTGATAAATCAATTACCAGCAAACTATTATTAATCATAAAATTAATTCCCTTCAAAAACTCTTCATCAGGAATTTTATCTGTAGCCCACCATCCTGCAGTATTTTTAATCCATGCTGGAATTGGTTGTACTGACGATCCTGTTATGATGTTATTTGAAGACTCGACAATGATTATTTTATTTTCTACAAGAAATTGTAAAGATTTCAAAAACTCTTCATCAGGAATTTTATCTGTAGCCCACCATCCTGCAGTATTTTTAATCCATGATGGAACTGTCTGTGGAATGTTTAATGTGAATATTTCTGGTTTTTTAGCTTCATTATACAAAAATTTTTTTACATTTTTTATTGCAAATTCATGATAATTTTTTACAACATGATTTTCTGGCGCTAATTCATACGCTTGTTCAAAATATGTTAATGCCTGTTTATACTCTCCATAATTTCCAAACCCCACTCCTAATCCAATTAGTGCTGTAATGTTATCAGGTTCCTGTTGATTTATTTTGTAAAATTCTAAAATTGACTCCTTATGTCTATCAAGATTCTCTAATGCGACTCCTTTCATCAATGATGTTTTAGTGTTTGTTGGTGAAATTTCTAAAATTTTATTATACAGTTCTATTGCCTGGCGATATTCCCCGATCATAAAATGTTCATTTGCTTTTTTGTATAGATTCGGAACATCACCTATTCCTTGAGCAAATGAGTCGTTAATGTTAGGCGCTAGAAATAATACAAAAACTGCTGATATGATTAATGAATAATTTCCAAATTCCATCTTTTTCATATCCTTTGATTCTATTATTCAAAATTAAACGATTCTATAAAATTGACTATTATACTAAATTCCAGCTAAAACCACATCTCCTACAAATATTTTCTTCATTTCTTTTCTAGTCTTTAGTTTTAATGCACCATCATTGTCTATTCCTTGTAACACTCCTGAAATCTTTCCATTTGATGTATTTACTGTAATTTTTTTACCAATACCTGCTGCTCTTTTTGTCCATTCCTTAACGATTTTTGATTTTTCTCCTTTATCTAATTGTGTTAGATTTTTTTCCAATTGTAATAGAAATTCTTTGAGAAGTAATTTTGGATGTGTTTTATCATCTTTTTTCCGAAGTGAATTTATTCCATAAAAATTATGAGTTTTTGATAATTTTTTCTCAAGTTTTTTTGCATCTATGTCAAAATTAATTCCGATACCTAGAATTAGATAATCGATATTGTTTGCTTGAAATGAAGCGTCAACTAGAATTCCTGCAACTTTTTTTCCGTTCCTTGTTATATCATTTGGCCATTTCACTTCAGTTTCTATTCCTAAAACTGATTTAATTGATTTTGATAATGCAACTGCACATAAAATTGGAATTAATGTTGAACTTGATATGTCAAATTTTGGATGAATGATTAATGAAAATGAAATGCTGCCTTTTGGGGATGTCCATTTTCTATCTAATCGCCCCCTCCCCGCTGTTTGTTTTTCAGCTATGATTATTGCTCCGTTTTCTTTTTTATCTGATGCAATTTGCTGTGCAAAGTTCTGTGTGGATTCAATTTCTTCGAAATAATGAACTCTTTTTCCAATTACTTTTGTTTTAAGATTTTTTGTAATCTCCCATGGTAAAAGTTTTTCTGTATCGTCGATTAATCTATATCCTAATTTTTGTTTTGATTCGATCTTGTAACCTAATGCTTTGATTTTTTTAATGTGTTTCCACACTGCGACTCTACTAATTTTTAAAACATCACTAAGATCTTGACCTGATAAATATTCAGAGTCATGTGTTTGAAAAAAAGATAGTACTTTTACTAATCCTACATTGTCAAACGATGTGTAAGACATTAGAAGCCTATGTCGATATCAAATCCCCCATCATTTCCAATGTCAGTTCCTCCATCATTTCCCATGTCAGATCCTTCCGTGTTGTTTTCATTGTTGCCCACTCCTCCTAAATCTTCAGCCGGAATAAAATTCCCCATACTTGAGCCAATCATGCTAAACATCATAGAAAACATCACCATATCGACAATTCCAAACATCATCATTGAAGGTAAAAATGATTTATCTTCTTTTAGTTTTTGTTCTAATTCTTGTTTATTTCCTGATTTGTAGGTATTTTCTAATTGATTCCATTTTCCTTGTAATATTTTTAATTGACGTTCAAATTCTTTGTAACCTTTTTCTGTTGGATTAATCTCGATTTTTTTACCTAGCAAACCCTTTTTTTCATCAACTTTGATTAATCCTGAATTTTCTAATTTCTGTAAAATTGATTCTAATTCTTTTGGTTCAACATTTGACTCTCGAGCAATTTTATCAAATTTAGATATCCCTCTACTAATAACTCCTAAAACTGATGTTTCTTTATTTTCTTCATCCATGATGCATTATCTTATGTTTTCTTTTTAAATTATTGCCTAAAAAATGTAGTTGAATTTTATATTATGACGACATAGCATGTTTATGAGTGAAACTAAGATTATTCCAATATTCCCTTTAGATTTAGTGTTATTTCCTAATCAAGATCTTCCCCTGAGAATTTTTGAACCTCGATACAAGCAGATGATTGATGATTGTATGCTTGGTGAGAAGGAATTCGGGGTTTGTCTTGGACATGATAGTGCAACCATCTCTAATTGGCAAGCACCATATAACATTGGAACTCTTGCAAAAATAGTTGATTGTAAAGATGTAGATTCAACCAGCGGTCATCTATTTGTAAATGTTAGAGGTCGTAGAAAATTCAGAATTATTCGTTTAATCTCCCCGTCTCTCAAAAAAACTGATGATTATGATCCTTTCACTATCGAAGGCGCAAAAACAGTGGAACAATTACATCATAATGATGGGGTTGCAAAGAAAATGTACATTCAAGCAGAAATTGAATTGATTTCTGAAATTGATGAATCCATTTCTCTTAATGACTGGGAAACTTTGGTAGATTTGTGGAAAAATAAAATCAAAAAAACTAATGACAATCCTGATTTAACATCACACCAACTAGATCACGTTTTGGAACAATATTACCTGAAAACTGAAACTCCTACCATGGAGTATGTCCATTCATTATGTGCTCTGGCATCTCAAACACCATTAGATCTACAACCAATCCTCGAATCTACTAATTTGGAGCAATTACTTCAAAGAACTACAAAACTACTCGAATCTGATAAAAATCACGAATAACTTCAAACCTAAAGTTCATAAGCAATGAAAAACTATGAGCTAAAATTCGGAAATATAAAATGGAAAAATTTGGAACTTTAGAATTTGTATTGGATCGTTATTCTGGAACTTGGTGTTGGAAAATTTCTGGAACTCGCGCTGTAAATATGGCATCAAAATTAATTCCTCGTGGCTGGTATGGCGACAAACCTGATGAAGTCATTGTATCCGATAATGATGAAAATATCAAAAAATTAAAAATGATTGATGATCGTTACTCTTTTGAAATTCTTTCGAATTCTGTTTGGAAGAGAAAAATTGCACCGTTGATAATCAAAAAAACTCGAATACCAAAAATTGAGAAATTACAACAGGCTACTCCAAGTAAACAATTCAAAGGCACTCTACTAGACTTTCAAAGAGAAGGATTGGATTTCTTAATCAAATCAAGTGGTAATGCACTTCTTGCTGATGAAATGGGTCTTGGAAAAACTGTTCAAACACTTGCATATTTATCAAAAGAGAAAAATTCATTTCCTGCATTAATTATTGCACCACTTGTAACTTTGACAAATTGGCAAAGAGAAATTGAAAAATTCCTTAAGAAAAAAGGCAAAAATGGAAAACTCATTGATGATGAATCTCCTTCTAGCATAATGATTCGAAATGGAAAAAATACCGATATCGGAGAATATGATTTCTACATTATTAATTATGAATTACTATCTAAAAGATTACCTGATTTACTAAAACTTGGAATTCATTCTGTTGTCTGTGATGAAGTTCAACATTTAAGATCCAAGACCACTCAAAAATATGCTGCTGTAAAAAAACTTGCAACTCATGAAAGTGTGAAATATAGAGTTGGGTTATCTGGAACGCCAATTTACAACCGAGGTTCTGAAATTTGGCCAATTGTTGATATTTTAAAACCTGGGTTGCTTGGAAGTTTCAAGGAGTTTTGTGAATATTTCTGCTATGTAAATGAAAAAGGAAAAGCGATAGTACTTGAAAATAAACGTGATACATTACGCAATCAATTAATCAAACATGTTATGTTACGAAGAAAGAAATCTGATGTTCTCAAAGAACTAAAAGCTAAGGTACGTTATTCTTCACCTGTTGAGGCTGATGAAAAATTCTACAAATCTGAGTTACAAAAAATTTGGAAGAAACTTGAAGAAGAACAAAAATATGCAGAATCTGCATTTGATAAATCTGCATCATATCATCGTGCAATAGAAAGCGAAAGACAAGCTGCAGGTCTTGCAAAACTAAAACACGTAACTACCTTTGTAAATGATATTATGGAGATAGAAGAAAGTGTTGTGGTATTTTGTCACCATAAAGCAATTCATAATTTATTACATCAAAGTTTGGCAGATTACAACCCTGCATCAATCATTGGTGGTCAAACTGATGTTACAAGACAACGTGAAATTGACAGATTTCAAAAAGGTGAAACAAAGTTAATGATTGCAGGTCTGAGAGCAGGAAATGTTGGAATTAATCTCACCACTGCAAAATACGTCATATTTGCAGAATTGGATTGGAGTCCTGCAATTCATCGTCAGGCAGAAGACAGATTGCATAGAATTGGTCAGAAAAATACTGTCTTTGCATATTATTTGGTGGGAAAAGGAACTCTTGACGAGCATGTTGCAGAAATTCTCACAGATAAAGAGTTTGAAATAGATTCTATATTGGATAAAGAAGGCGAATCATTTGAAAACAAAGAAAAGGCAAAGATGATTCTTGCTCAAATCCATGATAAACTCGGAGCAAAATTATAACATCAATATTTTTTAATCAAAAATTTATAAAAGAACTATGGATTTCATGCTAGAAGAAGAAATGATTGATTTGTTGACATTTTGTCTACAAAATCCCTCCTCTGATATAGTAGTATCAAAAAAATCACGATTCCAAGAAATTGGAAAAGAACTTTTTGATGATGGCGGTGTAGATGCAATGGAGAATTTTTTCTTTGTAGTGGATAATCGCATTCAAGGTGAAATTGGGCAATCTCCAAAAGATTTCCGTTCTTTATGGAATGGAATAACTGATGAATGGAATCACCACTAGGAAAATTCTCCAAAAAAGATTATTTGATGTTCATTTATGCTTTACCAATTCTGAACATCGAGATGCCACATGTTGGGCATGTACCTTTTGTTGCTGGTTTACCATTTTTCATGGTTACAGCTTTGGTACCCTTCATTTCTCTTTTGTCTCTGCATTTTACACAGTAACCTATTACCATGTAAAATTAACAGATCTCTCTTATTAGCAAAAATCTGTTAAGTTTTTTAACACTTTTAGTTAATTTCTGGTGTAACTTTTACGAATAAATTCTACAGTTTACATTATATCTAATTCTCTGATTAATTTTATTATGGAAAAAGTCTATTTTGGGATTTTATCACTTATTTTGATTTTACCTGTCTCCACTGCATTTGGAGGTGAGATAACTCTCAACATTGACAAGGCTCTATATGAAAAATCTGATTTTATTTCTGTATGGGGGTCTACTACATTTGATTCTGTTTTCATTTCTATAAAAGATCCTGATGGAAAGAATGTCTGGAATGAAAGCCTCAATCCTGATGATGAAAATAAATTTTCAACTTTGATAATTGCAGGAATTGGCGGATGGCAAAAAAGTGGAAATTATTTATTGGTGGCTGAATCAGGTGCCTCTGCATTATCTGTAAAATTTTTCTATGATTCTGGTGCACAAGTGAATCCTCCATCTGCAGTATCTGACTATTATGTTAGTCCTGAAGATCTATATCTTACATTTGCTATTGCGATAATTATCATTGTAGGGATTTTTATTTATCTTGCAAGACATGTCATATTAAGAAAGAAAACTAGTTATGATAAAGCAAAGTTAGATTCTAAAAAAGATCGTGATTATGAAAAATATCATTCTGAATGGTCTGAAGAAGAAATTTTTGGTTCTCATAAACGAAGTACTGAAGCAAAAGAGTTTAGTGAAATGTATGATGATAATTCATTACCAAATTATTATTTAGTGTTGGGATTAACAAACGATTCTTCAGAATCAGAAATTAAAAATCAATACAGAAAACTAGCAAAACAATACCATCCTGACAGAAACAAGGATTCGTCAGAGGATAAAATGGCTCAAATCAATAAAGCATATGAAATACTATCTGATAAAAAACTAAAAGCAGAATATGATAAATTTTGTAAACTATTGTGATTCTATAATTGCGTCTTTTAGTGTTAAATAAAGAATAATTTTTGATGCGTTCTGCATGCTATTTTTTAAATTTGTAACAAGTAAAATTTTCTTTCCATTTTCATTTGTCGCATGTAATGTTATATCAAGAAAATCTTTGTTAGGTCCAAGCATTGCCTTTGAAAGATATTTCGAAATGGATGTATCAAAAATTGTGGCTTCCACTCTCCATTCTTTCATTTCTGCAAAATACACTCCTCCTCTTAAAGTGGGTTCAGTTATTGGATTATCTGTTTGAAGCATTTTCATCTCATTTACTACAAATGATTTATTTTCAATTAAAATTTTGAAATCTGAACTAGTTTCTTCCACTATTTTTTGTAATTCTTTCTCATTCATATGATATTTTGATTAAATTAAAAAATATATGTCAATACAATTGTAATATCATATGGCAGAATCTATCACAAAAGACCAACTTAGACAAGAACAAGGACAATTTGTTATCATTGATGTTAGAGAACCAGACGAAGTTGCAGGCGGATCTATTGAGAATTCTCAAAATATGCCTCTAGGTCTGGTTATAAGAAATGCAAAAAAAGGTCAAATTGATCATCTTAAAGATAAGAAAATTTGTGTATACTGTGCATCTGGTTACCGTGGAAATATTGCAGCTGATGAATTAGTAAAGGCTGGATTTTCGGCAATAAACCTTGAAGGTGGCTATATGGCATGGACCAAATAATTTGAGTTCTAACACAATCAAAAAAAACACAAAAACTTGTTGAAAATGAAGGGGTCGTAAAAATCGAAGATGATCTTTTTCAAGTAAAATCTCCAAGCGATCCTTCAAAATCTTATTTTGTAACTTCTGATTCTTGTGAATGTCCTGGGTTCAAAAATTTCTACAAATTTCCACATGGGAAAGGATTGAAAGCAAATTGCTCTCATTTGAAGCAATTCGCATATTTTTAAAAGAAAGTAAAAAAAGATGTTTCATTGAATCAGATTGTTTATATACACATATTCGGTTGTTAAGTCAGTGATTAACTCTAAACACACACTGACAATTTTGGCAAGCTTAATGCTAGTCGCAGTAATGCCTATGGCATTTGCAGCTGAAGGCTTGACAATTGAAGCAGAAGCAATTGAGGGTTCAACAACAATCACCATCACAGGAACTACAACTTCTACAAGTATTCCTGTAGCAATTAAGGTCGTTGCAGCAAATGGAAACGTTGTTTCTATTGATCAAGTAACCCCTAATTCTGATGGTTCATTCACTTCAATATTCGAGACTGGTCTTCCAACGTGGAAAATAGATGGTATTTACACAATTACCGCACAACAAGGTGATGCTGATATTTACAAAGATACCGCTGAAGTAGAAGTGAAAGATGGACATGTGATTCCAGAATTTGGTACAATTGCATCTCTAGTACTTGTTATTGCAATTTCTTCAATTGTAGTATTATCTGCAAAAGGCAGACTTAGTTTCACACCACGAATCTAAACTGTCCACTTTTCTTATTTTATATTTTTATTTAGATAGTGTATAAGCTTCTTAAGCTCCTTTTTTGTTGTAATTGTATAGTGAATGTTGAAAAATTTCAAGATGATGTATATGCAATAACTGAACTCTTGTCAAAGAATTTATCCCCCGAGTTAACTCCTAAATTGAACTTTGTCAGACAAAATTTAATTGAATATTACAAGAAAAATTTAGTAAAAATCAATCATTCAGTTCTTGAATTAATATGTGCAGCAGAATTAATCTCTCACGGATTCACAGTTGATGTTGAAAAATCGATATCTGATATACTGGTATGTGATTTGTTTGGAAAAAAAGATGATGGAACCGCCATTGTAGAAATTGAGACTGGATTCACTCCACCTGAACATGCTTTAGATACTGTGGACTATTATATTGCAAGAATTGTGAGTAAGATTGCTCGATATAGCAAACACTGTGGAAAGTTTTCACTTGCTACTCCTGTGGTGAATGTTTTGCCAATATCTGACTTATTCTTACTTTCTCCAAATGAACGAAATTTTGATGATATAAAAAAACTCAAAACATTATGTGATCGCTTTTACAAAAACCCCAAAATAAATTTAGAAGATATCAAAAATGCTCAGATACATTCTGTTTATCTAATAAACACTGATAAAGGATTTGCCAAAGAAATGGATCCTGAATTATATTTACAAATGACAAAACAGTTGATGAAACAAAGTGAAATTGATCTTTAATTTTGGAAATTTGATCTTTATTACATAATTTCTCATAAGGTTTAATACACGATTATCTAGGTTGATTGCCAGATGACTAAATACAAGTCCACATCTGAAGTGATGAAAATCATCAGTGATAAAAGTAAGATCAGAAATTTTGGTGTCATTGCACATGTAGATCATGGAAAAACCACAATGAGTGATAGTCTTTTGGCACACTCTGGAATTATTTCACCATCATCTGCTGGAATTGCACTTGCAATGGATTCAATGAAGGCAGAACAAGAAAGGGGAATTACAATTGTTCAAGCTAATGTTACATTACACTATCAACAAGATGATGCTGATTATGTCATCAACATGATTGATACTCCTGGTCACGTCGACTTTTCTGGTCGTGTAATTAGAAGTCTTAGGGCAATTGATGGTGCTGTAGTTGTGTGTGATGCTGTAGAGGGTATTATGACTCAAACTGAAACTGTAACTAGAATGTCTCTTGAAGAGCGGGTACGACCTGTTTTGTATATCAATAAAATTGATAGACTTATCAAAGAATTAAGATTAACCCCTGAAAAAATGCAAGAAACATTGGCAAATGTTGTTACAAACTTTAATGAATTAATTGATACTTACGCTGAAGACGAATACAAGCAAAAATGGAAAGTATCAATTCAAGACGGTAGTGTCACATTTGGTTCTGCAAAAGACAAATGGGCAATCAATGTTGATGTTATGAAGAAAAAAGGTGTCACTTTCAAAGATGTTATTGATGCATATTCTGATGGTGGTAAAGTTGAAGATTTAGTAGAAAAAGCACCATTAGCTGAAAGTGTACTTGGAATGGTAGTAAAACATCTTCCCCCACCAGATGTTGCACAAAAGTATAGAATACCAAAAATTTGGAAAGGTGACTTGGAATCTGATATTGGTAAAGCACTTCTTGCTTGTGATGATGACGGTCCTACAATTATGATGTGTGTAAATATGACAATTGATCCTGCAGCTGGCCCTGTAGCAATTGGAAGATTATTCTCTGGAAAAATCAAAGATGGTCAAACAATTAACATTATTGATACAAAACGTGAAGGTCGTGTTCAATCTGTAAACTTTTTCATGTCAAATGTGAGAGAACAAGTAGGCGAGTTAGGAGCCGGAAACATTCCTGCATTATTGGGATTAACTGAAGTTCGTGCAGGGCAAACGCTTTCTTCTATAAAAAATATTCCTGTATTTGAAGCATCAAAATATGTTTCAGAACCTGTCATAAGAATGGCAATTGAACCAAAGCATCCAAAAGACTTACCAAAACTTGTAGAAGTCTTAAGAAAACTCACAATTGAAGATCCAAATCTTGTAATCAAAATTGATGAAGAAAGCGGCGAAACCATTATGGCTGGAATGGGTGTATTACACCTTGATGTTTCAGTTAATCTAATCAAAGATGCCAAAGTTGAGATTGTGACATCTGAACCATTAATCAATTACAGAGAAACAATCTTAGGTGAGTGTGAACCTGTTATGGCTAAATCTCCAAACCGTCACAATAAAATTTTCATGAAAGTTGAACCTCTAGAGCCTGAAATTGCTGAAATGTGTAGAAACGGCACTCTTAGTGAAATGAAGGATAAAAAAGAAACTGCTCAAATATTACGTGATAAAGGTTGGGAACCAGATGTTGCAAAGAAGGTAATGAGATTTGATTCTCGTGGAAACATTATGATTAATGGCACAAGAGGTGTTCAATTTGTAGATGAATCTACTGATTCATTACTAACTGGATTTGATGAAGTAATGAGTGAAGGCGGTCTAACAAAAGAACCGGTAAGAAACTGCAAATTTACATTTACACATTTTGTTCCCCATGAAGACACGGCTCATAGAGGATTATCTCAAATCGGTCCTGCATCCAGACGTGCATGTCTTGCAGCGTTTTTGTCTTCACAACCTGTATTATTAGAACCAATGCTTGCAATTGAGGTTCGTGTTCCAACTGATCTAATTGGAAACGTTTCATCTGTATTACAAGGAAAACGTGGTAAAATTTTGGATATGCAACAAAAAGGTGCAACAAGTATCGTAATTGGTGAGGTACCTGCAGTTGAAACATTTGACATATCTGAAAAGATGCGTGGTCAAACAGCTGGTAAAGCAATGTGGAATACACACTTCAAAGCATGGACTCCCGTTCCAAAATCCATTGCTGCAACTTTGATTGAAGATATTAGAAAGAGAAAGGGTCTAAGTCCAAGCCCACCTTCACCATCTGAATTTATTGACCGAGACTAATGGTCAAAATTGAAACATTCGATGCAAATACTTTTTGGAATAAATCTTATGCTCATCAACGTGGAAAGTTATTAATGCGTGTCCAAGTTCCTGATGACCAAATCAAACTTTTGGTAAATAAACCATATTTGGAACTTCCAGCACCATTACGTTATGAAATAGAAACAAGTGGAATTAAAAAAAGTGAACTTGGATAACCTTTAATTGAATACCCTACTAGGCTTTTGCTAATTTTGGATCTGCAAATGATGCTATTTTTACATCCTTTAGTTTTTTACAAAGATTTCGAATTGTAACGCTGCTGATATTTGCTGCTTTTGATACCTGAGTCTGAGAAACCTTTTCATTATTTATGATTGATGCAAGATACACTACTGTTGCAGCCATTGCAACCGGATTTTTACCACTTGTAATCATTAACTCTTCGGCTTTAATCAGAAATTTTATGGCATCTCGTTTAGTTTTTTCAGATGCCCCTACCTCTGTTGTAATTCTTGTGATGAAACTTACTGGATTGTATGTTTCCAGCGTCAAGTCCAAATCTCGAACCAGCATTCTGTAAATTCTATGTATGCTAGTTCGTCGTAAGTTTGTTGCATTTGCAACATCCTGAATAGTTCGTGGTGTATTTGTGAATCTACATGATGCATATACGCAGGCACTCAGAATAATTGGTATACTTCTACCTCTTGCAATTTTTTTGGTTAAGGTTTTTCTGTAAATATATGCTGCTTGTTCTACTGCTGCATCTGTAAGTGATAATTTCGCTTTGAGACCTTCTAAAAGAGTGAAAGCTTTTTGCATGTTCCTATGGCCTGGAAGTGCTTTACTGTTCTTATCCCACATTCGTAAACGATAAAATGTTCTCTTCATCTCTCCACTCAAATTTTTTCCTGTTGCATCTTTGTCTGATTGTTGAATTACCGTGGATAGTCCCATGTCGTTAAATGCAAGAGTTGATTTTCTACCTGTTCTAGATTTTGACATGTAATCTTCACCTGTTTGTACAGATTCTGGTCCAAGTTCTGCTTCATTTTGTGATAAAACCTCTCCACACGATGAACACATTACCTCACCTGTAGTGCTATCTGAAACTA
>LFEZ01000015.1 GCA_001510295.1 Thaumarchaeota archaeon casp-thauma4 | reverse complement strand
GAAATTGTTGATGAATAAAAATCTGAATAACAAAATCAATTAATTTACCAAAAATTACCACTTATCATGCTTACTGTAAATTTCATAGGTGGTGCACGAAAATCTTTCCAAACTGACTCAATAGAAATAACTCAAAATATTGATACTATTTCTGAAATGATATCTCATCTTATTTTACAAAAACCAGAAAATACTCCTGATTTTAATGGAAAAAATTTATTGATTGCAGTCAATGGGGTTGATTCTTCAGCTCTTTCTGGTAATAATACACAACTAAAATCCGGTGATGTTATAAACATAATTCCAATCATTCATGGTGGTTCAAAAACAAATGTAACCTTTACAATAAAAAATAATCAAATTGGATTATTTGAAATCAAAAAATCATACGCAAATAAAGAATACCTTTTATCTTTAAGAAAAAAATTTCCCAAATTACATTTACAAGCAGTTTCATCCAAATTCATACTTGATAAGGAACATGCCAAAAAAATCATAACCATCTCTCTAAATCAAAAATCAAATGATCAATTATTATCTAATAATATTGAAACTGATTTACTTTTAAGATTTTCAAATACTACTCAAATTAATGATGCGATAAAAAATGTCGGGCTATCAAATCCTGAAAATTTCATTTTAATCTCTATAGGTACAAAACCTAATCTAATTAAATTGAATGAAACTATATGTTATAATCTAGATGTAATCTTTAAGAAAGATCATTCCAATTTCATCAAGAAATATTTCAAAATATCTAATAAAACTCTCGATTCAATTGAATCTAAAACACCTCTTGTTGATTTACTTGTTGAAAAAGCATCAATACTAATCTAATTCAACACGTTTTTGTCTTTCTACACTTAAAATTGTATTTGGTGGAATTATACTAATTCCAGTTTTATTTCTTAATACTTGAATGACTATCTCCCAATCTGAATTTTCCAATGAAACCTTATTTGATAATGAATCTGCAACACTAGAAATAATCTCACTTGTATGTAATGATGATTGACGTTTTTCTATCGTAATTCTATATGTATCATTTTTTTTAATTATACTTGACAAACTATTCACATTATCTCTAATCTCATCTAATTTTGATTCACATTCTACTTGAATAGGAATTACTCTTGAACAGTATTTAATTAACCACGGCTCATCTTCAATAATCTCTTTAAAATTCTCTAAAACTTTCATTATATCCAATTTGGTTTCAACCTCAATTATTCCTGAGAAAATGGTTTTTTCAATAATTGGTTCCGTATCTCCAAATCTTTCTAACATATTCTGTATCTCTAAAATAGTTACTTCTTCAAGATTTCTCTGACATGTTATAATTAAATTCATAATATCTTTTCTATTTCCTCTTTTGAAATTGAACCTTCTCTAATGACTTTCAATTGATTATCAACAAAATCAACAATGGTGGATTCACCTAAACTAGTAATTTTTCCAGCATTTACCAAAACATCAATCCCTGGTAGCTTTGTTTTACATTCATTAGAATCTAGAATTGATCCTTCGCCTGAAATATTTGCACTAGTTCCAATAATCAGTTTACATTGTTCCAAAATTGCTAACAAACATTTGTTATTTGGAACTCTCACAGCTAACTTTCCATCGTTGTTAATTTTTTTAATCATTTCCTTTCTAATTGGAAGTAATAGTGTTACTTGCCCCGGCCAAAATTTTTCTGAAATCTTTTCTGCAGTTGTATCAAATTCAACAATTTTTTCCAATTCCTTCTTTGAAAATCCCAATATTGGAAATTTTTTATTACCTTCTCTTTTTTTTATATCATAAATTTTGGAAACACTATCTTTATTGAAAGGATTACACCCTATGCCGTAAACTGTATCTGTTGGATATACAATAATTTGTCCATTTTGATATGCATCTAGAATATCCTTTATCCCATTTTTATCACAATTTACTATGTTCACATTGTAAATCCAAACTTCACAAATAATTATGTTGTTTGGTTTTTCTAAATACTCAAACCAAAGTTATCTGTAAATTCAGAATATCTCTTGAATTCTCTTAAGAAATCCTTTCCAGACATACTAATTTTATATCTGCGAGCTTGCTTAGAATCAACTTGTTCCAATAATCCTTGTGAAACTAAATTTGTTAAAATTTTTGAAATTCTACTGTGAGAGATGTTTGCTTTTTGAATTAATTTTGTAATTGGTGCTCCATCTTGATCAATAGTAAGTTCTTCAGCTGCAACTAAAATATCTCCTACAATTTGAATTTGGTTTCTATATGGACCCATCTAAGAATTTTCTACTTTATGCTGCTATGATATTATTCAATATATTCAATGAACAAAGTGGGTAAACTTTTTTGACTCTGAAATTTTTTCATGCCTATTTTCCAAATTCGTCATCCTCTTCATCTTCCAAATCATCAAATTTTATTTTTCTTAACGGTAATCTTGAAATTGGTAAGAATAGTGAAATCAATCCAGATATTTTTAACAAAATTGAAATTAAATAAAGAATTGATTCTGGAAAAACTAATGAATACCATGCAATAAATTCCCCAAATGCCAGCAATGCAAGTCCAGTACCAACTGCCAAAGCACCTTTTTGTTTTCCTTCCAAAAATGAAACGAATGTTTCAATTGCTCCATAGACAAGTAAAATAAATGAAAACGATCTTATGATATGTTCTACATTCATTGCAGACAATGTAAACAATGGTAGAATTACAACTGATCTAAAATATCTTGATTTTGGGAAAAAAGATTTTATTGTATGTGAAAATGCAATGAAAAAATAACCTATTGTTTGTATCCCTAAACCTAAAGCTTGTAATCCTCGATGAATTTTTCCCTCTTGTAAAATCAAGTCATCAATCATGTATCCTCCCCATATTATTCCGAAACCAATCCCAATTGCAAAGAACGCAATTGTTAATCTAAATAAAACTGGACTTCCAGTATTTGTATAACCAAGATATGAAAAAATACCTATGATCATTCCGATAATGAATCCTACAAGATTCAAAATATTTTCTAATAATAACTCCATTCAATTATTTCCCTATTACTAAATTAATTAATCTTATAGAAAATTGATTCATCTTTTCAATCTTCCCATTCATCTAACGTTCCAGCTGTTTCTCCTTCTGTTGTTCCTGTATAATCCCCTAAAATGTCAGAATATTGTGCTTCATTATGTGCAACAAATCTTACGTATTCTCCATAACTCATATCCAAACCACATTTTTTACATTCTACATATGAAAAATCTGGAGATAACTCGGCATCTTCTTTACATTTTGGACACTTGATCTTCATATTCAATTTTTGTTTTTAGAGTATTATTGCTTTTATCAATAAGAGATAAATTGAAATAAAATTTCTATCTCTTATTGAGTAAAACATGTACAAAATGTAAACAAGAGATACCTGAAAATCAAGAGCTTGAATCTCAAGCAGAAAAATATCCAATTTGTCCTAAATGTTGGGGTGAATGGAAAGAGATGAAAATTATGGTGATAAATGAAATGCATCTTGATCTGTCTTTATCAGATCATCGAAAGGTACTAAGAAAACACGAAAAAATATTTGCAGGCGTAATGACGCCTGAGGGAGATTATGTTGACTTTCAAAATGAAGATAATAGAAATCCTGAAGAAAAACCAGCCTAGAAATTAAATAATTTTTTAGCAGAATCTGGTGCTAGCAAATTCATCTTTCTTTTAGACTCTTCGTCTAGTCTATCAAAAACTATCTTTATTGACGATATCAAAATCTGCTGTTTTTGGTTATCCACTTGCAAAAATATCTCAAAAATTGCATCTAAATTAAAAAGAATGATCTTTTCTGGTGATGCTAGTATATGTTTAAAGTAATTTGAAAACATATCTTCTCGATTTTCATTATTAATTGTTGAAAGTACCTCTAACCATGTTCTGAATAACTTTGAGAAATTGGGAAATGGAATGGTTGGACCTGCATCAAGTGCATTAATTATGATCTCTGCTTTTTCATCATCATTTTTTGAAAAAAATTCGGTCATTCTTTTTTTGAGAATTGGTGTTCTCAGAAAATCTGGCAAACTTGCTAGATTTACAATGATACTGCCTGCAAAATTTGGCTCTGACATACTCTCAAAGTTAAAGACTTGATATTAACAATAATGTACTTTAGCTTAAATACGTGATTTGAAAATTTGTGTTGTGGGTGCAAGTATAGTTGTTGGAGGTTTTTTTGGAGATGAAGGTAAAGGAAAAATCATATCGTATTTAGCACAAAAGGACAATCCTTCAATAGTTGTTAGAGGTGGCGCTGGTCCAAATGCTGGTCACACAATCAAAGATGGAGATAAAACCTTCAAAGTTAGAATGCTACCAAGTGGATTTTTAAATAAAAATTCTAAATTAATGATTGGACCTGGTGTGGTTGTAAATCCTGATATTTTTTTAAAAGAAGTAAATGATTTTAAAACTGATGGAAGATCATTTCTTGATAATAATTGTGGAATAATTGAAAAGCATCATCTCGAAGCTGATTCACAAGGTAGACTAAAAGAAAAAATTGGCAGTACTGGCTCTGGAACAGGTCCTGCAAATGCTGAGCGTGCAATGAGAACTCTAAAAATGGCAAAAGAAATAAAATCATTACAAAAATACATTGCTGATGTTCCTCTCGAAATTAACACTGCTTTAGATAAAAATGAGAATGTTTTGATAGAAGGAACTCAAGGTACTCATTTATCACTCTGGCACGGAACATATCCATTTGTAACCACAAAAGATGTAACTGCATCTGGAATATGTGCTGATGTAGGGATAGGTCCAAAAAGAATTGAAGATGTAATTGTAGTTTTTAAATCATATCTGACTAGAGTTGGTACTGGTCCAATGGAAGGTGAACTTAGTGCTGAAGAGACATCTGAAAAAGGTTGGGAGGAATTTGGAACTGTAACTGGACGATTAAGACGTGCAGCTGAGTTTGATTTTGATCTTGCCAGTCGTGCAATTATGCTTAGTAGTGCTAATCAAATTTCAATTACAAAATTAGATGTAAGATTTCCTGAATGTGCAGGCGTGAAATCTATTGATCACTTAGGCTCTGAACCAAAAGCATTCATAAAAAACATTGAAGAAAAATTAGGTGTGCCTGTTACACTAATTGGAACTGGAGCAGGCGTGAATGATATTATTGATTTACGCACATGATTTTTTTTAGTAAGCTTTAATTTAGAATTTCTAAAAAAACAATTATGGCAATTCTACCAAATTATGTACAATTGGATTCACCTTTGGAATTTACACGTTTAGTATGTGCACTAGAACGTTCTCCACGTGTATCATTCCTTCATGAGCATAATGGCAAAAAAGTATTGTCAGTTCAAATGGATTTACTAAAAGAAAAACCTGTGATTTACTTTACACCAATTGAAAATATCGGTCATTATCTTTGTTATGGATTTAATTCTGGTCAAGAAAAACTTGAATTAGTAGATACCACTTTAGACAATTCTAAACTTTATTCGCCAATAATTAAAATTAAATCTCTTCCTGCATCTCTAAAACCTGACATTGAAGATTCCAAAGAAAAATACCAGCCAATTGAACTGGAAGACCTTTCCAGTTTGGCTAAACTAAGCTTTGGATATGACGAAGCACCATTTCCATTATTTGCATTTAAACAAACAAACAAATGGTTCTTAGGTGTTTTTCTTAACTTTAACGAAGATGGACCTTCATATTTTTGTCATGTTAGTTTAGATGAAGAACCAACAAAACCATTTTTGAAATACACTACATCTAAAAATTTAGAACCTGAATTTGTTACTAATACTGATGATCATGGTTATTCTTACATCAAAATAATAAAGTTAAAAGACTCACATCCATTGGTCGATTATGACCAAATTCAGTGACAGAATAAAAAAATCAGCAAAAACATCTTCGATCATTTTAGCAAATGATTATGATCCAAAAATACCAAATATTGAATCAAAAACATTACGTAACATTAAACTTCTAAATAATTACTTGTGTGGAATTAAAATTAACTTTCACCTTCTTTTACAATTAGATAGAAATCAAATCTCAAAAATTAACAAAAATGCACATGATTATGGGTTAGAATGTATTGCTGATATAAAATTAAATGATATAGGAAACACAAATTTCATTACCGCTGAAAATTTATGGAATATGGGGTTTGATGCAGTAATTGTTAATCCAATTATGGGAAAAAAAAACCTAAAAAATTTAGTAGAGATATCTCATAAAAAAAACAAAGGAGTTATTTCACTATGTCATATGAGTGCACCAGAAGCAAAACTTTCTTATGAATTAGAAATTAAACATAATTCAAAGAAACAACAACTCTACCAATTATTTTTAGATTGGGCATTAACTAGTCATGCAGATGGAATAATTGTCGGTGCTACTTATCCAAAAATTATATCTTATTGTAAGAATTCAGTACGTGGAAAATTATCTTTATTCTCTCCGGGAATAGGCACCCAGGGTGGAAGTGCATCAAAAGCAAAAAAACTTGGTTCTGACTATCTTATTGTTGGAAGAACTATTCTAAATTCTACGAATCCTGTTGAAACTGCAAAAAACTTGGTTACTGATTCATTAATCTAAAAAATGTTTAGATTTTCTTAGAAGATTTTTTGCATTTTTGTATGTAATTTTTTTTAAAGCATTATCATAATTTAACCAAACAAAATCCAAATGTTCGTATGATAAAATTATGTCAAAAGTTTTTGTTTTTCCTAGAAAAAATATAACTTTTTTATGAATATCTTGATTATCTGCACGAAAATAATATTCAATCTCTTCTTCAAAACCATCTAAAAATTCCACATCTGTTATGCCTGTCTCTTCATTGGTCTCTCTTAGTGCTGCCTCATGAGATGTTTCACCTTCTTCCATCTTACCTTTTACAAAATCCCAATGTTTGGATGGATAATTTAATAACAAAAACTTTCTATCTTCAATGTCATTAAATAGAATAATTCCGGCTGATACTTCTTCTTTCATTTTATTTTCCTACCCTTCGTTTTCTTTTTTGAAATGTTCTAATTGCTCTCATTAAATCAATTTTTCTAAATTCTGGCCAGAAAATATCTAAAAATACTAATTCACTATATGCACTTTGCCATAATAGGAATCCACTCATCCGTTTTTCACCTGATGTCCTTAAAATCATATCAGGAGATGATTGTGGCAGATGTGATGTATACAAATTGGATTCTATCAATTCTTTATTGATATTTTTTACATCTAATTCTCCATCTCTAATTTTTATCCCAATCTTTTTTACTGCATCCACTAATTCATCCTGTCCTCCATAGGCAATTGCAATATTTAGAAAATGTTTATCATAGATTTTTGTAATTTTATCCAATCTACTAAGAACATCCTTAATTGATTCTGGCAATAATTCTATAGTTCCAATTGCTTTTACTCTCATCTTATTTTTATGCAATCTGGGATCATCATGTAATTTTTCTAATCTTTTATGGATTAATTCATAGAGATAATCTAATTCTTCATTTTTCCTGTCAAGATTTTCAGCTGATAAGACGTATAATGTTATAATCTTAATATCAAATTCTTCGCACCAATCTAATAGATCTTCAACTGCATCTGCACCTTTGAAATGACCTTTTTCCTGAATCATTAAATTTCTTTTTGCCCATCTTCTATTCCCATCTAGAATGATTGCTATGTGATTAGGCATGTCGCCTTGAAGAATTTCATTCTCTAGTCTTTTTGAATAGATTGAATAAAATCCTGAAAGATATAATGCTGCGTCTTTTATTCCGTTAATAATTTGCCACCTCTTCTCCTGTATCTACGGAAAAGTAGTGTGGCTGATATCAGTGTTATTGCTGCACCTAATAACAACGGTGGAATTAATGAAAATGAACTCTCATTAGTAATTAGTATATTTGTAAATTGTGCAACTGTTGGATAAATTGTTGCTAATACGATGATTCGCAATACATCGCTAATGTGTTTTAATTTTCTATTCAGCCAATTACTAATTAAAATTCCAGCTGAAATTGTTCCAAGTCCCATCCACAAAAATGGAAATAAACCCTGAAGAAATTGTCCTAACATTACTTGATTTGAAATTAATTGTGTGAAATCTATTTCCATTTCAAATAATTGTGGATCAATATTTGTTACACTGTCAACAATTCCAATAGATAATTGTGGTTCAATATTTGTAAAACCGGCAGGAACTGATGCAAGAATCAAAATTGCTCCGGTTATCAGTGTAAATATTCTAATGAAACCCGTAGGAGTTGATCTTGTCCAGTTGGACCATAATTTGTCTATGTCATATGCACGAATAAGAAATGCTACTCCTAAAATACTAATTAAAACTGCAAAAATTTCTACTGTGTATCCTATCATTGTTCCAATACCTCCAATTAATAATAAAATTCCTGGAACACCCAAAAAGAATTTTGAATATGTTTTATCATATATCAATGTCTTTAAAAATTTTCCAAATACTGCATAGGAATGTTCAATTGTTCTACTAACTTTCATCACAACTCTTTGAACTGATACTACTGGTATTACATTTTGAATAACTGGAATTACCATTTCATCATCTTCACCGTCAGAAACAATTACTGCACCATTAGCTGAAAATTTCTGTAAAATGGATTTTATTTCATTAACAATTTTTTCATCTGCTTGAACTCCTCTTTTTTCAACTCCTGCTACTACTGCCACTTCAACATTGTAACCTTTACTTACTAAATCTTCATAAGTTTTTACTGCATAAAATATAGCGTTTGAGTCTGCATCTTCTGGATCTTCCAGAGCAAGTCTTTGTCCAGCATTTATGCACGAATCTCTTCCTACTACTGGAGTTGTAATTCCTGCTTTTTTACCCACATCATCATCCCTGTCTACACAAATCACAAGTAGTTTTGACACTGCAGTCGATTCTACATCTCTCTCTAATTTTTTATTCTCTAACATTATTACTTATCATTACAAAATTACTTTTTAATGATTTCCAACTATTAAATATAGTATTTTTTGTATTTACTCACGGTTTTGAGGAGTTTGCCATTTTGGCATATTGAAGTGACTCTTCTTTTAATTTCTCTATATTATTCAAAATTTGAATTTTTTGTTCTGACTCTTCATTATTATTTATTAGATTTGCCATAACTATTGTTTCAATGATATATGCTTCAAATGATTTTAGTGCTGCAATTCGGTTGATGTAACTTTCTTGCCATTCTTCTGGCGCATCGCTATATGCTAATTCAATTAATAATGCATTGTTTTGAGATGATGAAACTTCTGCAATTCTAATATATTCGTCTGTTGAAATTTGTTTATTAATTAATTCTAAAAATGAGGTTTCTACTGCATTTGAAATAATTTTATGTCTTTCTGAAATACCTTCTTGATGATTCTGAAAATCAGTAACTACAATTGTCATTTCTGTATTTGTTGAATTATTTACTATCCAAACTGAAAAACTTGCAGCTGTAATTGCAACCAATATTGCTACTGTAATTATAACTCCTTTCTTAGACCCCATGTCCACATCCAATTCTTGATCATTATAATACTGATCTATTTTATTTGAATTTTAGTCATTTTTTTAAAAAATTCAAGATTTTTGATCAAATATAGAAAAATTTCGAAATTTGTTTATAAAAAAGATCATTCACTTCTAGCCTAAAGTGAAATAATATTCACATTCCCTTTTCAAATAGAGGATTGTTTTTGTTTGATATATGACTGAAGCATATTGCGTAAAATGTAGACAAAAAAGAGAAATTCAAAACGCTCAAGAGACTAAATTAAAAAATGGACGTCCCGCTGTAAAAGGTACGTGTGGCAAATGCGGAACTAAAGTTTTCCGAATAGGTAAACCTTAGAACTCTTCCCTTTTTCTAACTAAACCCATATAGGGGATTTGAACAACTTTTAGTTATGACAAAGTCTGACTATGAAACTTTACTTAAAAGAATTGAAAAGAATATTTCAAACACATCTTTATCTGGCAAACGTTTCGAGTTACCATTAATTGATATTACTTGGGAAGGAAAAAAAACAATTCTTAGAAATTTTGCAGATTTCCCAAAAGCGCTAAGACGAGATCCTAACACAATTTTACAATACTTATCAAAAGAATTTGCTGTACCTGCTGACCGCGTAGGTGAGAAAGCAATTTTTGTTGGTAAACGTGATCCAGATGATTTTACTAGATTATTTGGTATATATCTAAAAGATTATGTTGAATGTCCAACATGTCAAAGTCCTGATACTAAGGTGGAAAAAGAACACAGAATCGCTTTTTTAATTTGTGAGGCATGTGGAGCAAAATCTACAATTAAAGGCAAATATGCATAATGCTTTTTTCTACAAAAGTTATTAGCGCAAGTGGAAATTTAATGCTAAACATATGTGATCATGAATTAGTTGGTAAAACTTTTCAAAGTGGAAATACGAAAGTAAAAATAAATCCTAATTATTATGCTGAAAGAGATGTTGATGAACATGAAGCAAAAAATTTGTTGGAAAAATGCACTTCAGTCAATATGATTGGTGAAAAAACAATTTCACTTGCGACAAGTTTGGGAATTGGTTCGGAAAAAGGTGTTAAACGAATTGAAGGCATTCCATTTCTAATCGTGTTTAAAATATAACACCACAATTATATACAAAATTTACATATCTCTTACGTGGGAAAACGTAAAGTACTCAATGAAAGTGCATTAAAAGAAGTTAGATTAGCTGAACAAGGTGAAATGTATGGTAGAGTAATCAAGCTTTTAGGAAGTGATCAAGTTCTTGTAAAATGTACTGATGATATTACTAGACGAGGAAGAATTAGAGGCAAATTGAAAAGAAGAATTTGGATCAGAGAAAATGATATTGTGGTAATTGCACCTTGGGATTTTAAACCAGATGAACGTGGTGATATAGTCTGGAGATTTACTTTACCTCAAGTTGATTGGTTAAAAGATAATGATCATATTCCAAAAGACTTTTGATTTTAGAAATGATTTTTTATTTGTAGATATGATATAAGGCATGTCTAATCATTCTGAAAAAAAAATTGAATTAAAGATACAGTCTAAACTTGAACAAAAGAAAAAAAAGAAGACTCTAGATGATGGTTTTAAAAAAAATAAGGTAGTCAATGAAGTTTTAGATAAAATTACTGTAATGCAACTCTATAGTCTAATCACTTCAAAAATAATTTCTTATGTAAATGGAGTTGTAAAAGCTGGTAAGGAATCCGTAGTATTTTGGGCAAAAGATCCTGAAGATAATGACATCGCATTAAAAATTTATCTAGTCACCACTTCAAATTTTAAAAAAAGAAGTCAATATATCATGGGAGATCCTAGATTTACCAAAATTAAAAAAGGAACAAAAAATCTAGTTTATCTCTGGGCTAGAAAAGAATTCCAAAATATCTCAAAATGTCATGATTGCGGCATATCGGTGGTAACACCTAGACATGTATCAAAAAATATTCTGATAATGGATTTTGAGGGAAAGGATGGGAAACCTGAGAAAACTCTACTAGAATCAGAAGTTGATGAAAATGACTACCATCAGTCAATTGCCTTAATTTCTGATTTATTCAATAAAGCAAAATTAGTTCATGGTGACTTTTCAGAATATAATATTTTTAAAACTAAAAACGGTCTAAAATTGTTTGATTTGGGATCTGCAGTTGATATAACACACCCTAATACAATGAATTTTTTGAAAAGAGACATTAATAACATAACTAACTTCTTTGTAAAACGAGGATTAACAGTAGAAAACCCTGTTGATATTCTTGAAAGGATAACAAAATGAGCTTTGAAAAATTAATTAGAATTCCAATTGAAAGAATTGGTGTCATTATAGGAAAATCTGGAAACACCAAACGTCAAATCGAAAAAAAATGTAATGTTAATTTGAATATAGATAGTGAAACTGGTGAGGTAATTATTACTAGTGATAAAATTGATGGTGACATTAGTCCATTCAAATCAGTTGAAATCGTTTCTGCAATTGGTAGAGGCTTCTCTCCAGAAAACTCATGGCGACTTTTACGTGGAGAAAATAGTTTACATGTTATTGACCTACGTGAATTTGGTGGTAAATCTTCTGATCAAATTGAACGAATTAAAGGAAGAATTATTGGTGAAAATGGAACCGCTAGAGTAAATATGGAAAATTTAACTGGTGCTTCAATCTCTGTTTATGGCAGAACTGTTGGAATAATTGGAGAACCAAATCAATTACGTTTAGCAGTTGATGCAATCGCTTCACTTTGTAGTGGTAGTATGCATGGTCCTGTTTACAGTAAATTGGAATCTGCTAGAAGACGTGCAAAAGCCGATAAAGCATTATTGTGGGAAAATCAAGATGTCTTCTAACGAACAATTCAATCAAATCTCTCCTAGTGAGTTCTTTTATCGTAATCGTGATCTTGCAGGATTTAGTAATCCTGCTCGTTCATTATACACTGCAGTACGTGAATTAGTAGAAAATGCACTTGATGCATGTGATCATAGTGGAATCTTACCTAATATTTACATGACAATTAAAGCAGTAGATCCAGAAAAACCTGACCCAAAACAATACATCTTAACTGTAAAAGACAATGGTCCTGGAATTCCTTCAAAACACGTCCCTCTGGCGTTTGGAACTGTTTTGTATGGTTCAAAATTTGGTCTTAAACAAGCTCGTGGAATGTTTGGATTAGGTGCAACAATGGCTATACTATATGGGCAAATTACTACAAACAAAGCTGTAAAAGTCAAAAGTAATGCAGATGGAAAAACTCGTTTTGATTTTGAAATGTTACTTGATATTCAAAAAAATAAACCTATCATACTAAAAAAACAAGAAATACCTAGTTCTGAACAAGGGCTCAGTGTAAGTATTTGTTTAGATGGTGATTATGCAAAAGCAGGAACAAAAATTCGTGATTATGTTTATCAAACTTCATTGATCACACCATACGCGACAATCGCTTTTGATGATCCTAAAGGTGAGAAATTTCATCATAAAGCAATAATTCGTTCAATGCCACCTGCACCAACAATCATTGCACCTCATCCTTATGGAATTGATGTTGAAACAATACGTCGAATGCTTGTTGATACTCACTACCAAATTCCAAATATTGATGATAAAATGATTGAAAAAGTTAGAACCGAACTTGGAATGTCAAAAAAAAAATTCGCATACGATGAAATCATAAAAAAGACTGAAAAAAAATGGAAATCACTTACCAGACCTGTACGTGTTGTGATATCTCTAATGTCATTTCTTGAAGCAGATTTTGAAAAATTACAAAGAATTAGAATTGAGGATGTTGATCTTCGAAATAATAAATTAATTTATTGGGATTATAGTACTTCTCAAACTCTTGTAGCAGACATGGATGTTGAAAGTCATTACTATAAACAATTAGCAAATACTGTTCAAGGTGAATCTCTTACTCACTTTCTATCTAAAAGATTTCAAAGAGTAGGTCCAACTGCTGCATTAGAATTTTGTAAATTTGCCAAATTCAAACCAGAAACTAGAGTCGGAAATATGACTGACCAAGAATTAGTAAAATTGAGTGATGCATTACAACAATATGGAGGATTTAGATCTCCTGACCCAACATGTTTGGCGCCACTTGGTGATGGTCCGCTTGAAAAAGGAATTGAGAGAAGATTTGAACCTGATTTTATGGCTGTAGTTCAACGAACCGCGTCTGCATATTCTGGATTTCCGTTTGTTATAGAAATGGGAATCGCGTATGGGGGTAAAATTGAAACACGTGGTACTACTGTATACAGATTTGCAAATAGAATTCCATTGTTATATGACGAAGGTAGTGATGTGGTACTAAAAGTTGTAAAAGATACTGATTGGAATCGTTACAAAGTGAATAATGATTCTGCACCACTCGTAATTGTTTCTCATATTTGTTCGACACGAATTCCTTACAAAACCGTGGGAAAAGAAAACGTTGCAGATAGACCTGAAATTGAAAGAGAACTTAGATTGGCTCTCCAATTTTTATCACGAAAACTTTCTGGATATATGTCTAAAAAAGGTCAAACCGAAATGGCAAAAAAACGCGCAAATCTTTATTCAAAATATTTACCACTTATTGCGGAATTCTGTACTGAATTATCTGGAAATAAAAAAGAACCAAACTATAAAAAAATGATAAAACAAGAAACTACATTGACTAATTCTGATGAATCAATAGAAGAGGTAGAAAAGAATGGCTAAAAAAGAAACAAAAAAACAGACCGAAAAAGAGAAAATCGATAAATCAAAAAATTTGATTAGTCTTCTCAAGAAACACGGTGCTCAAGTATATGACGATCTTGAAAATGGTGAATTTCCAAAATTTATAATCCCAAATCGTTCTATCAGTAATATTATTTATGATAAGAAATTAAGGCAATATGTACTTGGAACTAACGCTTCTCTGAGAAGTTCAAGAAATAGTTCGCAATTACGTTCATTCACTCAATTATTATGGCTTGCATTTTTTGCCAACAAATTAACACATGAAAAAAAATCATCTACTCTCCGAGATATTTACTATTCTTCTCAAGCATTTGCTGTAGATTTTGAAGACCAGGGTGAATCAGATAACATCATAGTTGATTTAGAAGCAATTTTATCTCAACCTAGAGAAAACTTCTATGTATTTCCTGAAGAGAGAAGTAGTATTTTCGGTGATTTAACAATAGAATATACAATTCCTGGATATGAAGGAAAGACACAAAATCTCTCTACTCATCCTGATGGATATGCAATTGGTCCAAGTATGACTTCTGCAGAGTTGGTTGATACTAGTGCTGAACTTGTAATTGCTATAGAAAAAGGTGGTTTGTTCACTAGATTTGTAGAAGAACAAGTTGATAAAAAATTCAAATCAATAATTATCAATACTGGTGGTCAGGCTCCTCGTTCAACTCGTACTTTGTTAAAACGGTTACATGATGAATTGGGTTTACCTGTTGTAATTTTAACTGACGGTGATGTGTATGGTGAACATATTGCGATGGTTATAAAATCTGGTTCGGCAAACGCAGCTCATCTAAAAGGACTAACTGTACCTGATGCAAAATGGATGGGTGTATGGGCTACAGACATTGATAAATTCAAACTTCCTACAATTCCAATGACTGAATCTGATATCAAACGTTGTTATGATCTCTTAAAAGATCCTAGATATCAAGAAGGATTATGGAAAAAAGAACTTGAAGTATTCATAAAGATTAAGAGAAAAGCAGAACTGGAAGCATTTTCTAAATATGGTCTTAATAATATCACTGAAAAATATTTACCAATAAAGTTAGAAGAATCAAAGAGCTTTTGATGCTTTAATTCTTAATGTTAATACACCATTTCTATATTTGAAATCACCAATTTCCATTTCTTTTGGTCCTTCAATTTTAACTTCTTTTGAAAATCCTTGTGAGCCTCTGACGTATAAAATACTATCAATTAATCTGACAGCAATTTTATCTTCTGGTCCTGGTACTTCTGCGACAAAAACCGTTTCATTATCTCCTTTAATCAAATCATACACCCAGTTTTTTGTTTCTTGTTCTCTTGCAGTAAACTTTGGTTTTTGAGTGATAATCATTTTTTTAATTACTCTAGTCCAATAAAATATTGTCACTAGAGCAATTCCAATTAATATGAAACTAACAAATCCGTTATCTGCTCGTAATGACATTGCATACACTACCCCAAAAATAACTAGCAAAACAATAGGTACCACATAATTTAGTGATTTTTCTGTTGGTTGCGTTGAATTTGCATATTTACTCAATACACACAAAATTAGTTTTACCAAATATAAAGCATCTTTG
>LFEZ01000014.1 GCA_001510295.1 Thaumarchaeota archaeon casp-thauma4 | reverse complement strand
AAAACATATCAAGAGTGGAACCGAACAGGCACTGCAAGAAATTAAAAAAGAAGTTGAAAATTAATGGTAGATGTTTTTATTGATATTTTTAATTTTATTTTTACATTCATACTTGTAGGAGTTTTTTTGGCATGGCTTTCATTATTACATTCTATGTATCAGTCATTTACCAAAACACCATTTTTAGATATATTTGAAAATAAGAGCACAACAACACCAAAAGTATCAGTCATCTTACCTGCAAGAAATGAAGAGGATTTTATTTCAAAATGTCTAGAGACGTTAAGTATGCAAGATTACAAAGATTTTGAAATAATTGCAATTGATGATTCATCTGAAGATAAAACAGGAGAGATTATTGAAAAATTTTCAAAGAAGGATTCAAAAATTATTCATGTAAGTGCAAGGGAAAAACCAGAAAAATGGATTGGAAAAAATTGGGCATGTATAGAGGGATTTAAAAAAGCTACAGGTGAGATTATGCTATTTACAGATGCCGATACAAAATTTGAGAAAAATGTAATTACATTAGCAGTGGCACATTTACAATCAGAAAATCTTGATGCATTAACAGTTATTCCACGACTTCGATGTATTGATAGAATTACAAAGATAACTTTACCAATGTTATCGACATTTCTACATTCAAGATACTCCGCATTGAATGTAAATAACCCAAAAAAGAAGGTAGGGTATTTTTTTGGTAGTTTTTTTGTAATCAAGCGAAAAGTGTATGAGGAAATTGGCACTCATGAGAAAGTTAAACAAGAAATAATTGAAGATGGCGCATTAGGTAAAATAACTAAAGAGTCAGGATATGCTTTAAAGATGGTCAGAGGGGAACATCTGATCGAAGCATTGTATTCAAGAAGTTCAAAAGAAATGTGGAATGGGTTGAAACGATTAATGGTCCCACTATATCACCAAAGCTCTTTATCCGCGGTAGGCGTATTTTTTGCAGTACTTTTCATTTTGTTTATGCCAATTCCATTACTTGTATATTCAGTAATTGCCTTTCAATCAAGCCTATCATTTACAACTTTGCTAATTTCTGCAATTATTTCCACAATTACAATTTTTTCAGCATCATTGATGGAAACCAAAATGGGATTAAATCTAAACATGGCAAATTCAGTATGTGCACCTATTGGGGGCATTATTGTCGTACTTGGTTTTCTTTCAGGGATATTACACGCAAACAAATCTACTGCGGTGTCATGGAGAGGTAGAAAATATTCAGTCAAGGAGTTTTCTCAAAATCATCTCAAAGTGTAATATAATACAGCAAAAATCAGTAAGGGTTATAGTTTAACAAAATACAGTTTTACCATGACAAATAATGGAATTGTTGTTGGAGGAGCGATTGCAACTGCAGCAATAATATTTGCAGTTTTTGTATCATTAAATTCTATTACAGATAACGGTACCGGCGAATTAATTGTAACAAATGATAATAATGCAAAAACGGTCGGAGAAACAATAGGAATAGGAAAAAGTTACGAATACTCATTGATTGATATTTTTGAAAAATCTGAAGGAAGCGTAGTTCAAGTAAATGTTATGAGAGGAGAATCAGAAGGTGGAATGGGGTCAGGGTTTGTTTATTCTGAAGATGGCTACATTATCACTAATCACCACGTAGTGAAAGATGCACAAAAAGTAACAGTGACATTTCTAGATGGAGAATCATATATTGGAGAGGTAATAGGAAGAGACCAAGATTTAGACATTGCAGTTGTTAAGGTTAATCCATCTAACACATATCTACATCCAATCAAAATTGGAGATTCATCAAAACTAAAGGTTGGTGAGAGAATCGCAGCTATTGGAAATCCATTTGGATTGTCAGGTTCAATGACATCAGGAATTGTTAGTCAAATTGGAAGACTACTTCCACAAGAATCAGGATATTCTATTCCAGATGTAATACAAACAGATGCAGCAATTAATCTAGGTAATTCAGGTGGACCATTAATCAATATGAAAGGCGAAGTTGTAGGAATTAATACAGCTATACAATCAGTAAATGGTGAATTTTCTGGAATTGGTTTTGCAGTTCCATCAAATACTGTAAAGAAAGTGGTACCAGTACTCATTGAAAATGGAGAGTTTAAACATCCATGGATGGGAATTTCAGGAACAGATGTAGACCCAGAATTAGCAGAGGTAAGAGAATTAAAAAGTTCAAAAGGCTTTTTGGTTGTTTCAGTAATTGAAGGAAGTCCAGCAGAACTAGCAGGATTACTAGGAGTCACGGAAACAAAAAAGATTGATGGAAAAGAATTTGCATTGGATGGAGACATAATTTTATCAATTGATGGAAAGACCGTTAGAAAAATTTCAGACATATTGGTTTACTTACAAAGAGAGAAATCAATAGGAGATGAAATGGTGTTATCAATAAATAGAAATGGAGAAATTTTGGAATTAACAATGGTTCTTGAGGAAAGACCTAGATGAAATCTCTACAAAATTAAATAGAACGTATTTAATTTTGAAACATTGAGTAAGTTACAATTTGATTTAGAAATAATCCATAAAATTGATGAATCAAAAGAGATCAGCAAAGAAGAGATTTTAGAATTATCTGAAAGTGCACCTAGAAAAATCATATTTGATACAGCATCAAGAATTAGAGATAAACAAAAAGGGAGAAATGTTAGTTTTTCAAAAAAAGCATTTTTCAATATAATTAATCTATGTAGAGATACATGCTCATATTGTACATACAAAGCCGAACCTAATGATGCAAAATTATCATTGATGAACAAACAGACGGTCAAAGAATTAGCAGTATTAGCAAAAAAATACAATTGTACTGAAGCACTATTTGTTACAGGGGAAAGACCTGAACAAAAATATTCAGAAGCAAAAAAGTGGTTAAGAAATGAAGGATTTTCATCTACCTCAGAATACTTGATTCATTGTTCAGAGATGGTGTTAGATGAAGGAATTTTTCCTCATACAAATGCAGGAAATCTTACTAAAAGTGAAATGAAAGAGCTACAGAAATCTAATGTCAGCATGGGAGTGATGCTTGAAAACTCCAGTCCAAGATTGAGAGAGAAAGGAATGCCGCATCACGATGCACCAAGTAAGGATCCAATTGCAAGATTAAATATTCTAAAAAATTCTGGTGAATTGAAAATTCCAATGACCACAGGAATCCTAGTAGGAATTGGCGAAAATATGGAAGAATGTATTCAATCAATATTAGACATCAAAGAACTTCATGCCAAGTATGGAAATATTCAAGAAATTATTTTACAAAATTTTCATCCAAAACCAGAAACATCAATGTTCCAACATTCAACACCAGAAGAAGATTATTTCAAGACAATAGTTGCATTGTGTAGAATTATTATGCCAGATGCAAATATACAGATTCCACCTAATCTTTCACCTGAAAATTATCAAGAATTTTTATCAGTTGGAATTAATGATTGGGGAGGAATTTCACCAATTACATCAGATTATGTAAACCCAGAATTTTCATGGCCAAATATTCAAAATGTTGAAAAGAAATGTAATGATTCAGGTTTTTCATTTAAAGCTAGATTTCCAGTATATCCCGAGTTCATTTCATTAGTAAATAATGACCTGAAACAAAGAATATCTTTAATTGCGGACGAGGAAAATTACGTAAAAGAGAGTTATTGGAAATGAATTTAAAAAATAAAAATGTAGATGGAATTTTGCAATATGCAGATCCAGTAATTGCAGCGATTCTCAATAAAGCAATTTCTGGAAAAGATATCACATCTAGAGAAGCACTAGTTTTATTTGATGCAAAAGGAATTGATTTTCAACTTGTCGGTAAAGTTGCAGATTATTTGCGACGGGAAAAAGTAGGAGATACAGTAACGTATGTGGTTAACAGAAATATTAACTTCACAAATGTATGTATAAAACAATGTGGTTTTTGTGCATTTAGTAGAGATTTTAGAGAGGAAGAAGGCTATATACTCCCTATTGCAGAAATTGCAAGAAGAGCAAAAGAAGCATACACATATGGAGCAACAGAAGTATGTGTCCAAGCAGGACTCCCACCAGATATGGATGCAGGATTGTATGAGAATATTTGTAGAGAAATCAAAACCGAAGTTCCAGATATACACATACATGGATTTTCTCCAGAAGAAATTCTTTATGGTGCAACCAGATCAAAGATTTCAATAAAAGAATATCTAAGTAGATTAAAAGATGCAGGAGTAGATACAATTCCAGGAACTGCAGCAGAAATACTTAATCAAAAACTACGTGATAAGATTTCTCCGGGGAGAATTACAGTCAAAGATTGGATAGATGTTATAAAAACTGCACACAAGATGGGAATAAAATCTACATCAACCATGATGTTTGGCCATTTAGAAACAAATGAACACAGAGTCAATCATTTGGATACAATTAGAGAAATACAAAAAGAAACAGGAGGATTTACAGAATTTGTTCCACTCAATTTCATTTATTCAGAAGCACCGATGTACAAACATCAACTTCACGAAGGTATCAAAAAAGGTGCAAATTCAAATGATGCATTACTAGTTCATGCAATTTCACGAATCATGTTGAATAATGTTATAGATAATATCCAGATGTCATGGGTAAAAGAGGGACCAAAGTTTTCACAATTACTTCTTAATTGGGGTGCAAATGATTTTGGAGGAACATTGATGAACGAGAGCATATCTACTGCAGCAGGTGCAGAATATGGTCAGCTATTAAGACCAAAAGAGATACGACACTTGATTAGAAGTATAGGAAGAATTCCTGCTGAAAGAAATACAACGTATAAGAAAATTAAGGAATTCAAGATAGAACCTACATGTTCTGAGGGATTAGATGGTGTAGATGACGTAGAGAAATTTGGATCATATTTTGAATTAATTAAAATTAAAAAATATAAATATCAAAATCCTAGAAAAAATTTAGTAAAAGACCCACCAAATATGCGATAATTGCTAGGCAAAACCAACAATACATGGAAGGATTAACCCTGCAAGTACACTACCAATATCAATTATACCCACAACAACTATGCCAGAATATTTTGTTTAAATTACATTCCTTTCGTATAATTCACAACTCTAAGAAGGAAAATAGATATAATGATTTTGCCAAGTTTAGTAAAACTGATCAAATAGCTCAACAATGCATGACTTAACGTTAATATGGTAAAGTACGGTACTATACTGTATGAGAGCAAGATTAACATATGTGCCACTAGAAGTAGCAGAACGATTCAAAGGATTCATAATTCAACGAGATGAACAAGTATTAGATGCAGTTAGAGCAAAAACGAAGGAATTCAGTACGCTTTCTCTTTTGAAATTATTATATCAATTAAACTCAAATCCAATGAAATTTTCAGATTTGTATTCAAAATCAAAGATCAGAATGAAGAAATCCTTTCTGAATTATTTACATTTTTGTGTAGAATACAGATTCATAGAAAAAGAAAGAGTTGGATCAAATATGATCTATACCATTACAGAAAAAGGGAGAATTATGCTTGATTTGTTTACAATAAATGAAAAAAATTAGATCAAAATATTCGTGATGTATACAACAAAACAAACAGTATAGAACCAGTTCCAAAAATAATTATTCGAATCATGCCACGAGACATATTTCTTCATCAAGCGAACAAGTAATTAAACAAAACATAATCAGTAAAGCATTGCAGTCAAACATACCAGAAGCAGAGATCTACGAAATTGGGAAAAATAAATTGAAAAACCCTACAATTTTTGTGGGGTTTGTTGGAGCAGGATTAGTTGGTACCATAGCTGTAGATCATATGATAAATGAATTAGATATGAAAGAAGTAGGGTTTCTCCGTTCAAAACACTTACCGCCATTAACAGTATTCATGCAAGGTAGACTAAGACATCCATTCAGAATTTATTCAAATAATGATGGAAGTATCTGTGCAATAATTTGTGAAGTAATAATAAGTAAAGATGGAGTTTATAATATTGCCATGGCAATTCTTGACTGGGCTGAAAAAAAAGGCTCAAATGAAATAATTGTACTTGATGGAGTTGCAGATAAAAAACACGATGGAAATACATTTTTTGCAGCAGAAGTTGACATGTGTAGAGTTATGGAAGAAAAAAATATCCAGATGATTCCTCATGGATTCATTGCGGGAATTTCAGGTGGAATACTAAATGAGTGCTTAATTAGGAAAATTCGAGGCATAACATTACTTGTAAAAGCAAACGAATCAACTCCAGATCCTATGGCTGCAGCTACAATTATCGATGCAGTGAATAGAATTTACAAAACTAAGATTGATACTAAAAATCTAAAGAAACAGAAAAAACAGATTGGGGTAGATTTAAAAGAATTATCAGACAAGTATTCCGAACATAAAAAAATTGATTCAAATATGTACATGTAGGTAAATGGATATGACAATAACATACAAAAAAGCAGGAGTTGATGTTTCAGAAATAAAAAAAAGTCAACAAGCAATTGGTAAATTAATAGAATCAACACATAATCTCCAGAAAATGGTAAAGATGACACATGGTTTTGGTCATTATGCAGGTATTGTCGAAATTCCTGGAGGAAAATTATTAGCAACCCATACAGATGGGGTGGGTACAAAAGTGATTATTTCAAATATGTTGAAAAGATACGATACAATCGGAATAGATTGCATTGCAATGAATGTTAATGATATAATCTGCATAGGTGCAACGCCAATTTCATTTGTAGATTATATTGCTGCAAACAAAAATGATCAAAAAATATTCAAACAAATTGTATCAGGATTGGTCAAGGGTGCAAAAAAATCAGCAATGCCAATTGTGGGAGGGGAAACAGCAATAATGCCAGACTTGATTTTAGGTAAAGGTTTTGGATTTGACCTTGCAGGGATGGTTGTAGGAATACTTTCAAAAAAAGAGATGGTCTTAGGAGATAAAATAAAACCAAACGATGTAATTATAGGAATACAAAGTTCAGGACTACATTCAAACGGGTATTCATTAGCACGAAAAGCACTTTTGTCAAAATATTCAGTCAAAGATAACATCAAAGGAGTTGGAAATTTAGGTGATGCACTTTTGCGTCCAACCGAAATTTATGTTAAACCAATATTAGAAGCATTAAAAAAATGCAAGATTAATGGTTTGGCACACATAACAGGAGGATCATTTACAAAATTATTGAGATTAAAACAGATAGGATACAATTTAGACAACATGCCTAAGACTCCAGCATTAATGCAATTAATTGAAGATACAGGAGTGAAAAATGAAGAGATGTATAAGACATTCAATATGGGAATAGGATTTTGTATTATTACACCAGAAAACCAAGTCAAAGATATTCATAAAATTTTCAATAAATATAAGATGAAATCTTATGAAATTGGCAAAATTAGTAAAAACAAAGGTGTTTTTATTAATAAATTAAAAATTGCATAGAAATCAATAACATTTTGTCTTAGAAAATTTTACTAGATTTGTCTTATATGACGTTATCCTGGAAATATTAGATAATGGTAGCTGAAGCACACTTCGTAGAGATTATCATAGCAGTGGGAATCTTGCTAGCTGCCGCAAAGCTAATGGGGGAATTATTCAGTAGAATCAAACTACCAATTGTGTTAGGAGAATTACTTGCAGGAATGATTATTGGACCATTTGCATTAGGAGCATTTTTGTTACATCCAGAAACAGGAGAATCAATTTTACAGATTGGACCAGAGATAAGAACCCTTGGAGAAATTGGTGCAATTGTAATTTTGTTTATGGCTGGATTAGAAATGACCCCAAAAGAATTTTTGCGTGGTGGAAAAGCATCATTCACAGTTGGAACAATAGGAGTAATAGTTCCATTCTTTGCAGGATTTTTAGTATTTCATGCATTTGGATTTGATGCATTACAGGCATTGATGATTGCAACTGCACTTACTGCAACAAGCATAGCAATTTCAGTTCAAGTATTGAAAGAATTTAACAAAATTAAATCTCCAGAGGCAAGACTGATTATTGCAGCTGCAGTAGTAGATGACATTCTAGCAATTGCGATATTGTCAGTTGTAACATCATTTGGCGGTGCAGAAGCAATAGATAATATTGATTTAGTTGATATAACATTTACAATTCTTAAGGTATTAGGGTTCTTTGCAGCAATATTAATTACAGCCATTTTCATAATTCCAAAAGTTATCACACCAAGAATATGGAAATCAACTGGAAGTGTAGAAGGAATAGCAACGGCGTCGTTTTTTGGAGCAGCTGCAATTGCAGGTATGCTAGGATTATCTCCAATCGTTGGTGCGTTTGCGGTAGGAATGGCGTTATCGGCTACTAAAATGTTTGAGAGAATAGAGAGTTTCATTAGTAGAATAGGATTGATTTTTGCACCATTGTTTTTTGCAATTATCGGTGCACATGTAGATTTCAGAACTGTAAACTTGGATGTGTTAATGCTAAGTGCTGTTATAATTGCAGTTGCAATTGTAACTAAATTATTTGGATGTGGACTTCCAGCTATGTTATTTTTGAAGAGTAAAGCAGCAGGAATGAGAGTTGGAATAGGAATGATTTCCAGAGGAGAGGTAGGATTGATTATAGCAGGAGTCGGATTATCATCAGGAGTCTTAACAGGAGATGTATACACAACAATTGTGTTAATGGTAGCAGTTACTACAATAATCACACCAATTTGGTTAAAGATGGATTATAGAAAAGAAGTGGCAGTAGAAACAGATGAAAAGTAAAGAGTAGACAGTGTGTTTCAAATATTTTTAAAAATTATTTAAATCATGCAGGTTCAAAAAATAATCATGAGTCAAAAATCAAGAGAAGAAATGCGTTTAGAATATGAAAAGGATTATCTAAAAAAATTAGGAAATAAGAAATCAACAGAATCAGACCAATATGATGAGACATCGATGAGCGAGGAAGAAAGAACACAAAAAGTTGAAGATGCAGAAAAAATACAAAATGAATCTGCAGCACAAGTTCAAGCCTCATCAGCTGCAAAAAATCAATCAGAAGATGAACAAAAAAAGAAAGCCGAATTTGAGAGACAAGCATCAACATTAAGAGATGAATTACACTTACTGAAGCAGATGGCAACTTTAACTAACGAGTTAGAATCATTAAAAAAACAAATTAAAAAACATTCTAGGATGAAGGTAAGTAAAAAGAAAGCAGCTCCTAAGCGAAAGGTAAGTAAAAAGAAAGCAGCTCCTAAGCGAAAGTGAAATATAATTTAAACCATTTTATGTTGCATTGATTAGCATAGTGCATGCAGAAATTAAGTGGGAATTTTTTACATGCGTGTAAAGAAATATGTGTAAAATTATCCGAAATTGATAATCCTAAAATAAATCAAATTAAAAACGAAATAAAAGAAGTATGTGCAAAATATACATTAGAAAGATTACCTAGAAATTCAGAAATATTATCATCTGCAACCGAAGAGCAATTCTTAAAGCTTCAAAAAGTGTTACTAAAAAAACCGGTTAAATCAGCTTCAGGAGTCACAGTCATTGCAATAATGCCAAAACCATTTGCATGTCCTCACGGAAGATGTACTTTTTGCCCAGGAGGAACAGAAATCAATACTCCAAATAGCTACACAGGAAAAGAACCTGTAACGCTTAGTGCGATAGAAGATGATTATGAACCTGGAAGTCAGATAAGAAGAAAAATTGAGCAATTAATTGCATTTGGTCATGATCCTACAAAATTGGAATTAGTTATCGTAGGAGGAACTTTCCTGTTTATGCCAGATGATTATCAACGAAATTTCATAAAATCATGTTATGATGCAGTTAATGGATTTGAATCAAGTAGTTTAGAAGATGCAAAAAGAAACAATGAAAAAGCAAAAATTAGAAATGTTGGTTTCACCATAGAAACAAAACCAGATTATTGTCAACAAAAACACGTTGATATGATGCTAGATTATGGAATAACCAGAGTCGAAATTGGCGTTCAAAGTTTAACTGAACGAGTTTACAATATTGTGAATCGAGGACATAATTTACAACAAGTCATAAGTTCATTTCAAATTGCAAAAGATGCAGGATACAAGATTGTTGCACATATGATGCCAGGACTTCCAACTATGAGTCCAAAAGAAGACATTGCAGATTTTAAAAAATTATTTGAAATGGAAGAGTTCAAACCAGATATGCTAAAAATTTATCCTGCTTTAGTGTTAAAAGATACTCCACTTTATGATGATTATAAATTAGGAAATTATAAACCATATTCCACCGAAGATATGATTAATGTTTTAACTGAATCTAAGAAAAATGTACCAAAATGGGTTCGAATCATGAGAGTTCAAAGAGAAATTACTACAGATGAAATTGTTGATGGTCCAAAGATTGGAAATTTAAGACAAAAAGTTCACCAAGAACTAGAAAAACAAGGAACGTCATGCAAGTGCATTAGATGTAGAGAGGCAGGCCTGAATAATAAAAAAGAATTTTCAGAATTGAAATTAGAAAGAATAGATTATGATGCATGTGGTGGAAAAGAGGTATTTTTGTCATTTAATGATGAAAATGACTTAACATATGGATTTTTGAGACTACGAAAACCTAGTGAAAATGCACATAGACATGAAATTACCAATAAAACATCAATTGTAAGAGAACTGCATGTATTTGGAAAAGCAATAGGTATTGGTAAACAAGGAGAATTTAGCTTTCAACATCAAGGAATTGGAAAGAAATTGATGAGGGAAGCAGAAGAAATTGCTGCAACAGATCTATCATCAGACAAATTATGCGTAATCAGTGCAGTAGGTACAAGAGAATATTATAGAAAATTAAATTATAAAAATAATGGACCATATATGGCAAAGGATTTGTGAAAAATATGTCTGGACAAAATGTCATAGGAAAAGGTACATGGATTGACAAACTAGCATCCGAATTAATTGAAAGAGAAAAGCAATTGGGTAGAGATACCAGTTTGATTAGAGTTGAAAGTGGACTAGGTGCATCAGGCATTCCTCACATCGGTAGTTTAGGAGATGCAGTTAGAGCATACGGAGTAAAACTTGCCTTAGAAAATATGGGATACAAATCAGAATTAATTGCATATTCAGATGATCTTGACGGATTAAGAAAAATTCCAGCAGGATTTCCAGATTCACTTGAAGAACATATTGGAAAACCAGTATCTCTAATACCTGATCATACAGGAGAACATGAATCGTATGGAATGAATATGAGTAGTAGACTTTTAGATGGATTAGAGAAATTAGGAATTAAATACATCTTCAAAAGAGCAAGAGATACCTACAAAGAAGGATTACTGCAAGAGCAAATTCACACAATTTTAACACAGAGTGAAAGGATTGGAGCTAAAATTGAAGAGTTAGTTGGACAAGAAAAATATCAAAAATTCTTACCTTATTTCCCCGTATGTGCACAATGTAACAGACTGTATGTTGCAGAAGCATCAGAATATCTATCTGATGAGAGAAAGGTTCGCTACAAATGTCACGATGCAGAAATCGGGGGAAAGATTATCAAAGGTTGTGGACATGAAGGTGAAGCAGACATTAGAAAGGATCTTGGGAAATTAGCATGGAAAGTAGAATTTGCTGCAAGATGGAGTGCGTTTGATATTAGATTTGAAGCATATGGAAAAGACATCATGGATTCAGTCAAAGTTAATGATTGGGTTGCAGACGATGTTTTGAATTTTCCACATCCACACCACGTAAAATATGAAATGTTCTTGGATAAAGGTGGGAAAAAAATATCAAAATCACTTGGGAATGTTGTGACATCCCAGACATGGTTGAAATTTGGAACGCCTGAATCAATACTATTGTTACTTTACAAAAGAATCACAGGTGCAAGAGAGTTAGGATTTGAAGACATACCATCACTTATGGACGAATATAATGAATTAGAAAAAATATTTTTTGGAAAAATTAAGATTGATAATGAAGCAAAATTAGTCAAATCGAAAGGATTGTACGAATATGTGAATCTACTAGTTCCTCCAAAACAGATACCAGCGCAAGTAAGTTATAGACTACTTTTGGAATTATGTAAAATTTTCAAAGAAGATAGAGTTTCAAGAATAAATAAAAAACTAATTGATTATCGTGCAATCAAAGAAACATTGCCTGAAATTGATAAATTGATTGAAAAGGCAGGAAACTTTGCAGATGAATTTGACATATCTGATGAAATTGATATAGATATAGATTCAAAGATCAAAGGTGCATTAAGCAAATTAATTATTCTTTTAGAAAAAGATGAAGAGAGTGAAGACTTACAAAATGAGATATATCAAATTGCAAAAGGTGACGACATAGAACCAAAAGATTTTTTCAAAATATTATACCAAATTATTTTATCAACTACTAGCGGTCCTAAGATCGGTCCATTCATTTTAGACATTGGAAAAAAGAACGTAGCAAAGAAAATTGGCAAATACGTGAAATAAATGGCTCATAGTGAACACAACCGACAAAAAAAAGGTGGAGGTTTTTTTCTAATAATTTTTGGAGCATTGTTATTGTTTTTGGCACCAAATTTACATAAAGATAATCCAGAATTAGGAATCGCATCATTAGTTTTTGGAATCATAATTGGAGGAGCAGGATTTTATGTGAGATTTATTAGAAAAGCAAAAGGGATCTGAGGATTAGAAATGAGATTATTTAAAAAAACAGAAAAAGAAGATACGAATATTTATCAGGAAACAAACAAAAATTTACAAAAAATTAAAGATGACACAGAAAGTGAAATTGAAAAATTAGAAACTGAAATTAAAGGAAAAAATGAAAGATTGAATATAATATTAGAAAAAATTCAATTATCAAAAAAAGAATATGATGAAATTGTAGGCAAAATAATTCAATCAAAAAAAGATTTACGTTCACATGAAACTTCACAAGTCAATACTAACGAAATAAGAATGAATAATCAAAGTACAGATAATATTTCAAAGGATATTAGGGATTCAAAAATTGAATTAAAAAATATTCAAGAAGACATATCTAAAAAAATAAAAATAAATAATGAATTAGAAGAAAAAATTAAGAAAAATCAGTTATTTTTTTCAGATTCAGAGGATCAAAAAAAGAAAATTGATGAAGAATTGAATCAAAAGGAAAATGAATTACAAGTTCTCAAGAAAAAATTGGAAGAAACGGAAAAGACAGATATAAAAAATAACAAAGTGAGCGATTCAAAAAATGTGGTGGAAGCAGCAAGTCAAATAATTGCTACAACAAATAAAAGATTACAAGATACCACAAAAGAGCTTGAGGTCATTAGGCAATTATTAGATAAAGAAAGAAAAGCCCATGACGAAATAAAAAAGAAATTACAAGGTTAGCCGTAATTAAATTCGGAAATTATCTCATCAATTCTACTGCAACGCCGTAAAACAAGAAAAACCCTATTCCACCTGCAAGAATTACAATCCATGTTACAATATCTTTACGCTTTGGCATAATTTTCTTGAAATACGTCTTAATAATAATGCATTCCAGATCAAAACATGTCAAAACTTGGAACGATAGGCAGAGGATTTATGTTCGTAGTAGTAGGACTTGTTACAATTATTGTAGGCTCATTTTTGTTACGTGGAAATATGCACATGTGGGATAAGACCAAACCAGATGAATCCAAGGATAAGAAATAATATTTAGTTCTGACAAACAGCCAGCTCATTTTCTACCCTAATGTTCATATTTGTGAAAACTAGAATTATACATTATGCTCAATACAGTTTTCAAAGATGCAATAATTAATCGTGAAAAGACATTAGCCATTCTCAAGGGACCAGAATATGAGAAAATCATACAAAAAGCAAGAGAAAATTGGGTTGAATATACGCCAGAAAAACAAGAAGTGATTTCTGCAGGGATTGATAGTAGTTTTAACAGTATAAAATTTCAGGGTGCAGAGTTATGGGCAGTAACAGCAGTATCAATAAAAACAGATGGTGAGATAATTGCAGACTTGCACGATTTTGGATTGGATACTAATCCGGTATTAGCATCATTAGCAAGTAAAATGGAGATTGAGGCATGCAATATGTCAATTGATAATGCAGATTTAGTTTTAATGGATGGATCACTTTATTCGCAATTTATGACAAGACAAGCAGCATTAACAGAATCAATGATTAATGCAATGAAGAAAAGAAACAATGTTGTGTTTATTTCAAAAACATCCAACACACGGAAACAATTTGAAGATTTCGGAGCCATTGCAGGAGATATTTTTTATTATAATCATGCCGTAAGGACATCAGGATTTAGTAAAATATTTGAAGATTCAAAATTCGGAAAAGATAGAATCATTACATCAATTTTTGCAAGATTGTCAGAATCATTACCATTAATCAAAGTAGAATTATTTGGAACAGGATATACAAATGAAGATTTCAAACAGGTACTGAATAAAATTTATAAAAACAGTATTAGCGGATATCCATATTCCCTAAAACTGGCTCACAATAACTGTAAAATTTCAGGAAAAGATCTTGCAAAATTAGCAAGTATACACGGACTATCAAATGAGATTGGTTCAAGGGAGATTTTAGAATGAGCCTAGGATTTGTGGTAGGAGAATCAAAGCCTAATGTAGTAACAGTTCAATCATCAAGAGCACTTCCAATAGGTGAATATGTCATAATAGAAGTTGATGAAGGTAAAATTGTAGGTTTAGTAGAAACATCATTTGTTACGAGTGCAGCATTATCAGATGTAAAAAATTACGATGAAGCAGAAGAAAGTATTGAACTTGCAGAACTAAACAAACGAGATAAAAGCTATACCGGAAAAATTTTGATTTTAGGATTCTTAGAAATGTTACAAAAAGGAAAAGCAATACTTCCTGCAATTCCACCATTACCAGGAACCAGAGTAATGAAAGCAACAAAGGCAGATCTTGGAGATATTTTTGCTCCTGAAAGAAATGAATGGTTGAAAATAGGTAATCTCTTAAGAAATCAAGATGTTGATTCAAAAATCAACCTAAACAAAATTGTTTCAAGGCATTTAGGAATTTTGGCAATGACTGGAATGGGGAAAAGTAATCTTGTTTCATTACTTGCATCTAAAATTGCAGCACTAAGTGGAACAGTAATTATTTTTGATTATCATAATGATTATGCAGATTTAGACATACCAAAAATTAACGTAATTGATGCAAAAATTAATCCAAGATTACTAGATGCTGAAACATTATCAGAAGTTTTAGAGATTAGAGAAGGAGCAGACATTCAGCAAAGAATTTTGAGAAAAGCATTCACACCGGAAGTTAAAGAATCCGTTAATTTTTGGGAGGCATTAGATCAACAAGTGCAACATATTGGAAGTGACCCAGAAAGAAAAGAAGAAAGACATTCAGCAGACAGAGTTCAAGACAAAATTGATGATGCACGTAATAGATTTGCAGAAATTTTAGATCCAGATATGGTATATCCGGTAGGATTAATCAAAGAAGGAAGACTCAACATTCTCAATGTTTCAGAATTTAGCGATAAACAAGCAAATGTTGCATTAGGGTATTATCTTCAAGAATTACTTAATGATAGAAAGGCTGCAAGTAACGCAAAAAGTGCAAAAAGTAAATCAAAGAAAAGTTACATGTTCAACAGCCCAATCTTTGTCATTATTGAAGAGGCACATGTTTTCATTCCTAAAGGAGAAGATGCAAGAGCAAAATATTGGGCAACAAAGATTGCAAGAGAAGGTCGTAAATTCGGATTAGGATTGTGCGTAGTTTCACAAAGACCACGAAATATAGAGCCTAGCATTCTCAGCCAGATGGGATCGTTAGCTGTAATGAAAATGGTTCAAGAAGATGACCAACATCAAATTGCATCTGCATCAGAATCAATTAGTAGAGATTTAATTGCTCAATTGACATCACTGAATGTTGGGGATGCCATATTGGTAGGCCAATGGGTAAACTTACCAGCAATAATTCACATTGATGAGATGAAAGGTAAGGTGATTGGTTCAGACCAGAATGCAGTTGATCAATGGACCATTGCAAGAAA
>LFEZ01000013.1 GCA_001510295.1 Thaumarchaeota archaeon casp-thauma4 | reverse complement strand
ACAAAAATCCTGTATGAAGATGATCATACTATATCATTTCTTGATGCATTTCCTGTTGCAAAGGGACATACATTAGTAATTCCAAAAGCACATTATGCTAAAATTCAAGATTTACCTTTTGACGTAAATCAAAAATTATTTGACACTGTACATAAAATGACATCAAAAGTTGACTCACTTGAAGGTTCCACTTTAATTGCAATTCATAATGGGAAAGAGAGTGGACAAGAAATTCCTCATGTACATGTTCATTTGATACCTCGAAGTAATGATGATTCTGCAGGTCCTGTACATTCAATGTTTAAAGATAAAATTGAATTATCCAATTCTGAGATTAATTCTATTTACAATCGCTTGAAGACTAGCTAATATGGATAAATTCTTTCATTTTCATCTAGATTGTCTACAATGATTGCTTTGGTAGGGCATGTTTCTGCGGCATTAATTATTTTTTGATTCTTTGCACCGTTATTATTGTAAACTCTTGATTTTGGATTTGATTTTATATTTTTATCAATCGTGAAAACCTCTGGAGCAATTATTTCGCAACTGCAACATCCGATGCATAAACTTTGATCAACTTCTACTTTTAATTCAAATTCTTTACGTTTTTTTGTAAATCCTCTATCAGGCTCTTTTTTTGTTTGTTCATTAACCGTTTTTTCATATTTTTCCCAAAACTCATTCTCATATCTTTTCCACCATTCTTCATTTGCTTCAAAATCTTTTGTATACTTTCCCCAATCTGCTTCTGGAGTTTTCCCTTCTTCATCTTTTCCCCATTTTGTTCTCTTGTAGAATCTCTGATTGGGTTGTGTGTAATCTGATTCTTCTTGAGTTTTTTCCAGTTTTTGTCTTACAGAATGTTTATTTTGATTTTTCAAAAAATGATATGCTTCTGTAATAATTTTGAATCTTTTTTCACTTTCCACATTTTTATTTTTATCTGGGTGATACTGAAGTGCTAATTTTCTATATGCGTATTTGACTGCTTCAAAATCTGATTTACTGTCCACTTCCAATGTTTTATAGGCTTGATTTGAATTCAACGTCTTTCATTATCTTCAATATGTTAAAAACATGTTTTATTCTATAATTTCATCTTCTTTCTTCCATGCAGGATCCACTATGCAGAGTACAATTAGATCTATTTCACCCTTGTTTTCTATGAATTGTTTAGACATTGGTGGAACAAAAATTGTTTCATTTTTTGTTATTTCCTTTTGATCTTTTCCAACATGTATGATTCCTTTTCCTTGTAAAATATAGAACATTTCACTCGTTTTCATGGTGTGTGGCTTTGAACTATTTCCTGGATTTATTGTACAATGTGTTAAGCTATATCGAATTGTATTGTCCGTATCTACAGGTGAAAAAATCTGTCTAATCTGTGCTCCTTCTTGTCCTGAAAACACTTCCACGGCTTCAATTTTTTTACTATTCATTTTATGGTAATCGCTTAGTTACGCTTGTTTTAAAATCTGATTCATACCATATGGTTTTTGGCTCTGTATTCTTTTTTGGAAATGAGTTGATTGCAACATGTGAAAATTCCTCATTTTTGTTTACAGAACCATGTGTGTGTAATTTATTTGCAGGAATATGTATGCAATCTCCTATAATGAGATTTATACTTTTTAATTTTTTTATTTTAAATTTTTTTACACCTACTCCTATTTTCTTATACATAACTAGACTTCCTTTCCCTTTAGTAACTATCAACGTTTGACCTGCATCATGAAAATGAAGTTTAGTTCTTGCTCCATTTTTGAATGTTACATGATAAAACTTTTCTGTACTTGGCTTAATTTTTGCTGAAATATCTTTTGCAGATATTTTCCCTGTAAAATAATTCACTTTAGCTTTTTTACTCGGTATGCCTGATTTTGTAAAAAGATTCTCTTTTTGCATAATTTACACGCAAAAGATGTTGTATATGAGTCATAGTTTAACAGGATTTAAAAATAGACATACATATGATATGTGGTTCACATGGAAAAAAACTTTAATCATTTCACCATTCTTTGAAATTCTGGGTCATCGTAAAATTTCTCAAAAACTTTCTCCCTTCTTGCCCATAACTTGATTGTCTTTGAATGCTTAATTGCAACATTCAGTAAATCAAACGCTTCATTAACTTCATTTAATGCAGCCTTGCTTCTAGCTTTTGCGTAAACTACATTGATATTTCCTTTATGCTTATCTAATATTGTATCAAACACTTCTATTGCTTTTTCATGTCTTTCCAACTCTGCTAATTCTATTCCTTTATGAAACAATGAATCGAGGTGTTGTGGATTTGCTCTATGAACATTTTCAAAACAATTCAATGCAAGTTCGTGTTTCCCAGTTTTACCTAATACAATTCCTTTGTAAAATCTTGGATTTGGTTTCTTTGGATCTATTTTAATTGCTTCATCTAACATTTTCAATGCTTCCTCATGTTCAAGTTTTTTATCTAATAGGACTCCTTTGTTGTAATATGCTGGTGCATAACTCGAGTCCGCTTTAATTGATTTTTCATAATATTCCATTGCTCCTTCTGGATTACCAAGTTCTGCCATTGCAATCCCTCGATTATTCAACGCTGGTGCATCATTTGGATTTCTTTGTGTTATCATATCAAAACATGTTATTGCATCGGCATATTTTTTCAGTTGATTTAATGCCAAACCTTGATTGTACCATGCGTTAACATTTTCAGGGTCGATTTTTGTGACTTTTTTAAATAATGTAACTGCAGCTTTTGGCTGATTTTTTTCTAGAAACATCATTGCTTGATACATCAAGTCTTCTGGGTCTTCATTTTTTCCAAATAGCCCCATATTTTTTTAATATTATTCCTGTTTATAACAACTACACTGTTTTGACTTATGATGTATGCATCCTACTAATTTATGGTCTTTGCATCCACAAATAATACATTTTTTCATCTTTTCATCTGTAATTGTGATTGACTACTAATCAATGAATCGCATACTGAATCTGTAATATCCATCAATCTCTTGTTATAGTTTTGAGAAAAATAACTGTAAAACTAAATGAAAAAGATTATTTCGATTTTTTGTTTGAAAGTAATGAACATGAAAATACTATTGAAGAACAAATTGCAGAAATTATACAATATTATGTTCTAATCCGAAGAAGACGTGTAAAATTAAAACTCATTTCACAAGAAACCTTGGATTCAGACATCTAATCATTTACATTTTTTTCTATGTTTTCTCAAGTTTTCTGGGTCTCTGAATTCTTCTCCACAATTTCGGCACTTTACATCAATTTTTCCTTCATGTGCAATTTTCTCATGTCTTTTCAATCTCTCTGCATCGTGTAAATCTGATCCACATTTCTTACATTTTGTACTACTTTCTTCTGTTTTGGTAAAAAGTTTCATTGTAAAGATTAGTGCTTAGATCTTAAAATCATTTTCCTTTTTTCCCCAAGCATGATATGATATTGTTTATTTTATCTTCATTATAAAATAAAATAATGGATCTAAATAAAATGGTAAAAATTGGACTATTGTCTGGAATTACAATTATTACACTCATCGCAGTAACAAACATGTCGTTTCCCTCAAATGCAATAAATTTACATGAACAAGCATGTATGAGTCTAGCAAATCAAATGATTGAAAATATGGAAGAATCCAATTTTGATACCGAAAAATTTGCAAAAATTAATGATTTGTTATTCTCACGAATGACTAATGAACAATGTACGGATACTGAAGGTTGGAAAAAAATTGTTAGTTATAGTCCTGAAGATTAATTCCTTCTAAATCTCTCTGGCATCATTTCTAAAATTATTTTATGTGATGGTTGTCTTTCTAATTTCTGACAAATATTATAGACACATTCTCCTATGATTGATGAATTTGCATTTTTAATTTGAAACTTTTCAAAAATCTCATCATCTGACATATTTTGCATTTGAGATTCAATGTTAAACGCAATCTCTAACACAACTGGTTTTAGTTTTGATTCATAATCTTGTTGTAAAATTTGAATTTCTTCTTTTAGTTTGTGCATTTTTTCTTTGTCAGTGGTATCTTTTTTTTCTAATTCTAATTTTCTTAACTTTTTAACAGTTTTTCCACTATGATAATCAAAACTAATGATTAACTCTCTTATCACACTGACTAAATTGGGAGTTTAGGATATAAGGTATATGGAATTATGACTACCATGCAAGTAAATGAAATTTTCAAATCAATTCAAGGTGAGGGTCAAAATTTTGGTAAACCTGCAATTTTTCTAAGAACTGCTCAGTGCAATTTGAAATGTACTTGGTGTGATACAAAATATACTTGGGATTGGAAGAATTATGATTTTAGTAAAGAAGTTAAGGAAATGTCAATTAGTGAAGTTAAAGATGCTATTTTAGATCTTGGAATCAAACATCTAGTTATTACTGGCGGTGAACCATTACTCCAACAAGATGATCTGGCTGATTTACTATCTTTTCTAAAACCTGATTTCTATGTGGAGGTTGAAACTAATTGTACCATTTTACCAAACAAAATATTAACAGATCTAATTGATCAATGGAATGTATCTCCAAAAACAAAAAACTCTGGAAATTCATTAGATCTTTGTGAAAATAATGAATGTTATTACTTTTTTGCAAATCAGCAAAATGCTTTTTTCAAATACGTTGTGGAGGGTGAAACTGATATTCCTGAAATCAAAAAATTTATCGCAAAGTACAAAATTCCTGAAAAAAGAGTACAACTGATGACACAGGCATCAACCAAAGAGGAAATTAGCATACGTGAAAAATTAATTTCAAAATTAGCAAAATCACACAATTTTGAGTTTTCCCCAAGACTGCATGTTGCAATGTGGGGCTCACAACGTGGAAAATGATTATAACCTGAGAAAATTAGAATTTTGAACATGGCAAAAATAAAAACAGGAGATCTTGTGATGTTTTTTTATAATGATTCCAAAAAATGGTTACTAAAAGTTTCTAAAAAAGAGCAATTTCATTCGCATATTGGAGTTATCAAACATGCTGATGCGATAGGAAAAGAATTTGGAAGTCGTTTAGTGACAAACAAGGACAAATACGTCTACCTATTAAAACCTACAATACATGATCATGTCATGAAAATGCAGCATAGTACTCAAATTGTTTATCCAAAAGACTTTGGTTACATTGCAGCAAGAATGGGTGTACAATCTGGTCAAAAAATAGTTGAAATAGGAACTGGAAGCGGTTCATTAACTACTTTTCTCGCTAGCATAGTAAATCCTCGTGGACATGTTTACACATTTGATGTTGAACCTAAATTTATGGAAATTGCAGAAAAGAATATCAAAAAAGCAGGAATGTCAAAATATGTCACCATGCATCAAATGAATCTAAAAAAATCCAAAAAAATGCCTTTAGAAGATATGGATTTAGCCGTAATTGACCTTGGTGATCCTTGGGAAGTATTGCCACAAGTTAGAAAAATGCTCAAAAGCAGTGGAAGTGTGGTTGCAATTTGTCCTACAATGAATCAACTTGAAAAACTATCTATGGCTTTTGTTGAAAATGAATTTACTGATATAGAATGTAGTGAACATATACTTCGTCGTATTGAAGCACGTGAAGGAAAAACTAGACATTCTTTTCAAGGAATTGGCCATACTACATATCTTGCAATCGCAAGAAAAGTCTATTTTAATAAGAAAAAAGCAAATGACAAAGTGAATTAATTTGACTCTAATTAAATTAACTAAAGAAATTGTAGAAAAATTAATTCCTTCTCGTAAGAATAATTCTCGAAAAGGTGATAACGGCAAAGTCTTGATAGTTGGTGGCAGTTACATCTATCATGGCGCTCCTGCACTTTCATCACTTGCTGCATTACGTTCTGGAAGTGATCTTGTTTATACATGTGTTCCAAAAATTAATGTATTTTCAACACGATCGATTTCACCTGATTTGATAGTAATTCCAATGGCTGATTCAAAACTTACCCGTGGAACAGTTAACAAAATGTTGGGGCAAGTCCCTGTTGACATTGATTCAACTGCCATTGGGATGGGGCTTGCAATCCAAGATATTGAGGCAATAAAACTACTTGTAAAATCACTATTAGATAGAAATGTGCGTGTTTCATTAGATGCAAGTTCTCTAGTAAAAGAAATACTTCCAATAATTGAAGGACAAAATGTAGTTTTGACACCTCATTCAGGTGAATTTAAAAGAATTTTTGGTGAGTCTGTTGAAACTGAAATCAATTCTCGAATTTCCATATGTGAAAAATTTGCAAAAAAACATTCAATCACAATATTACTAAAGGGGCAAGAAGATATAATCACAAATGGCGTTATCACCTATACAAATTCCACATTAACACCGTGTATGACTGTTGGTGGCACGGGTGATGTCTTATCAGGATTAACTGCTGGATTTTTATCTAGAAATAAAAATATGATTGAATCTTCAAGTATTGCAGCTTTTGTTAATGGTGCTGCTGGAGAAATATTACAAAAAGAATTTGGCAATCATATACTTGCAAGTGATCTTATTTCTACAATACCTAAAGTGCTAAATTCGTTTAATAATTAAAAAATGAACTGTGAAAAGGCATTAAAATTCATAGATAAAAATAAAGATTCACTCCTTAAAGATCTACAAACATTGATTCATCAACCAAGCATCTCTGCAAAAAATGAGGGAATCAAAGAATGTAGCATTCTTGTGTCTAAAATTTTAAAAAAATCTGGTATAGCCACTGAAATTTTACAATTAGGCAAAAATGCTGCACCTCTTGTGTATGGTGAAGTAAAATCAAAAAATAATCCAAATACAACTCTGTTATTTTATAATCATTATGATGTACAGCCTGTTGAACCTTTGGAGTTATGGGATGATCCGCCTTTTAGTGGTAAAATTATTGGAAACAAAATTTTTGGTCGTGGAGCATCAGATGACAAAGGTGAATTAATCACTAGAATCAAAGCGGTCGAATCGTATTTGAAAACATACGGCGATGTTCCATGTAACATAAAATTTGTCATTGAAGGCGAAGAAGAAAATGGAAGTCAAAACATTGAACGTTATTTAAAAAAATATAAAAAGAAATTTTCATGTGATGGTGTTGTATGGGAGTTTGGGTACGTTGATCAAAAAAATCGACCAATCATAGGACTTGGAATGAAAGGTTTGCTATATGTGGAATTAACTGTAACTGAATCTGTAAGAGATGTTCATTCTAGTTTTGCAGTAATTATCAAAAATCCTGCATGGCGACTAATTCAAGCCTTGAATACAATGCGTGATGAAAATGGGAAAATACTGATTAGTGGTTGGTATGACGATGTTAAACCATTATCAAAAAATGATATTAAATTAATAAAAAAAGAACCGTTTGATGCAGACGGCTTCAAAAAAGAATATGGAGTAAAAAGTTTCGTTGGTAACAAGAATGCTCTTGATGCAAAGAAAGCTTTGGTATCTGGTGTTACATGTAACATTGCAGGTATAGAATCTGGGTATACTGGTGATGGTGCAAAGACAGTTCTTCCAGGACGCGCAAAAGTGAAAATTGACTTTAGATTAGTCCCAAACATGGATCCAAAAAAATTAATAAAATTATTACAACGACACTTACGTGTTAAGGGTTTTAGTGACATATCGATCAATGTTTTGAACGCAGAATCTGCAGCAAGAACAAATCCAAATGAAAAAATTGTTAACATTGTATGTGAAAGTACAAAAAAAATTTTTGGTGACTATGTTTTGAATATTTCTAACGCAGGAACTGGACCAATGCATGCATTTACACATATTTTGTCTGTACCTTGTATTTCTGTTGGCGCATCGTACATTTTTTGTAGAATGCATTCACCTAATGAATTTGCAAAAATCGATCTACTACAAAAAACAACTAAGAACATTTGTTTACTCTTGAAAAACTTTTCACGATCATAATTAGCAAAATTTACTTGAATAAATTATACAATGTATGTGAAAACAAGTAACTTGTATAGTATAACACTGAAAAGATATGGCAGAATGTTATGGCAACATCAAAAGCTAAGAGAAGCGCAGCAGCTAAAAAAGCCGCACGCACTCGCAAAAGAAACAGAGCAGCAGCAGCAGCAGCAGGTAAAACGAAGAAAGCTGCATCACGCAGACGTAAGAGAAGCTCAGCAAAACGTAGAGCACCAGCAAAGAAAGGTGGTGCAAGACGTAGAGCAGCCCCAAAACGTAGGGCAGCTTCAAAACGTAAAGCAGCTCCAAAACGACGTCGTCGTTAAACTGATCGAAACTTCTGTCAGTAACGTGACCGCGGTAACACGCTGATGCGTTCTCGGCAATTGACGATCTACCGTTTTTTTAATAACACCCAAACTATAGGTATTCACAAATTTTTACTAATACTTTTATTATCTATTTTCAGAGTGCTATCATGAGTTACATGCCAGGCGCAACCGCTGTAGGTATTACATTTGATCAAGGTGTAGTTTTTGCTAGTGAAAAAAGAATTGCATATGGAAATTTCCTAGTTAGTAAATCAACAAAGAAAACTTTCCCAATAACTCCAAAAGTTGGAGCTACTTGTGCAGGTTTGGTTGCTGACATGCAATTATTATCATTACAAATTTCTGCTTTAGCAAAAATTAGAAAAATGGAGTTGAAACGTGATGTTCCACCAAACACAATTGCAAAGATGATGTCAAACATGATGTATGAAAGAAGATACTTCCCATTGTTAACTCAAGTAATTGTTGGTGGCATGATTGACAAACCTGTAATCTACACTTTAGATCCTCTTGGTTCTGTTTTACCTGATCAGTATGCAGCAGTTGGAACTGGTGCTGAGATGGCACTGGGTGTACTGGATCCTCAATTCAAAGAGAACATGACTGAAAAAGATGCTATAGATTTAGCTGTAAAGGCAGTTCGTTCTGCAATCATGAGAGACTCATTTAGCGGTGATGGAATTGACATTTTAGTTGTTAACAAAGATGGAATCACTGAATTTACTGAAGATGCAAAATAATTTTATAGTGTTTTAGAAATTTCCCAAACTTTATCTGAAATATAGTGTAAATTCTTCAAAACTTCACCTTTATCCATATTTTCAAGTTCTGAACTATCAACTTCTGATTTTCCTACAGCTAGAAACTTATTTTGTGATTCTTCCACTATGCATACGATATCATTTTTTGAAAATTCTGAAAATTTTTTGATTCCTGGTCTCATGAGATTTGCACCTTTACACATAAATTTCACTGCTCCCATATCTACCTGAACATGTGGAAATTTTTTTAACGTTGAAATTTCACTAAGGAATGGTAAATATTCATCTTGAATTTTCAAAATCTTGATTTCATTACCTGTGATTAATTTTGTTTCATTATCAATTTCATATACTTTTAAATTTTTTACTTTAGGTATGTCAATTTTCCATCTTTCTGAGACAATTTTTAGTAATTCTGTTGTCTCGCTTTTTGAAATTAGATTTATTTTCAAGATTTAGTTATCTCTTTTCTAATATCTATTAAATCCCGTAATATTGCACTTGCAGTTTCTATTCCTCCTGCCCCTCTTCCAATTATTGTCTGAGTGCCTGAATGTTCTGATGTGAATGATATTGCATTTAGTGTTCCATTTACACACAACGGATCATTAATTTTTATCTCTACAGGTGACACCGTTAGTTCTAGTTCTTTATCACAAGATGCGATTAATTTGACCGCAGACCCGTTTTTTTGTGCATTTTTGATATCATCGACGCTGACTTTACGAATTCCTTTCTTCATTATATCAGGCATTGTAACTTTTTTGCCCATTATCCAATTTGCTAAAATGACAAGTTTAGCTGCTGCATCTAATCCATCCAGATCAAGTGATTCATCAGCTTCAACATATCCTTTCGATTTCGCGTCTTTTAGTGCGTCATCAAATGACATTCCTTCTGCCATGTTTGTTAGTATGTAATTTGTTGTACCATTAAGAATTCCTTGAAATGATAATATTCTTTCACCTCTCAAACTATTTTTTGCATAATCTAAAATTGGTGTACCTCCACCAACCGTGCCGCTAAATCTTAACATTACTTGATTGTATGTTGCTAATTCCATCAATGATGGGAATGCAAGTGCTAATGGTCCTTTGTTCACTGATATGACATGCATCTTTTTTTTCATTGCAGAAATTATATGACTCATTCCAGGTTCTGCATCTTTGTAGTTGCTTGCGGTAGTCTCAATTAAAACATCAGCATCAATATTTTCAATTATATCTTTACCTGAAATTTGCCTTATTGATTTGTCATATGCTCTTACCGTGCCTGACTGTTTTTTGATTTTATTTAATTTTTTTAAATCCAATCCTGTTTCATCATATGCACATCCTTTACTGTCGAAAACACCGACAATTCTTGGTTTTAACCCAAATTTAGAATAAAGATCATGTGTACGTGACTCTAAAAGATTTGAAAAGCTTTGTGCAACTACACCAAATCCACATAGTATTATTCTCATAGTATCATAAGATCCAATGGATTATTTAATTTGACTTGTCTAATTTGAGAGATAATGAGTTGATACAGTATCTAAGTTTTGATGGTGCAGGACCATCCTCGAAAACATGTCCTAAATGTGAACCACATTTTTTACAATTTACTTCCACTCTGACCATTCCGAAAGTTCTATCTTCAATGTATTCTATACGCTCATCATCTTCTGGTTTAAAAAAACTTGGCCATCCTGTACCTGAATCAAATTTTGTATCTGATGAAAATAATTCCATTCCACATCCTCTACATTTGTAGATGCCGTCATCTTTACAATCCCAATACATTCCTGTAAATGCACGTTCTGTGCCTTTTAATCTACAAACTTCATACTCATCAGAATTTAATTCTTCTTTCCATTCTTCATCTGTTTTAAAATTTTTTTCACTCATTATTATTTCTCTTTTCCTCTGTTCTTTTTTCTGATTCAAATCTTTCTAATTCATATTTATTCATATCAACAAATTTCATCACATTACTTAGAATTGGATGTTTTTTATTAATTGCTTGATACATTTTTTGTGCTACAATTCTATAATCTTGATGTCCCTGTGGAACTGTACGTAATTCAATCATGTGAACAGCTTCTCTCATATTCATTTTCATCATGTATGGATAATTATATGCAAAATTTACAACATACTGTGCTTCTTCCGGGTATTTCTTTTGAATTTTTTTGAATACATTATCTGAATTGCTCATACATTCTTTGAATTCTTTCTGCATGCCAAGATCCTTTACTTCTTGTGGCATGTCAAATCCATGAAATGTCGTTAGTAGTTGTCTTTCTAACGTTAGTGCTCTGTGTCTATGAAAGTCTCTAAACATTCCAAAATTTGTGACTAAATCAAATGTATATTCCGCCATTTCAAATGCACGTGATGGTCTATGCCTTCTATTTTTTCGTAGATTTGTCATATCTAAAATAATCTGCTTTTTTCTATTTATTGGAATTTTTTTAACTTGTTGTAATATTTTATCAAATGATATTCCTGGAGATTGCTCATAAATTATTGCAGATATTACGCTATTGACTACTTTAATTTCATTTTCAGATTCTACTAATTTTACACCTTTTCCTTTAATTGGTGTGCCTGAAATTGATGTTTTTGCAATGTTTTGTGCAGATTTTTTTATACTATTTAGATAATTTTGCAAAATCTTTCCATATTTGTCATCTGATCTTCTAACAAAAGATTTGATTGTAGTATCAAGTTCATGTTTAATTTGTGATGCTAAATTATTTTCTTCTTTTAGTTTGGATGCAAATAATATGGATAACAAATATTCAAAGGCTCTTCCATTTCCTGTAACTCCAACATTTGTTAATGTTGATGCAGGAAGTAAACTTCTCAATGCATCAAGTGCTTTTGCTTTAGTTGCAGCATTGTAAATTTTCATTGAGGATTTTATCACCACATCATCATTTATGGCGTTAAATTTTCTCTCTTTACCATCTTTGTCTTTAAATTTATAATTGCTAATTGAATCTCTTTCTCTAATTAATTTTAACATAGGTTCAATATTTTTAGAATAGACTTTGAAATCTAAATTACATGCATTAACATATTCATCTGCAAATTTAGTTTTCATTATTGTTGGTTCATATAGAAATTTGTATTTCCCTTTGATTTTTTTATCCCATGATACATATCTTGATGATTTTTCTAAATATGAAAAACCAATCCTTCGATCTTCAATTTTTTTGACTGCTATATTTGAGAGACCTTCTATTGCAACTTGTCCTATTCCCAATTCTGCAACTGAATCGTCTCCATACTCAAGTAAAACTCTGTCATAAAATTCCTCTCCACGATTTTTATTTTTTAAAAATTCATCTAAGAAAATTTTTCTCATACTTTTATCAGTTCTACTATACCGTGACATCAATGCACCTCGATCTACTTGTCTGGGTGTAATTATTGCAAAGACATTTTTGTCTGAATTTGAAAAATGTTTTTCTAAAATTTTTCTTTCATTCTTAGAAAATTCGGACAACGATATTATTTTTCATGATTGGTTTTATCTTTATCTTTTGCCAATTTGAATTAGATCGGGTGATTTCGTTGGAAGTTCAGTTGCTGTTTGCTGACCTTTTGTTTGCCATCTTGTTAAAACATCTCGAAATGCTTTTTCCATTTCTTCATCTTCGAGATACATCAAAGTCGTCACCCATCTTCCTTTGGCGCCTTTCTCATTTCCAACAGGTCCTCCAAGTGTTTTCATCCAAAATTTGGATGGAAGAATTTTCAATGCGTCATTACTTGGTTCGTTTTTTAATTTTTCCCAGTATTCTGCAACGAATTTCATAATCTGTCCTAATTCTTCTTTATCTATCATGTAGTTTTTTTATCTAATTATAATAATAAAATTACGCTTAGTCGTGAATTTCTAATTTAGTTAATTTCTTTGTACTAAAATTGTCAACCTTGTTAACACTTGGCTGGTTATACAGATCTGTCGACTTTGATTCATGAGCAACTGCGAAGTTGAAATTATTGGAAAACCCGTAAAAGACATGTACGGTGCACCAATGGGCAAAATTTTAGGCACCTCAACTGATGTTGATGGATCTATACAGACCGTCGGCATCAATTGCGGATCTGAAGGCTTGAAACAAATTGCTTATGAACAACTCGTAGTCCAAGCTGAAGTAGTAATTTTTATTCCAAAGTGGAGATTGGATTCACAACGTTTACTCAAACAGAAAGAACTTGTGATCCGACGTCTTAACGCATTGATGGAAATTGTCTCTGACAACGACAGTATGAAGTCTGATGCAGAAATAATTCACGAAAAGTACCACACTAAATTAATGACACTCCAACGTACTGAATTTGAAATTAGTTCTGAATTAGATAATCGAGTCGTCGAAATTGAAGAACAGGAAAAATCTGTCAAAGTTCTTTTGTTTGACGCAAATGTTCAACTCAAAAGTAATGAAATTTCTCAGGAGACATTCGGTCATGTTCAAAAAGAAACAGACGAAATGCTTCAGCATATGAAACATGAGAAAGATGAGATTAGTAAAGTTAAATCCAGACTCTCTAATCTCTCACTCGAAGATATGATTCCAAAGGTATCTCCATCAGAGATACCTGGAACTTATCTACCTGAACCTCCTAGTAATGAGCCCTCATCTAAAACTCAGTTAATGACCGTTCCTCAACAAGAAAAAATTCAAGCAGAACCTGAATCTAATTGGTTTAATGAATGAATTCTCAATAATCATTCCAAATTCTTAAAACATTCATAATTCAAATATGTGTAATTGCATTCTGAAGAATTTAATATTGGATTAGGAAATTACGATTCCACAATTAGGTCTTCTGCAAAAAACGACTATGTCTCTTTTTGGAATGACTGCGCAAAATCCCTATCTTGGTTTAAACCTTGGACTCAGACTCTGCAATGGAATCCTCCTTTTGCAAAGTGGTTTGTAGATGGAAAAATTAATGCATCGCATAATACATTGGATATCCATCAGGAATCTAAATCTGAGAAGCCCGCAATTTTATGGGAGGGTGAAGATGGAACTGATCGAAAAATTACGTATAAGGAAATGTTCATACAAGTCAAAAAACTTGCAAATGTTCTAAAATCTTTAGAAGTGAAAAAAGGTGACCGAGTCACAATTTACCTTCCTATGATTCCTGAATTACCAATATCGATGCTTGCATGTGCACGAATTGGTGCAATTCATACGGTTGTATTTTCTGGATTTAGTTCCAAATCTCTTTCAGACAGGGTCGAAGACTCTCAATCAAAAATCATTATCACTGCTGATGGTGGATATAGAAAAGGGAAAATAATCAATCTTAAAGAAATTGTTGATGATTCAGCCTCTTCAGTTCAATTTGTGAAAAATGTGATTGTTTACCAAAGGACTGGGCAAAAAATTACGTTGAATCAAAAAGATTTACTTTGGCATGAGGTAATGCAAAACTCATCTGAAGAATGTGATGCTGAAATACTAGACAGTAATGATTCATTATACATTTTGTACACTTCAGGTACTACTGGAAAACCTAAAGGTGTCTTACATGGTATTGGTGGTTATCTAACTCATCTTTATTCTACGTACAAATGGGCATTTGACATCAAAGATGGTGATGTTTATTTTTGTACCGCTGACATTGGATGGGTTACAGGTCATAGTTACGTAGTTTATGGTCCTTTGTTACATGGTGCAACCCAAGTGATGTATGAGGGTGCACCTGATCATCCTAATTCGTCTAGAATGTGGAACATAATCCAAAAATATGGTGTAACAATTTTCTATACAACACCAACTGCCCTTAGAATGCTAATGAAATTTGGTGATGATATTCCAAATTCATTTAATCTTTCAACTTTACGTTTGCTTGGAACTGTAGGTGAACCAATTAATCCTGAAGTGTGGAAATGGTATTTCAATGTAATTGGAAAAAAGAATTGTCCAATTATTGATACCTGGTGGCAAACTGAAACTGGAGGAATATTAATTAGTCCTTTACCTGGTATTGAAACAATTCCATTAAAACCCGGTTCTGCTACATTACCTATTCCTGGATTAAATATTGAAGTTGTTGATGAAGATGGAAATGAAGTTGAACCTGAAACTAAAGGTTCGCTAATAATCAAAACTCCTTGGCCTGGAATGCTTCTTGGATTGTGGAAAGATAATGAAAAATACAAAGATGTCTACTGGTCAAAATTTGAATCACTTTACTATCCTGGAGATTATGCTGTCAAAGATTCAGATGGATATTTCTGGTTGCTTGGTCGTTCAGATGATGTACTCAAAGTTGCAGGTCATAGAATTGGAACTGCAGAACTGGAAAGTAGTATTGTTTCTCATCCTGATGTTGCAGAATCTGCTGTGTGTGGAATCCCTGATGATGTAAAAGGTGAATCTATCATTGCTTTTGTTATGCTAAAAGAAAATACTGCAACTACTGATGATGAACTACGTTCTGAATTACGCGATATAATAAGAACACAAATTGGTCCAATTGCAACTCCCAGTCAATTTTACATTGTTAAAAAATTACCAAAAACTAGAAGTGGAAAAATCATGCGTCGATTACTAAAAGCAATTGCAAAAAATGAGAAAATTGGAGATGTTAGTACTCTAGAAGATGATGCTGCAGTAAGTGAAATACAATCTGCATTTCAAGAACTACAAAAAAATATCCAAAACCAAAAACAATGACTAGTAATCGTCAAGTGTTGCTTCTTCTTCTTCATCTAATGCCACATTTGTCTGAAATGCTGCCCAAATAGTTGCAACTGCTTCTGATGTAACTTGTATTCCTTGTTCTTTACAAAATTTGATGAAGTTTCTACATTCGCCATAAACATCTACCTCTTCTTCAAAACTCATAATTTTTTCACTATTTTTGCATTAGTTAATCTTTACCTATTTCTTTTTCACTAACTTCCTGATCTATTGATTTAACATCTTTGCTCATTTCTGGGATTACTTCACGAAGATTTTCTATTACACTTTTTATTTTTAGAACTGCAACTGATGCATCAACTTTTTCTTGATTATAATTATGACAGAATTTGTCAATTCTTTCCAATATTCCCTCTAAACGTTTGATATTCAATAGCAAATTATGTTTGATTTGTTTATTCTCTGTCATACCTTTTGTTAGATGTTGTTTGATTTAATATAGTTTGGACATTGGCCGTTCAGCATGT